>JAGBNQ010000015.1 GCA_017634275.1 Ruminococcus sp. | reverse complement strand
AGCCGCGCCGAGCTTTTGCGCCGTCATAAACGCCGCCTTATCATAATGCTCCAGGATATACCCTGCGATAGCCTTATGCCCCTTTGACATTTTAGGCAGTTTTTCCTTTAGCTGTGAAAATAAATCATTCTCCATTAGTCTTGCACTTCCTTTAATTATGACTGCTTTTGAGACTTACTATGATAAACCGGAGTTTACGCACGGCCATTACTCAAAGACCTCTTCTTCAAGCGCCCTTATGCGCGCTTTTCTCCTTGCAGTTTCCTGCCCGTCATATATAAAGCGCCCCTGCTCAAAGCGGTATATCCCGCCCGTTTTGACATCTCCCTCAAAATGAAAACGCCGTATCTCCCTGGTTTCGCCGTCATCATCGCAGAGCATAACATATTCCCCGTCAGCTCTGTCAACAGAATAATACATTACTTTCAGCTCCCCTTCTGCGTCTGCACCGTGAGCCCCTCGCCGTCGGAAATAAACACTATATTGCCGTTTAAATCGGTGCGCAGTATCTTGTCTGCATATTTATCAAGCCTTGAAAGCGTTACATCGTGAGGGTGGCCGTAGCTGTTGCCTGCACCGCAGGATATCACCGCATAGCGCGGCAGTATCTTATCAAGCATCTCGGCAGAGCTGCCCGTTGCACTCCCGTGATGGGCGACCTTTAACACCTTAGCGCTCAGATCAACGCCCTTGTCAAGCAGTATCTGCTCCTCCTCCCTCTCACAGTCGCCCGTGATAAGAAAGCTGTTCTTGCCGTTTTGCGCCCTTACTATCACCGAGTTATTGTTAAGGTTCTCACCCTTGTAGTCGGAGGTATAGAGCTTTATTTCTGCCTTGCCGAGCGTAAAGCTCTCATCTTTCGCAGCATCTATCTTAAGCCCTGCACCGCTTACCGTTTTGAGCAGGCGCTCATAGGCAGAGGTAGTGGGCATGAATTCGCTGCTCACCCTCGGCATTATTATTCTGTCTGCGCCTATTTTCTTTATTATATCCGCCATGCCGCCGAAATGGTCGGTGTGGGGGTGGGTGATAACAATGCAGTCAAGCCTTTTAACGCCCTTGCGCTTAAGATATTTTATCACAGATGAGCTGTATTCCGCCTCGCCCGAGTCTATGAGCATACTTTTGCCGTCAGAGAGCATGAGCGTGCAGTCGCCCTGCCCTACGTCTATAAAGTGAACGGAAAGCTCCTCACCCTCGGCAGGCTTGTCGCGCAGGCCGAGCCTGACTAAAATATCTATCCTGCCGGTATACTCCAGAAAACCTACAAGAAAGCAAACAAGCGCCCCCAGCACAAGTGCTGAGTATTTTATTATCCGCCTGAGCTTTCTTATATTTAACTTCTTTTTCTTTTTTGTGCTTTTGCTCTTTTTGGTGCGGCGTTTTGCTTTTGCCATTTATCCTTACCTTTTGCAGGCCTGCCGCTTTGGCTTGCCTGCCTTTGTCTTTTATACTCCACATACTCCCTGTCGGGGGAAACGAGCTTGTCCTTGCCCTGCCCGATAAGGTCCTCTCTTTTTGCCTTTATCAGCGCCTCGATTATCATTCTTCTGTTCTCGGGGCGGTAATACTGCAAAAGTGCGCGCGGCGCCGCCTTATCCTCACGTTTTTTCGCCACGAAAACCGGCTCTAAGGTATACGGGTCAAGCTCGCAGTAGAACATCGCCGTAGATATCGTTCCCGGGGTGGGGTAATAGTCCTGCACCTGCTCGGGGTGAATGCCGTTTTCCTTTAAGAACACCGCAAGCTCTATCGCATCGTTTATCGTAGACCCCGGGTGCGAGGACATAAGGTAGGGTATAAGATACTGCTGCTTGCCCTTTTTGCCCGTTATCTGGTAGAATTTCTTCTGAAACCTTTTATATGCCTCGATATGCGGCTTGCCCATTTTATCAAGCACCGCTGCCGAGCAATGCTCGGGCGCGACTTTGAGCTGTCCGCTTATGTGATGCTCGATAAGCTCGTTCATAAACTCATCGTTTTTATCCTCTATAAGATAATCATACCTTATCCCCGAGCGGATAAACACCTTTTTCACCTTCGGGATATCCCTGAGCTTTCTTAAAAGCGCAAGGTAATCGGTATGATCGACCTGCAAATTTTTACAGGGCATGGGTGCCAGACATTTTTTGCCCCTGCAAAGGCCGTGTTCAAGCTGCTTTTGACAGCTCGGTATCCTGAAATTGGCGGTAGGGCCGCCGACATCATGGATATACCCTTTAAAATCGGGCAGAGTCGTGAGGTACTTTGCCTCCTTGATAACGCTCTCCTCGCTCCTTACGCTTATCTTTCTGCCCTGATGCAAGGCGATAGAGCAGAAATTGCAAAACCCAAAACACCCTCTGTTATGAGTGATAGAGAACCTTACCTCTAAAATAGAGGGCACACCGCCCTCGCTTTCATACATCGGGTGGTATGTACGCTCATATGGGAGTGAATATACCCAGTCCATTTCCTCGGTGGTAAGGCTTTTTGCAGGCGGATTCTGCACGAGCATCTTATCCCCCTGCCGCTGAATTATCATTTTGCCGTAGACCTCGTCCTGCTCGTCATACTGCTGCCTTGTCGCCTTTGCATAGAGCCTTTTATCCCTTTTCACCTCGTCATACGAGGGGCACTGCACCGCGCCGAACGGCGTTTCCTGCGGCTCGCAGAGATAACACGTTCCCCTTACATCGCGTATAGACGATACCTCCTCGCCGTTATCGAGCCTTTTTGCAAGCTCCAGCATAGCGTGTTCGCCCATGCCGAACATAAGTATATCAGCCCCACAGTCAACAAGCACCGAGGGCATTACAGTATCCTTCCAGTAGTCATAGTGCGCAAAGCGCCGCAGCGATGCCTCAAGCCCTCCGCAGAGGATAGGCTTTTCGGGGCAGGCCTTTTTTATCATCTGACAGTAGACAGTAAGCGCTCTGTCGGGGCGCTTGCCGCCTATGCCGCCTGCGGAATAAAGATCGTCCTTACGCGGCTTTTTGGCAACCGTGTAGTGTGACACCATAGAGTCAATATTCCCTGCCGTAACAAGGAAAGCAAGCCTCGGCACACCGAGCGCTAAAACGCTCTTAAAGTCCTTGAAATCGGGCTGCGCGATAATGCCGACGGTATAGCCCTTAGCCTCTAAAATACGCGAGATTATGGCAACACCAAAGCTCGGGTGATCGACATACGCGTCCCCCGTGATATACACAAAGTCAAGCGTATCTATCCCGCACTCTTTCATATCCTCTTTTGATACGGGCATAAATGCCATATTCTCACCACCCCTTTTTCAGTTAACAGTTAACAGCTAACAGTTAACAGTTGATGTGTCGCCCTTCGGGCAAATATTTTAAGATCCGTCGGTGCAGCCGACACCTCAATTATTAATTATTAATTATTTTCGTGCCTCTCGTTCAAGCCATTGCTCGCGGCTTATGCGTACCTCTCTGCCCTTTGCACCGTTGGCAGGGCCTACAAAGCCCATATCCTCCAGCTCGTCCATTATCCTGCCTGCACGGGCATAGCCGAGCTTAAGCTTTCTTTGCAGATAAGATGTAGATGCCGTCTGCGTTTCTGCGATTATCTGTATTGCCTGCTCGATGATGCTGTCATCATCGTTAAGCACGATATCTTCGCCGCCCTCGCCGCTGTTTCTGTCCTCTTTAGGCCGCGGTGTGTTTTCCTCTACCTTTTCCATTACCTCGGCAGAGTAGTTGGAATTATTATTATTCTTGATAAACTCAACAAGCTCATGCACCTCAGAATCGGCACAAAAGCCCGACTGCACTCTGATAGTGTTCCTTGCGCCCTGCGGCTTGAAAAGCAGATCACCGTTGCCGAGCAGCTTTTCAGCGCCCACCTCGTCAAGGATTATCCTTGATTCCATATTATTGCTCACACTCAGAGCCGTTCTTGACGGGATATTCGCCTTGATAACGCCCGTGATGATATCCGCCCTCGGTGACTGGGTCGCAATTATAAGGTGCATTCCTGCCGCACGGGCAAGCTGTGCCAAGCGCTGAACGGAGTTTTCCGCCTCGTTCTTAGCCGCCAGCATAAGGTCTGCAAACTCATCTACTATTATAACTATCTTCGGCTTTTTAGGCAGCTTTTTCTCGGGGTGTGCATCGCGGTAGCTGTTATATCCGTCAAGGTTCTTGACACCGTTCGCCTCAAAGAGGTTATACCTCATCATCATCTCATTTACAGCCCACCCGAGAGCGCCGACAGCCTTATCAGCCTCGGTAACAACGGGTATCAGCAGGTGCGGAATGCCGTTATATATCGGGAATTCTACCTTTTTCGGGTCAATAAGCACAAGCTTTACCTCATCGGGAGATGCGTGGTAGAGAATGTTTATGATTATAGAGTTTGTAAATACCGACTTACCTGAGCCTGTAGTACCTGCAACGAGCATATGCGGCATTTTGGAGATATCGCCGACAACTATCTTGCCCTCGATGTCCTTGCCGACTGTGAACATCAGCTCATGTTTCATATTCCTGTATTCATCGCTGTCGATAAGCTCTCTTAAAGATACCGTATCCCTTGTAGTATTCGGCACCTCTATGCCGACGGCGTTCTTGCCGATTATTGGCGCCTCTATCCTGACGCCGCCCTTTGCGGCAAGGCAGAGTGCGATATCCTTATCAAGGCTCGTTATCTTGTTTATCTTAACGCCTGCATCGGGCCTTAGCTCATACCTTGTTACCGAGGGGCCTCGGAATATCCCCGTAACGGTAGTGCGCACGCCAAAGCTTTCAAGCGTTTTTACAAGCACATCTGATTTTGAAAGCATTTCCTGTCTGGCCTGCTCTGTCGGGATATTGTTTTTTGCATATTTGAGTATATCTATCGGGGGCGGTGTCCAAACGGTCTTTTGCTCGTCCTCTATCATAGAGGTCTGTCCGCCCTCCTCAACGTGGAGCGTCTGATAGCCGCCGCCCTTGTCATCGTGGGTAGCGTTTTTCTGCGACTGAGCCACCGCCTCATTTATAATGCGGTGCAGCTCCGAATTATCGTCATCACCGACCTCATCAAGCTCGCCCTCGGGGAAATCTATCTCGGGCTCTGCAAGTCCCTCGGGCGGCATAAGGTCTTCCTCATAGCCATACTCGGGCGCTGTATCGTTTTTCTCCCTTTCATCGGTATTCTCACCGCTTATGCTTATCTCAAAGGGGGGCTCGTCCGCCGAAACAGCCCTTTTTCCGTCTGTGTAGATAACGCTGTCAGCGCTGTTAAAATCAAGTGCCAAAGTAAAATCGGGTATCTTTTTGCCGATGTCGGACTGACGCATCTCCTCGGGGATAAACGGCACAAAGTCCTTCGGGTTTTCAAAAGACTTGGGTTCTTTTTTCTTTTCATCTATCTTTATATCAACGCGCTTTTTGCTCCTTGCCTCTTCCTTTGCCTTGCGCTCGGCCTCCTCCTTTTCGCGCTGAGCTTTGAGAGCCTCATGCTCCTTTCTTCTCTCCTCGGCACGCTCCTTAGCCGCTATCTTATCCTCATTGAGCGCGCGGTATACAGCCTTGAAAAAGCCCGACACCGATGCCGCTATCTGCGGTATGGTAAGGTTTGTGAGCATAAGCAAGAACAAGATAGTCAGCAGCACGATAAGTATTTTTGAACCGACAGATCTGAACACTGCAAGCAGCGTCCACCCGATAACAGCGCCAAAAAGCCCTCCGCCGCGGATATTCGGGTCTACCCCGTCCTTATAAAGGCCGCCGAGCTTTTTGAAAAAGCCTGCGCCCTCTACCTTGCCCTGCGCGAAGATAAGCCACATTCCGCACACGAGCAGCATAACTATAAGCCCCTGCACAAGCTTTGCAACGACAGCGTTTTTATTCGATCTATCCTGAGAAATGAACACGCCTAAATAAATGAGCATAGGCGCAAGCAGATACACCGCGTCACCGAACAGACCGCGCTGGAAGTTATAAAGCCCCGTCCACAAGCCGCCGTCGCCCTTTATATAGGTAAGAAAGCCCGTAAGCACGCCGAACAGCACAAGCACTATAGATATGAGCCTTCTGCGCTCTATCTCCTGCGCCGCGGCCGCGGATTTAGTTGTTTTGCCCTTTTTTGCAGAGCTTGCCTTTGACCCCGACGAGGCCTTTTTTGAGCTGTTTGCCGATGCTGCCAAGTGTACTCACTTCCTTTCGTTAAAGCTATATATCAAGTAAATCTCCTGCTATCGCTTGATAATATTAAAATATGTCCACACGGCGATAGCGATAAGAAGAAGTCCGAATATCTTCGGAATCATCCTTTTCACAAAAATAAATATCTTTGCAGGTATTGTGCAGCCGCGATAAAGCTGAATAGCAGGCAAATAGCATTTATGAGGGTTAAAGGGTGACACCTTTATCGTATAAACCTTGCCGTCATTTATAAAGGTGTTATCATCACCTGCAAGGTTTACCGCTGTTGCCCTCACCTCTTTGCCGTTTTCTTCATATGTAAAAACCGCATTCTTGACAGCTATACCGCTGCGGGGGACCTTCATATCGGCTCTTGCCCGGTTTGCAATATATTTGTTAGGGTGTCTGACATATCTGCTGCCGCCCTTTGCTTTTGCCTGCACCTTTTTATGATACAGCAAAAAGCCCGAGATGCCGATAGATACAGAACGAAGTCCGAGCAATCCGAAAATGATCACGAAAATGTATGCAAAAAGATTATCTCCCATAATAACTCCCACTATAAAGAATTATCGTATAAAAGCTTATACTCAAAAGCTGAAGGTCGTTCCTCTTACAAGCTCCAAAACAGCTATGAATATCACTATCACGCCGAGTGCCCCCGTATAGATGGAGAACACCTTGAATTTATCGCTCTTGACTAACCAATCGACCATTTTAATAGCGCCTATGCCGACTATTGCCGCGACTATAAAGCCCACAGCGCAATTGCCAAAGCCTACTGCTGCCTCGTTTGCCTTGACCGCGTCAACTATCTCAAGCAAGCAGCCGCCCAAAATAGCAGGAATACCCAGCACAAATGAATAAGCCACAGCCGTAGAGCGGTCAAAGCCGCAGAAAAGCCCCGAGGATATAGTCGAGCCTGAGCGTGAAACACCCGGCAGCAGCGCTACCCCCTGGAAAAAGCCGACGGTTGCCGCGTCCTTTGCGGTGATGTCGCCCTTGGTCTTTTTGCCCTTTGTGCATTTATCCGAAAGGAAAAGTATCGCCGCGGTGTAGAGAAAGCATATCCCCTCCGCCATAATGGAGGTATCCTCGGCTATCCCCTCAAACCAGCTTTTGAAGAACATAAACGGGATAAGCATAAGGGTAGAAATGATTATCATTATTATCATTCGTCTTTCGGGGTTCATTTCCTCCCAGATGAACTTTTTGTTCACAAGGTCTTTACACATTCTGAAAAACTCGAAGATAAGGTCGATTATCAGCTTGCGGAATGCCACAAAGACCGCCACGAGCGTGCCTAAGTGCAATACCGCCGAGAACATAAGCGCCCCTTCGCCGCTGTTGCCCGTAAAATGCTGATAGAGCGACAGATGCCCCGAGCTTGAAACAGGCAAAAACTCGGTAAGCCCCTGAATCACCGCCTGAACTATAGTTTCCAACATACTCATATAATTGCTGCCCCTTTTTTCAGTTAACAGTTAACATTTAACAGTTAACAGTTTTTTATATAATAAATAGCTGTTTTGAAGGATATTATGCATAGAGATCGCTTTTTGCAGTCCATTCACTGCAAATATACATTATAGCACATTTTTTTACACTTTTCAAGTAGGAAAATGTTAATTCAATGCACAATTTAAGCACCTCTCCGTATTCACGAGTACGAACATCAATTGCAGGTTTGCGGTGCAGCCGTTTTTAAAATCCGTCGGCGCAAGCCGACACCTCAATTGTGCATTGTGCATTGTGCATT
>JAGBNQ010000014.1 GCA_017634275.1 Ruminococcus sp. | reverse complement strand
GCGAAGCCTCAAAATTGTGCATTGTGCATTGTGCATTGTTCATTGATAAATAGGTGATATAATGGCTTATTCTCTTAGTAATGAGAATAATGTGACTGAAACTGCAAAGGAAATGGGAAACCCTCTGCTTAAAATAGATACAAGCTTTCGTACATATCTTAATGTCTATACAAGGAGCTTTGATAACCACGTTGTCGGCGGCTCGCTTGATTATGCCTTTGATTCTGATTTTGCCGTAAGGCAAAAGCTCTCGGGGCTCGGCGGCTGGGGAAGGCTCTACAGAGCGATAACCACCACCGATATCTCCGAAGAGGGGAAGGACTGCTATATGAAATGTATCCAGGCAGGCCCTCTTAAATACCCCGAGGTGTATGATATTCTGAAAAAATGTACCGAGAGGCTTGAGCTTAATCCCCCGATACTTCTTATAAAGGAAACAGACGAGCCGAGGATATATTCGCTCAAAAGCGACAGCTTTGACCCGTCAGTGGTAGTCTCAACGGGGCTGCTTGATATGTGTACCCCCGAGGAGCTTAAATTTCTGATAGGCTGTGAGTGCGGAAGGCTGCAAAATAATCACACCGCCTATAACTTTGCATTTACATATCTAAACTATAATAAAGACTGCTATAAGCCGAAGGAGCGCAGCTGTAAATCTCCCGTGAGCAATCAGCTTTTGCATACGCTTTTGCAGTGGGTGAGGTTTGCGGATATAACCGCTGACAGAGCAGGAATGATATGCCTTGATGAGCCGAAGTATTTCGGCAAGCTGGTATGTGACCTCTACGAAAAGGGCTATACCGACTTTTTCGGAAGAAAGAATGAAAGAATGGGCTTTGAGGAGCTTTTTGACCTCTACGATAAGATAAGGGACGAAAAGGAGCCGCGCAAGCTTGCTGTTGACAGCTCTATACCCTCTATCAGAAGGCGTATAGTAGCAGGCATGGATTTCCTTGAATGCGTAACTCTTTACAAATGGCGAATGGATATAAAAAGACCCGATTATCAGCTCAGATCGCAGCAGATGTGCGATATCCGCTGCAACCTTATAATGGGCACAGACGGGGAGGTGTGAATTTGGAAGATAAGAATTTATATGCTGATTCACACGAGGATATCGAAAAGGTAAGAGCAAGGCTGAAAATGATCGCCGATGATGAAATGATAGCAAAGATTTTGGGCGATGAGTTTATCAGCAATTTGCAGGAGTGGGACGAGCTTATAGAAAAGCGCTCGAATGAGCCGTTTACGCTCGTTATCTTAGGCGAGTTCAAAAGAGGAAAAAGCACTATTATAAATGCGCTTTTGGGTAAGGATCTTGCCCCCACAAACGTTTCCCCCGAAACGTATACGATAAATGAGATAACCTACGGCAGAGTTCCCGGGGTTGAGGCGGTATTTGACAACGGAAAAAGAATGCGCCTTACAATGCGCGATACTACCCGTGAGAGGTTAGAGGCAAGGGAAAAGTTCTTCCCGGGAAAGATAGAGTACCTTGATATCAAGGATAATTCCGCGATACTTAAGGAAATGAGGATAGTTGATACCCCCGGCCTTTCAGACCTTGATGACCTTGACAGGCAGGTGACGGATTATCTTGTAAATGCCGATGCGGTAATGTATGCAACATCTGCACTTTTGCCGTTCTCGGAAACTGAGCAGGTCTTCTTAGGCTCGCATATCCAGCCGCAGAGGTTCGGTATGCTTTATATCCTTGTGAATATGATAGATGCGCTTGGTACTCAGGCGGACGTTGACAAGATAATGAACCGCTTTGAGGGCATAGCGTCAGAGATAGTTCCGAATGCATTCGTTTACGGTATAAGCGGCGCTGACGAGTTCGCAAGGAAAACGGGCGCGCGCAGGCCTGCCGATAAGGGCACAAGGGAGTTTTACGAGAGCCAGTTCTTTAAATTCGAGCTTTCATTAAAGCGCGATATAATGATGCAGAAGGACGTTATAAGAACAAAGCGCGTGCTTTCAATGCTAAGGCAAATGGTTGACGAAACAAGCGCTAAGATGAATATGTTCTATGAGATGAGCGCGCTTGATAAGCAAAAGCTCGATGCGGTGTCGCAGGAATTTGAAAGCGAGGCGCAGAAGATAGAGGCTGCCCTTGAGGAGAAAAAGCCGCTCGTTCACTTAAGCATTGTGGAGATGCAGCAGCAGGCCGAGCAGTGGCTGTATGAGTTCTTTGCAAGTCTTAGAAAGAGCATTTTAGAGTGCCTTGATAAGGACGCGCAGGGCGAGCCTGTATATAAGGCAGAGGATATCGAGAAATTCTTCTACCCGTTCCTTATGGAAAAGGTGGGCGAGGCTTACCGAACCTGCATAGAGATTCACCGCGAGGAGATAAACAAGGTGGTAGAGAAGATATCGGGCGAGCTTGCAGATAAGCTCGGTATCGCCGATCTCTCCGAAGTAACGCAGTCAACAAGCGTTGACAGGATAATGATGAGCATGAACAAAAACGTCACACGCTCGGTAATGGGCGTCAAGCTTTTCGGAACGAGCGAAACTTTCCCGCCCGCGACGATGACATCATTCTCGGCTATCCTCAAAAAGAAAAAGCAGACCACCGACATTATCGACATAGCGCTTGAAAACTATGACGATATAAGGATAAACATAGTCAACGACATAAAGCTCGTTTATAAGGATCTGGAAACAAAGGCGGTATCGCAGCTTGAATCTATCTGCAAATATCAGACAGAGCTTGGGCGCAAGGCCTTGGAACACGCAAAGGAGGTATCCTCTGAGTTTAGTTATGAGGACGTAAACGAGGCGCTTGCAACAGCCGTTTCCATATTAAAGGAGCCTGCAAGGATACTTGCAAAATATGATGAATAGTCTTAGTGGAAATATAGTTTAATAGGGAAGAGTACAGCGTGGGCAAAATGCCTGCGCTGTACTTTTTTGTGTGGGGCTTTGCGGTCGCCCCCCGTATCCCCTTCGCGGCGGCGCTCGCCCCTGCAATTTCCGATTTGTTCCTCCATTTCTATCCTTTTCTCATAATAATAGGATATGTAAAGAATTAAATAGTATAATCTATTTTGTTGAGCGCATATTTGTGATATAATACATAAACGAAACAGAAATGTACTAATAAATATGTTAAGAGGAGGTGCTGTTTAAGATGTTTCAGTTCAAATGGCTGTGGGCGAATATGAAGGGCAGCAGGCGAGGGTATATCATAGCGCTCTGCCTGTCGATACTGTGTAATGCACTTTATGTTTCGGCACCGTATTTTCAGTCGAAAATAATTGACAGATATATCTCAAACGAGAACGCACTTGATAATATAAAAAATGACAGAAACGGGCTTATTCTGCTTATTGCGGCTATGGTGGGCTTTACCTTTGTAAGAACTGTCTTTCAGTATGCCTGCAATATGTATTACGAAACTGCCTCGCAGGGAATGATATATAATATCCGCACACACCTTTTCAGAAAGATAGAAAATCAGGATATAGCCTTTTATGACCGTTTCCGCACGGGCGACCTTATGACAAGGCTCACGGGCGACCTTGATATGGTAAGGCATATGGTTTCATGGGTAATAAAGGGCGCTGTCGAGAGTATTGCGCTCTTTACCGCGTCAATGGTCTATTTCTTTACTATCGACTACGCTACGGCACTTTGCCTGCTTGTTATGACACCTGCTATACTTGTGCTGAGGCGTAAGCTCTCTGAGCACGCAGGGCCTGCCTACAGAGAGGTTAGAGAAAAATCCTCCGCCCTTAACACGGCCGCGCAGGAAAACATCTCGGGCAACCGCGTTGTAAAGGCCTTTGCAAGAGAGGAATTTGAAAAGGAAAAGTTCAAAAAGCGCGATGAGGAATATAGGCACTCAAATATAAAGGCGGCATATGTTTGGCTAAAATATCAGCCGTTTATTGATATACTTGCAGGGTCTTTGAGCGTTGTGCTGCTGCTCGCAGGCGGCTTTTTTATGATAAAACAGCACCTTACTATGGGGCAGTATGTCGCTATATCGGGGCTTTTGTGGGCGGTGAGCAACCCTTTGCGCTCGCTTGGCAACTACGTTAATGATTTCCACCGCTTTGTAGCATCGGCAGGCAAGATAGTCGAGATATACTACTTTGCACCTATGATAGTTGACCGCGAGGACGCTGACACCCCGACAGAGCGCTTAAACGGCGATATCGAGTTTAAAAACGTTGATTTCTCAATTGACGGCAAGAAAATACTCAAAGATCTCAGCTTTAAGATAAACGCAGGCGAAACTGTGGCTATAATGGGCGCTACGGGCAGCGGCAAGACTTCTCTTATAAACCTTATCCCACGCTTTTATGACGCTGACGGCGGCGAGGTGCTTGTTGACGGGAAAAATGTAAGACTTCACCGCCTGCACGCATTAAGAAAGAATACCAGCATAGCCACTCAGGACGTGCTGCTTTATTCCGATACGATAGATTCAAATATCGCATTCGGTGATAGCTCGCTTGATGAGGAGTATGTAAGAAAATGCGCCGAGCTTTCCTCGGCAAATGAGTTTATAGAAAAGCTGCCCGACAGCTACGAAACTATTGTCGGCGAGCGCGGTGTCGGCCTTTCGGGTGGACAAAAGCAGAGGATATCCCTTGCGCGCGCACTTGCGGTAAGGCCGTCGGTGCTTATCCTTGATGATACTACCTCGGCGGTGGATATGGAAACTGAGGCCGCTATACAAAAGGCTCTTACCGAGGGGCTTGATTTTGACTGCACTAAGATAATCATAGCCCAGCGTATATCCTCCACCAGAAATGCTGATAAAATAATAATCCTTGATAACGGCAGGATAGCCGATATCGGCACTCATGATGAGCTTATCAGGCGCGAGGGCTACTATAAGCAGATATATGACCTGCAATGCGGGCAGACAGAAGGGGCGGTGGTCTGATTGGCAAGAAACAGATATGACGTTGACGAACAGCTTGAGACCCCCTTTGACTTTACCCACCTTAAGCGCTCATATGTCTATATAAAGAAATATAAAAACAAGATGATCCTCTCGCTTTTTTTAAGCATTTTAGCGGCGATAACGGGGCTTATTGCTCCCCTTATCACAAAGCACGCGCTTGATGTAACTATCCCTGATAAGGATATAGCCGAGCTTGTTATATTGGCAATAGCACTTATGGCATTTAATATAATTAGCGTGGTGCTTGGAAATATTCGCTCGCGTATAATGACGGTCGTCGGGCAGAATATCATCTTTGATATCCGTGAAGATCTGTTTGCGCATTTGCAGGAGCTGCCCTTTACCTACTATGATGACCGCCCCCACGGCAAAATACTTATCCGCGTTATAAACTATGTAAACTCCGTTTCCGATATGCTCTCAAACGGTATCATCAACTTTATCATGGAAATACTCAATATGGTGTTTATCCTGATTTTTATGCTGATAGTTGATGTAAGGCTCACTCTTGTTGCGCTTTCGGGCCTGCCGCTGTTTATGCTCGTTATGTTCGCTATAAAAAAGCATCAGCGCAGGGCTTGGCAGGACGTTTCCAACAAAAGCTCGAATATGAATGCATATTTGCAGGAAAACATAGTCGGCGCGCGCATCACGCAGGTATTTACCCGTGAGGAGGAGAATGCGCAGATATACGACAGGCTGAACACCTCCTACCGCAAAAGCTGGATGAGGGCTGTCAAGTTTTCAAACCTTGTGTGGCCTGCAACGGATAATATCTCAACGCTTGTAAGGGCGGCAATGTTTATTGTGGGTCTGCTCGTTCTTGACCCTGCGACCGTTTCTCTCGGAACGCTTTCTGCTATGACTGGCTACGCATCGCGTTTCTGGCAGCCTATCATGAGCATATCAAATATAATGAACAACTTCATAAACAATATAGCTTACCTTGAGCGTATATTTGAAACGCTTGATGAGCCTGCAACTATCGCAGACAAGCCGAATGCTAAGGAAATGGGCGAGATAAAGGGCGATGTGAGCTTTGATAACGTGACCTTCGGCTATGAGGAGGGAATCGACGTTCTAAAAGACCTCTCCTTCGATGTCAAGGCAGGGCAGAGCGTTGCGCTTGTAGGCCCTACGGGCGCAGGAAAATCAACGATAGTTTCGCTTATCTCGCGCTTTTACGATATCAACAAGGGGCGCATTACCGTTGACGGCGTTGATATCAGCAGCGTTACCCTAAACAGCCTGCGCTCGCAGATGGGGATAATGCTGCAGGACAGCTTTATCTTCTCTGACAGCATTCTTGAAAATATACGCTACGGCAGGCTTGATGCTACCGATGCCGAGATAAGGGCGGCAGCAAAGGCGGTCTGCGCTGACAGCTTTATAAGGGAAATGGCAGACGGCTATGAAACACAGGTAAATGAGCGCGGCTCAAAGCTCTCAGGCGGCGAAAAGCAGCTTATCTCATTTGCAAGAACGCTCCTTTCCGACCCGAAGATACTGGTACTTGATGAGGCTACCTCGTCAATTGACGCTAAGACAGAGGTGCTTGTTCAAAAGGGCTTAGCCGAGCTTTTAAAGGGCAGAACGTCCTTTATAATCGCCCACCGCCTCTCCACCATAAGAAACTGTGATGTGATAATGTTCATTGATGACCACGGCATTTTAGAGCGCGGCTCACACGATGAGCTTATGGCAAAGCACGGTGCTTACTATGAGCTGTATACGGCACAAACCTAAACAATGCCGGGTGTACAATTAAGGTGCGCTTGTGCGCTAATGAGCAATTAATAATTATCCCCTCAAAGAAAGAATTCTTCGGGGGGATTTATTGTTAATTGCTAATTGTGCATTGTGCATTGACTTGACATCTTACTAAAATAATGGTATGATTATAACAGATATATCGGCGTAAGCCGATACCATAACTGTTAACTGTTAACTGAAATAAAGGGGGATATTATGAATACCACATATCTTATTGACCTTGAAAATGTCAACAGCGGCGGCTTTGAGGGGGCTAATAACTTGAACGAGAGCGATGAACTTATAGTTTTCTACAGCGAAAAGGCCGATACGCTTAAGATACATATAATAACAACTCTGCTTAAAACAAAGGCGTCTATCAAATTCTACAAGAGCAAAAACGGCATTATGAACGCTATGGATTTTGATATAGTTTCCGTTTTGGGAATAGTTTATAATACCGAGCGTGAGTTTGTGATCGTCAGCAAGGATAAAGGCTTTGATGTTGTTGTGGAAAGATACCGCTCGTTTGGCAAGAGCAACGTTTCAAGGCGCGGCATCATCGGCGCTCCTAAGATAAAGGAGGAGCCGGAGGTGCATAACGAGCAGAAGGCACTTGATACCACCTTTGACGATATAATGTATTCAGCACCCGAGGTACCCGAGATAGAGCCCGATAAATTCGAGGCGGAGATATCAAAGGCTATGGAGCAAAACGCTGCTATAGTACCCGAAGAAACCGAAAAGCCGCAGGAGCAGCCCGAGCAGGCTAAACCTGAAGAAACAAAGACCGAGGAAAAGCCAAAGCGCGGCCGCGGCAGGCCAAAGGGCAAAAAGAACACCAAGCCCACACCTGCCCCCGAGCCTGAAAAGCAGCCCGAGCCTGCCCCCGAGCCGACACCCGAGCCCGAGGTAAAGGCAGAGCCCGAGGAAAAGCCCGAGCCCGAGCAAAAGCCAAAGCCTGCCCCCAAAAAGAAAAAGGCGGCTAAGAACCCCGAGATGTCAAGGCTTGATAAGGGCAAGGTAAATCAGTTTTTAAATAACCTTATGGGCGCAAAGCACGAGCAGCCTATGACTAAGGACGAGCTTAAGCTCATAAGAGAGACCGCCGAGGTGAGCAAGACAAAGAACGCATTCTATAATGCTCTGAGGAAAAAGCTCGGCAACGAAAAGGGAATCGCCCTTTATAACCGCGTCAAGGACGATTTTGATAAGATAGCCGGCTTTATCAGGGAGATAAAGGAAGGCTGATAAATAAAAAAGAGGTATCGCATTATGCGAGGGCGCGAAAGTTTTTTTCATGGATACAGCTTATTTACGCGCCCTCTAAAATAAGAAATAAAG
>JAGBNQ010000082.1 GCA_017634275.1 Ruminococcus sp. | reverse complement strand
TTGTACATTTATATTATATAATATTTTTTAAATTTAATCAATAGTTTTTACATAATAATCCAATAAAATATTTTGGTTTGATATATCTAACCAAAATCGCATATTTTCTTAAAAATCGGGAGTTAGCGTTGACATTTATTGTGTATTTTAATATCATAATTATAGAGGAAATTATTTTCTTCGGTAAGTAAATGCTAACACTTTATTAATTGTTTCAAGGAGGAATCTATTATGACAAACTTTATAAAGAATGACAAGACCTGCTTTTTTGCTTTAGGTGTGGCTGCGGCGACCGCAGGCGTTAAGTTTTTAAAGAGCAAGACATTCCACAAGGGCTGTGTAAAGACTGTTGCGGCAGGAATGAAGATAAGAGATGAGGCCGCTGCCGAGCTTTTGAGGATAAAAGAGGATGCTGACGACATAAGGGCTGAGGCAAAGGAAGAAACTGCTGAGTAAGCAGCCGCGCGAGGAGATGATGCTATGCGCACAGAGATAGTTTTTAAGGGCAAAGGCCGCCTGCGCGCAAGGCTTAAGCCAAAGGAAATAACAAAAGGACAGGCGCTCTCTTTGACGGAGATGCTTGAAAGTGAGCCGTTTATCAAAAGTGCAAAGGTCACGCCTGCAAGCGGAAGTATTTTAGTGCTGTATCGCGGCGACAATGAGGCAAATGTCATCAAGCTTATCGGCAGCATCAAAAAAAGCGAGCTTGCCGACAGGGAGCTGACACCGCTCATGCAGTCAGACGAGCGCTTTAAGGCGGCAATGGAAAGAAAGCTCATAACAAGGGTGATAACAAAGCTTTTAGTGCCTATGCCGATAAGAAAGGCATTTATTGCCTACAGAGCGCTGAAATACATCGGCAAGGGGGTAAATTGCCTTGTCGATATGGATATGAAGGTCGAAATGCTTGATGCGGCATCAATAGGCATTTCCCTTGCAAGGGGGAATTTTACAACGGCATCCTCTGTGATGTTTCTGCTATCCCTTTCGGGAATGCTGGAGGACTACACTAAGGAGCGCGCAGAGCTTGCGCTTTCAGAGCAGCTTTCGCTAAACATCAGCAAGGTTTGGCTTATAGGTGATGACGGCGAGGTGAGCGTGCCGTTTGACAGCATAGAGGTAGGCGACAAGGTAAAGGTATATGCAGGAAATGTGATACCCTTTGACGCGGCTGTTATCTCGGGCGAGGGAATGGTAAATCAATCGACCATGACGGGCGAGAGCGAGCCTGTTCACAAGGCTGACGGCGACACGGTATTTGCAGGAACAACGCTTGAAGAGGGAAACCTTACCATAAGTGTAATGAGCCTTGCAAGCGACTCGCGTTTGTCAAAGATAATAAGCCTTATAAGGGACGGCGAGGAGCAAAAGAGCCGCATTCAGGGCAAGGCCGAGAGGATAGCCGACTCGATAGTGCCGTACAGCTTTTTAGGGTTCGGGCTTATTTACGGGCTTACGGGGAACATCACAAAGGCGCTTTCGGTGCTTATGGTGGATTTTTCGTGTGCGTTAAAGCTTTCAACGCCGATATCGGTGATATCCGCCATGAGAGAGGCCGCGGCAAACGGTGCAACTGTCAAGGGCGGCAGGTATCTTGAAGAATTTGCCGAGGCGGACACGATGATATTTGACAAGACGGGAACACTGACAAATGCCTGCCCGACAGTATCTGAGGTAGTGCCTTTCGGGAATTACGAGGAGAGCTATGTGCTCAGCACCTCAGCCTGCTTAGAGGAGCATTTTCCGCACAGCGTAGCGGCGGCGATAGTCAAAAAGGCAGAGCTTGAAGGCTTGACCCACGAGGAGGAACACGCCGAGGTGGAATACATTGCCGCACACGGGATAGTGACACACTACTACGGCAAGCGAACGGTAATAGGCTCGGCGCACTTTATCTTTGAGGACGAGGGCGTGCCGTTAAGTGAGGAAAACAAGAGGATAATTGATGAAAAGAGCCTTGGCAAGTCGGCGGTATTCTTAGCGATAGGCGGCACACTTGCAGGTATGATCGTGATAGAAGACCCGATAAGGGAAGAGGCAAAAAGCATTATATCACAGCTTAGAGCGCTCGGGATAAAGAGGATATGTATGCTCACGGGAGATGCCGAGCCTGCGGCAAAGCGCGTTGCGGAGGAATTGGGGCTTGATATGTATATCTCACAGGTCTTGCCCGAGCATAAGAGCGAATTTGTTCAGGCGCTTAAATCAAACGGGCACAAGGCGATAATGATAGGCGACGGGATAAATGACTCCCCTGCGCTTGCGGAGGCAGATGTTTCAGTAGCGATGAGCGACGGCTCGGACATTGCAAGAGAGGTAGCTGACATCACCCTTTCAAACGACAGCTTAGAGGGGCTTGTGACGCTAAGGCGGCTAAGTCTTTTATTAAACAAGCGCATAAGCTCGAATTTCCGCTTTATTGCAGGATTTAATTCATTGCTCATAGGGCTTGGGGCGGTTGGCGTTTTACAGCCGCAAGCCTCGGCGCTGTTGCACAACGGCTCGACTATGCTTATCTCGGCAAGGAGCATGAGCAGGCTGATAAAATAGCAGGCACAAAAAAGGCATCGTCAGCACAGCAGCGATACAGAAAGATTTTAAGACGCAAGTAATGGGTTCGCAGCTAAAAAAGAGCGAATAAATAAAGTTTACGGTATCGGCATTTCCTGCCACGGGCAGAAAACGCGCGCGATTTATTTTTAAATGATCGGCGCAGCCGATACCTCTTTTATTATTTATTCTTTATTCTTTCTTTATTTCTTATTTTAGAGGGCGCGCGGCAAAGCGAGCTGATAGAGAATAATTCCTTACCGCGCCCTCGCTTATGTGCGGTGCCTTTTTTATATTTTCCCTCTTGCAAAGAGCAGGAAAATGTGTTATAATAATAGTATAATTTTTGAAAGGAATGGATAGCTATGAATGATTGCCTTTTTTGTAAGATAGTCAAGGGGGAAATTCCCTCGACAAAAATATATGAGGACGAGAGCGTTTATGTTTTTGAGGACATAAACCCTACTGCGCCCACACATTACCTTGTTATTCCCAAAGCACACATCTCAAAGCTTGATGAGATAGATGAAACTAACAGTGCTGTTATCTCGCACATCTACGAGGTGATTGCTAAGATAGCCAAGGAAAAGGGGCTTGACGAGGGATTCAGAGTGGTATCAAACTGCGGCGAGAGTGCAGGGCAGAGTGTATTCCACATTCACTTCCACCTCTTAGCAGGCAGACCGCTTGCATGGCCCGCAGGCTGATTCCGTGGTAAGAAAGGCCTGCTTTGCGCTGCTCCCATTTCAGGCAGGGCTGCTTGTTGCTTTTCTGTTTAAGGGCAGCCTTTGGCTTATCCCTGCGGCAATAGGTGCGGCGGCGGTGGTCTGCGTTCTTTTTAAAAGGCTCAGGGCTTACGCGGTCGTCTGCGCGGTGTCTGTCAGTGCAGGGCTTATCACAAGCAGCATATACACGGCCGCTGTTTATGAAAAATCTATAGCCTTTGACGGGCAGAGCGTTTCCGTCAAGGGCTATGTTTATGATAAAGACGAGTTTGACGGCGGCAGCAAAAGGGTGACTGTAAAGGGCGAGATAGGCGGCAGGGTCACGGGAGTGGTAAGCTTTTACATAAGTGACATCGAATATGAGCGCCTGACCTACGGCGACGAGATAGATATCACGGGCAAGGTATACAAAATAACGGACAGTATATCATATCAGAGCGAGAGCTATTACAAGGCAAACGGGGTGTTCCTAAAAGGAAAAAGGGCGGAAAGCGTCATCGCAAACGGTGAAAATCATCACAGGATATTTCGCCTTGCAAGGGAGCTTAGGGATAAAAGCTATACGCTCCTTTGCGAAAACGGCGGCGAGGGCGGTGAATTTCTCGGGGCGATGCTTTGCGGCGACAAGGGCGGTATCGACAGTGACATCTCAACGCTTATGTACCGCGCAGGGATAGGGCATATATTTGCCTTTTCGGGAACGCATATTGCGATAATCATATCATTTGCAAGCGTTGTTTTAGAAACGGTAAGCAAACGGCGCAGGGTGAATGTATGCGTTCTTATGTTTCTGACATTGGGGCTTGTGCTTTTCTCGGGGCTTGCTGTTTCGGCGATAAGGGCGGCTGTGATGATGAGCGTGCTTTTGCTTTCTCAGCTTGCAAAGAGAAGGAGCGACCCTCTGACATCGCTTAGCATTGCAGGGTTTTTGATAACTTTGGTTTCACCCTACAGCGTGGCATCATACTCGTTTTTGCTCTCAATTGAGGGGGCATTTGCTTGCAGCGCTTACACCGACTTTTTATGCGAGAGGATAAATGCCGACAAGGACTATCCCGTTATGGGGATAAAAAGGAGCATCATCGCGGTATTCGCGGTAGGGCTTTTGCAGCTGCCGATAAACTCTCTGCTGTTCGGGGAGGTATCAATTATAGCGCCCGTCACAAATCTTCTGATGATACCGCTTTGCGGAGTATGCCTGACGCTAAGCGTTTTGGGGCTTTGCGTAAATATAATAAGCTCGTTTTTATCGGGGTATATTTTATGGTATGCAGCAAAGATAATGAGCGGCTGCGTGACTATATCGGCGGCACTTGCAAGGCTGCCGTTTGCGTCTGTCAACACCTATCAGCCGACACTTAAGGCTTTGATGATGATAATAGGTGTTATGCCGATAGTTATATTGATGCTTGCGCACAGAAAGCATTTGCTGATAAAGGCTTATGCAGTTTCAGCGGCGGTGATGATAGCAGTTTCGGCTGTGACAAAATACGCGCTTATGGATAAAATAACGCTTATTGCCTACAGCACCGAGCATGGGGAGAGCTTATTTATATATGACAGCTATAGCTCGGCATTTATTACAAATGACAATGTAAAGGGCTTTGATGTGCTGGAGCGGCTGTTTATAAAAAGGGGTGCAGAGCGGCTCGATGCGGTGATATGCGCAGGGAGCGTTCCCGATATGCCGCTTTTGACCGATGACAAAACAGAATTTGACTCCGTTACACTTGAAAGCTCGGAGCTTGGAAGTGCAGGGCTTGATGATGACAGGTTAGTATTTTTGCAGGACGGGCTTGATATTGTCATTTCCGGCAATATCGTGTATAATAATAGCAGCGGCTATGAAACGGCGCTTGATGAGGGCGCTGTTGAGATAATTTTTGACAAAAAGGATAAAACTATAAAAACAAGGAGGCTTGACAATGGCTTTGATATCACCTTCTGAGCTGCCGAAAAGGGTCAGCGCAGGTGACGAGCGGCTGTTTTTCTTCTACGGGCGCGATGTGGGAAACATGGAGAGCTTTACAAAAAAGCTGTTATCAAGGCTTGTGCCGAAGGACGCGCAGACGCTCAATTTCCATTCGTTTGATGCGAAGGAAATGACTACGGAAGAGCTTTTTGACGCGGTGAATGCCGTGCCGATGTTCTCACCTAAGGTATGCGCTTACATTTCGGGGTTTGATGCGGCAAATCTTAATGCCGATGACACGGCGGCTCTTATGGCTATCCTTTCGGACATTCCCGAAACGACCGTGGTTGTTATATGCTGTGACGGGGAAAAGGTATTCCGAAACAAAAAGGCGCTAAATGCGAAAAACAAGGCGTTTGCGGACTTCTGCGCCAAAAACGGAACGGCCTGCGACTTTGCATACAGGCGCGCAAGCGATATGGGAAAATACATCGTCGCAGAGCTTGCAAAAGAAGGTGCTAAGATATCAAATTATGATGCGCAGTATCTTGCAAACCTATGCCTTAGCGACACTTCTCTTGTTGACAACGAGATACAAAAGCTTGCGGCATACGCTGACGGGCAGGCTGTAACAAGGCAGATGATAGACGCACTCGCTGTTCCAAAGATAGAATCGGACGGGTTTGCGCTTGCGATAAATATTTTAAGGGGCAACGCGCAGTTCGTTTTTAACAGGATCGACGAGCTTGTGGCACAGCGCTTAGAGGCAGTAGAGATACTCGGGACGATATCATATTCGATAACCGATATTTACCGCGCAAAGCTTGCAAGGTCATCGGGCAAGACCGTAGATGACATAATGAAGGACTTTTCATACCCTGCATTCAAGAAATTTGCTATAGAAAACGCATTTTCAGACTGCGGAAGGATAAGTGCTGACAGAATAAGGCAGACTTTGCTCATTTTATGCGAAACTGACCTTGCCCTTAAAACAAAGGGCTTTGCTAAGGGCGGAGATATACTCGCACTTGAGGAATGCTGCGCTAAATGCATGGCGATAAGGAGCTGAAATGGAAAGGCTTAGGATAGACAAGCCCATTATAGTTGAGGGCAGGTATGACAAAAACAAGCTAAGCTCGTTTATCGACGGGGTGATAATAGTCACCGACGGGTTTTCAGTTTACGGAGATGAGGAGCTTAAGGCTTACATAAGAAAGTGCGCTAAGGAAACGGGGGTCATAATCCTTACCGACTCGGACAGCGCAGGCTTTCGCATTCGCGGCTACATAA
This sequence comes from Ruminococcus sp., assembly GCA_017634275.1. Lineage (GTDB taxonomy): Bacteria > Bacillota > Clostridia > Oscillospirales > Ruminococcaceae > NK3A76. The sequence continues at coordinate 540 of JAGBNQ010000082.1, read as the reverse complement.
AGGGGCTTTGCAATGAGGGGGAGATAACAAACGTTTATATCCCCGACATTTTCGGCAAGGAGAAAAGAAAGGAGCTGCCCTCGAAGGAGGGAAAGCTCGGCGTTGAGGGGATAGATGTCAAAACGCTCAGAGAGGCGTTTGAAAAGGCAGGGGTATTCTCATCAGATAAAAAGGGGGCAGGGCTTACCGCCGCAGACCTTTTTGATGCAGGCCTTACAGGCAGACCCGACTCAAAGCAGAGGCGGCAGAGGCTTTACAAAAAGCTCTCCCTCCCCTCTCGCACGACACCGAACGGCTTGCTTGAAATATTAAACGCAGGTTTCACAAAAGAGGAATTTGAAAGGCTTGTTGAAAGCCTGTAAATACAGTTAACAGTTAAGAGTTAACAGTTAACAGATATGGTGTCCGCCTGCGGCGGACGGATTGGAAGTTTTGCTTTGCAATACTTAGCTGTCAGCATGGCTGACAAGCCCCATATCGGGCTTGTCATAGCAGCGGCCGAATGGCCATAACATCGCCGCAGGCGATACCACAATTATT
>JAGBNQ010000081.1 GCA_017634275.1 Ruminococcus sp. | reverse complement strand
CGGCGGTCTCCTACAGAGATAGGAGGTGATAGTGCATGGAATACATAACCTTTGCAGACCTCGTGCTATACACGGGAATGCTGATACAGGTGATTACATTGTGCTATCTGATCTTCCATAAGAAGAAATAGTTAGTACTTTAGAGAAACCTTTTTAAAGGGGACAACAAAGGAAAACACCGCCAAAAGCTCTGAGAATTGGCGGTGTTAAAAACCAAACATTCAAGGAGTGCCGTTGCAGATCCCGGGGGTGTACCACCGCCCTCGGGGCTGGCTATCCTTCATTAAGTACAGTATAGCATAAAAAAACATATTTGTCAAGTGCTGCCCGAAGAACGCTGTTCCTCGGGTTTTTATATTGCAATATATTTATCCTCAAACTCCTTGACGGGGATAGCCTTGTCAAAAAGCCAGCCCTGCGCCATATTGTAGCCGATAGAGCTTAGGAAATTCGCCTGCTCCTCCGTTTCAACGCCCTCGAAGATGACCTCCTTATGGGTGGTAGCGATGAGCTGGCATATCTGCTTGACATATTCGCGCTCAAGCAGGTTAGTGGCGATGTTGTCGATAAACACCTTATCGACCTTAACGATATCAACGGGCGCATTGAGCAGAACGCTTAATGATGAATAGCCGATGCCGAAATCGTCAATGTCTATCTTAAAGCCGTAATCCCTGAGCTTGCTCATATACCTTATCATGATATTTACGTCCTCAACGAAGGCGCTCTCGGTTATCTCTACCTCGATAAGCCCCTTGTCAACGCCGTAGGCATCGGCCAGGGAATTAACTCTGTCAACAAAGTTATCCTTATTTGAATGGACGCGCGAGAAGTTTACGCTTATAGGAACAAGGCGCCTGCCCTCCTGCCGCCATTTGACAAATGCCTTTAGCACCTGCTCATACATATAGAAATCAAATTCGATTATAAGCCCGACCTTTTCAAGCACGGGGATAAATTCATACGGCATTTTATAGCTGCCGTCGGCATTTCTCCAGCGCGCGAGAGCCTCAGCACCGATGATATCCCTTGTTACAAGGTCAAATTTCGGCTGCAAGAAAAGCTCTATCATGCCCTGCTCCATAGCAGTCTTGACCTCGCTTGCTATAGACTGATCCCTTAAACGCTCTTTTCTCATTCTTTCGCTGTAAATTCCGCAAAGAACGTCATCAGAGCCCTTTATAGAGCGCCTTGCAAGGTTTGCATTATCCATAGCGATAGTGATATCGACATTTTTATCGGTAATAAAATACATTCCGCTTGAAATATTGATATCGCTTGCAGGGTAGTGATCCTTTTGCAGCTCGGCAAAGTTTTCATTGCGCTTGTTTATTGCCTTGATAAGCTTATCTCTCGTATCGGCGGCATACAGCCCCACATAGAAATCGGAATAGATACGGCAGGAGTAGATAAGTACATCGGTTTCCCTTATACAATCGGCGAAATCGTTGAGCATTCTGTTTCCTGCGTCGTAGCCGAAGTTTTCGTTAACGTATGAAAAATCGTTGATATCGGAATAAACGATAGCATAGCAGCGCTTATCCTCGATAGCGGGGATATATTTTGCGGCCTTTTCCTTAAAGGTATGCCTGTTATAAAGCCCCGTGATAAGGTCACGCTCGGAAAGGCGCTCGATAAGCTTTTTATCGGAATCTATACGGCGCTTTAGCATCTGCTCTGTTTCGATAGAGGTTATTCTGCCGTAGATATTTGATATAACGCCGTTTTCGTTTGAAACACTCGCATAATGGAGCTTATACCAGGTATAGTCATCATCAAACGCTAATGTCCTGTATTCAATAGCGCCCGAGGTAACGCCCGTTTTTGCCTCGGCAAGGGCGCGTTCAAGCTTTGGCGCATCCTCCTGATGAATAAATTCGGCATATTTTCTGTTGCCGAAATAATGCTCTACCCGGCTTGAATAGCGGCTGATATAGTTATCGTTATTGGGCAGGTAGAAAACATCGTTTAAAACGTCATAGTCAAAATATATCTCGCTCGTAGTTTTAGCGATAAGCTCAAAGCGCTTATTCTGCTTGTTTATCTCATTTTCCTGCTGCTTTGATTTTGTTATATCGTTAATTACTACGAAGATGAGCCTGCTGCCGCCCTGGCTTACAAACGGTTTTGCGCGTGCTACGAACCACCTTGTTTTTCCGTCGGGGCATTTTGCCTGATATTCGCCCACTATAGGCTTGCCGTCGGTAAGGCATTGCTTTACCTTTGCGAACATATCGACATTACTGCTCTTATCTATCATAAAGCCGACCTTGCCCGAATGTGCGGTCTTATCCTTAAAGCCGAGCGTTTCGTAGTAGTTATCAGATGCCTTGACTATGCGCAGATCCTCACCCTTATACTCATAGATAGCCACAGCCCCCGGGATACCCGAGATTATAGTATCAAAAAGCTTAAGCGAGGTTATCTCACCTATATCCTTATTATCAAGCAGTGCGCCCTTTGGACGGTTGATATAGAAGATAGCGCTTATATTGTTTTCCTGCTTATTTATCCACACAAAATCGGTAACGGTGAGGATACGCCTATCTTTGGTTTTCAGATAATGCTCATAGCAAAGCACACCTGACGTATCCTCCTCAGAGTCGGCAAGTGTTTTTATTGCCATAACGGTATCTGTATCAAACAAAGCATCAAGGGAAACACCCTCGCTCAGCTCCTCCTCGCTGTAGCCCGAGAGAGCGCAAAAGCCCTCATCGCCCTTAGCCGTCACAAGCTCACTGATATTGACGTGCAGGATACCGTAATCTATATTATAAAAGTTTTCAAATTTGTTTTCGTTCTCCACGATAAAACACCGCCAAACTACATAATGCTGAAAATGGGTATAAATACCTATTTATATTTTAACACAAAATCATAAACTTAGCAATAATTTTATAAAATTTCGTCATTTTGGATAGTCAAATTGTACAAATGTAACAAATGTCATTTGGTGATTTGCAAAGTGCAGGGGCAGCTATCTGATTTCCTTTGACTGCTTTACCGTAAATTTAAGGCTAAACAGCAGGACTGCGACAAGTATCATCGCGGCAGGCATAACAGCCATAGCCTTGCCGTAGCCGACCTTTTCGATAAGGGGGCCGAAAAAGGCATTAAAGCCGATATCAAACAAAGTTGCAATGCTAAGGATAAGCCCCGTTGCCGAGCCTGCGCAGGAGGGGTCAAAGAATTTCCCGATAAGCATAACGAGCAGCGGATAAATGATAGAAAATGCAAGCCCCGAAATGCCGAGAATGAGCATACCGCCCCTGCCGAGGGCGATGCCGACGGTATAAAGCAAAGCGCCGACAGCGGAATAGATGAGCAGGCATTTAAAAATGCCGACCTTATCAATGACAGGCGCAAAGACGAGCCTGCCGACAGTTATGCCACCGAAAAAGAGCGAGAGGTAGAATGCCGACTTGCTGACCGTAAAGCCGAGATGCTCGCTGCCGTAGGAGGTAAGCCAGTTCATAAGGCCATGCTCGGCCACGAAATAGCAGCCGCAGATAAGGATAAGGAAAATGCTCTGCGGCCTTTTGATGATAGAGAGGGGGCTTATCCTTTCAGACTTTGTCGGCTCGGGGTCGGGCAGCTTAAGTGTGAAAAGCAGCGCAAGGCAAATAGCGGCGAGGGCGAGAATTATCAGGTTTGCGATATGCCATGACCTTAAGCTGTCAGCAAAGCGGCCGCCGACATTCTGCGTGGCGGTAATGCCGACACCTTGCACGAAATTGAAGATGCTGACAAGTGCGGCAGGGGAGGCGAACATCAGCGGAGTTATGACGTTTACCGAGGTAGAGAGCATAGTCGAGCCGCCCATTGAAAAAATCATACACACAAGCAAAATATAATAATTCTCGGTAAGGACATACATAAGCAAAGCCGCCGACCAAAGGCAGATAACGCCGCCGATAAAGCGCTTTCTCGGCATTCTGTCAGACAGGAAACCGCCTACCGAGAGAAAGAGCAGGTTGCCGATATAGCTTATCATTATTATATGCGAGGCGCTTGTTTCCGAGAGGGAGAACGAGCTTTTGAACTGCGGCAAAAACACGCCCCTGAGCGAATCCGAGGCGGCGGTTATTGTCATAAGCACCGCGCAGAAAATCAGCGCGCGGAGAGAGGAGTGGTTATTGTTTTTCATTTTATCACCTTAAAAAAAACGGAGTTTGGCGATGGGCTTTTAGAGTAAGGGGGCAACCCGAAGGGGGTACGGGGGCGACCGGAAAGCCCCCCGAAAAGCCCCTCGGAGCGATGAACATAACCTTAGCTTATCGTGCATTATTCAAACTTTCAGCTTAATTTACGCTCAAAGCTAAGTTAAGGTCAAAGCAAGCCTCACGCCTTTTTTCGGGGGCTTTGCGGTCGCCCCCGAACCCCTTCGCACGCCCCCTTAACACTTCTGCAAAACTCCGGTTTGTATGTAAACATAGTTCGAGCTGCTGCATTTTTATGCAACAGCTCTGAAAGGCTTATTTAAGTATTATCTTGTCATCTATTACATAGATCACGTTTTCTTCGGCATCACTGTCGTCTTCATTTTCTGCATCGCTGTCATCTTCATCTTCGTCCTCGTCCGATTCGGATGATGATGTGCTGCTTTCTTCCTCGTCATCGTCCTTTTCCTTGCCGAATATCTTGTCGGGGAAAAGCACGAAAATATCAACTGCGATGACCGCAAGGATAAGTATGATAAGAATTATCGGAACAACTATGCTGCCGCCTTTCTTTTCGCCCTCTATCGGAACGCCCTGCTGGGGGTAAGGCGGTGTGTTGGGAACGGGCTGCGGTATAGGTTCGGGATTTTGGAAAACGGGCTGCTGCATGGGCGGCTCGTTAAATGCAGGCTGCTGCTCAATGACCGGCTCGGGAGCTATTGGTGCAGGCTCGGGGGTGGGTATCGGTGCAGGTGTGGGGGCAGTATCAGCCACCTTGGTTCCGCAGCCGTTGCAGAATTTAGCGGTTAATGACAATTCCTTGCCGCAGTTGGGGCATATCTTTTTGTCGTTTGCTGCCTGCTCTTCAACCTTAGTGCCGCAGCCGCCGCAGAATTTTGTTCCGTCGGGAAGTTCTTTCCCGCAGTTTTTACATATAATGGACATAGCGTTCATTCCTTTCGGGTGAAATATCATTCATCATCTTTTTCCGAGGCTGCGGACTTGATTATATCCGAGAATACAGCCGCGTCGGAAACAAAGTTATAATCATCGATCACTTCGCCGTAGATATACCAGGTGTTATTTACCCTTACTACGATGATTTCTTTATTGTCAGTTCTCTTAAGGTTTTTCTGAAAGAGCTTGAACCTTACCGACAAGCGCTCGGCCTTGGTTATCTTTATCCTTCGCCTGAAGGTCTTTACATATTCCTTTTCAAGTTTTTCTATTTCCTTTTCGTCAAGCTCCTTATGCTCTGTTATCGAAAGTGAGAGCTTTTGGCCGCTTGCCGATTCGGGGTAGAGCAGCTGGATAAATTCCTCGTTATAATCTTTTTGGCTTTTATAGCTTTGCGCAGCTGCCGAAGTAAAGCAGGCAAGATAGCCGTCCTCGTCATACTCCTGCATAGCTTTAGCAAGAACCCTTACGGGCTGCTCGTAGTTGACAGATTGCTCTTGTTCTTTCCCACAGGAGGAGAGCGACATTACGAGCGCTGATGAAATTAGTAACAAAATTAGTCTTTTCATAGTTTTCATTATTCAAAAACAGACGGGAAAAGTAATCTCCCGTCCGCCTTTTTGTTTGTGATTTTCCTGATTACGAAACGCCGCCGTCAACTATATACCAATCGCCGTCGATCTTAGCTACTGTAAATGTAGATGTTTCTGTATCGTCATCATCGTCGCCCTTGATCTTGAGCTTGAGCTTTACCTCGTAGCCTGCTGTTACCTTTACCTTAGCGTCATAATCTTCCTTGATATCGTCCTTGATGTCATCAAGCTTTTTGTCGCTTAATTTCTTTTCCTTCTTGATATCGTAGGAAATGTCAATATCCTCGCCGTACTCCTCTTCGAGCATATCAACTATGTTGTCAAGTCTGTCCTCGCAATAGTCGTCGATATCGAAATCCTTGCCTCTGTTATCTTCAAGGTATTCTACCTGATACTCGGGCATACATTTCTTTAAAAGCTCGGGGTCATTCTTTTCGATAGCCTTGAAATAGTCATCAAGAGCGCCCTTGTAGGGGTGAGCAAAGATGAGGTTGAAAAGAACTATTATAACAATGATAGCAACGATAACTATACCGCCCAGAACAACGAGAGTTGTCTTGTTGGGGTTAGTCTTAAGGTTCTTGATATTCTCCATGGAAAGAGATTCCTTTGCCTTGTTGAAACCGTCCTTAACAGCGTCGCCTGCCTGAGCTGCTGCGTTCTGGAAAGCAGCGCCTGCGTTATTTGCAGAAGACTGAGTAGCCTGGGGAGCTGCCGAAGGAGCGCCGTTGCCTAACTGTGCGCCGCAGGATGTGCAGAAGGTAGCGTTATCATCAAGCTGAGCGCCGCAGGATGTACAGAATTTTGCCATACTATTTTCCTCCATATAAACAAAAATTTTAAAAGTTTCAAAGCGTTCAAGGCAACAATACCTTAAAGCCTTGTTAAAAAATTTACTACATTTATTATAATATCTTATTTAAACGTTTTTGTCAATAGGTTTCGGGGCTTTAATTTGCTAAACTAAAAATTTTTAGCGATTTTAAGCAAATAAGCGCGTCAGAACACATCAATTTCAGCATTATTGCTCATAATAACACGCGGCACGCGCGAGGATATGCCGCAAACGATTTCGTAGCCTATAGTTCCCGTCATATCGGCGATATCATCGGCTGTGATGACCTCATTTCCGCTTTTGCCGATAAGGATAGCGTAGTCGCCGACCTTTACATCTTCGATATCCGTAACATCGCACATAAACTGATCCATACATATCCTGCCCGTGATAGGGGCTTTTTTGCCGCCAATCAGCACATAGCCTTTATTTGAGAGCGCCCTCGGGTAGCCGTCGGCATAGCCGCAGGTTATCGTTGCAAGGCGCGTGGTCTTTTGTGCGGTATATGTCCTGCCGTAGCTGACCTGCGTGCCTGCCTCTACTGTTTTTATCATAGAAACGGTGGCCCTCAGCGTCATAACGGGGGAAAGCTCAAAGGGCAGAGGCTTTGCGGTATTGGGCATAAGCCCGTAGAGGATAATGCCGAGCCTTGCAAGAGTGCTGCGAGGATCATTTCTGTAAACGCCTGCCGCCGAGTTCATAAAGTGCGAGTGGATAAGCTTTATCCCACGCGCTTTAAGCTCATTTGTCACATCTATTATCTTCTGCTGCTGGGAGTCGGTATAAGCAAAATTATCCTCGCCGTCCGAGTCGGCAACGGCAAAGTGGGTAAACACCCCTTCAAGCGCTATATTTTCAAGGCGAGATATTTTCTCTATCTCATCGGCGCATTCCTTTACCGAGCCGCGAACGCCTATCCTTGTCATGCCCGTATCAATGGCGCAGTGAACCCGTATTTTTTTGCCGCCCGAGCGTTTGTTAAACTCCTCGGCATAGGAGTATTCGGTTATCGCCTGGATAATATTTAGGTCGGCAAGGTGCTGCACTTCATCATAGCCGGGGCAGGTATAGCCGAGGATAAGGATATCGCCCGTAATGCCGCATTCTCTGAGCCTTATCGCCTCGGTGATGTTTGATACGGCAAAGTATTTTACCCCGTGCTTTTGTTGCAGGTAGGGGGCTATCGCCTTGTCACAGTGCCCGTAGCAGGAGGCCTTTACAACGCACATAAGCTCTGTGCCGTCTTTAAGATACTGCTTGTAGCTTTCAAGGTTTCGGCTCACCGCATCAAGGTCGATGACTGCCTCACAGCGTTTTAAATAGTTCATTTTACATTCACTCTTTTCAAAGGTTTATTACAGCCGCGAAATAATCACGCGGCAAAATTGTGCTTTTTTGGGAATTTTGCTATTGAAATGCGTAAAAAAATGTGATATAATAGATTTGTATGTAAATTATGCGTAAAGCTGAGGTGTTTTTATAATGATAGGCCTGGAGCTTTTGGAATATGATAAGGATAAGACCTGCTGCTTTACGGGGCACAGAAGTTCAAAGCTGCCCGGTGAGGGCGACAGAGAGTTTCCCGGAATGAAACGCCTTGAAAGCAATATTGAAATGGAGCTGCAAAGCCTTATCACCAAAAAGGGCGTAAGATACTTTATCACGGGAATGGCAAGCGGGATTGACCTTATATGCGCTGAATGCGTGCTTAGGCTCAAAGCGGCGGTGAATAATGACATAGAGCTTATCTGCGCTGTGCCGTATGTAGGGCAGATAGCGGAGATGAAAACGCTGCAGGAAAAATACCTCTACACGATGATAGAGCATAAAAGCGCTAAGGCTGTGACGCTTGCTGACGGGTATTACAAGGACTGCTACAAGGCAAGGAATATTTTTATGGTGGATAATTCATCGTTCATGCTTGCGGTGTATAAGCCTTCACTAAAAGGCTCGGGCACCTTGCAGACTATAAACTACGCTAAAAAATGCGGCCTTGACATAAAGATGATAGACCTTGATAAAAATCCGCAGTTTTACTCATAAATACTATTCTACACCTTTTTTTATAAAAATTCAAGTACTTATATAAAATGTCTGCGGCTTTTTGAATAAAGCTGTAAGAAAGGGGAAAACTTATACATTATGCAGAAAAAGCAAACCAAAAAGAAAAAGAAAAGATCTCAGGCGCCGATTGCGCTCGTATATTTTGCGGCACTTTGCCTGTGCCTTGTGGTAGTGGGGGCTATGGTGCTTACACTTTTCCAGAAATACGATATCCTCTCAATGGGCAAGAATGATTCCGAGGCGTATGAGGGCTACACCTCAAATGACTGCGACACTATCCTTTTTGCGAGGATAAACTCAAAGAACGTGCTGCACGATATGCTCATTTACAGGCTTGACCCGACTAAGGACAAGATATTTCTTGTTCCCGTAACGCCCTACACGGTGGATGAGACCACGGGCAAGACACTTAAGCAGACGCTTGAGGACGGCGGAAATATGGGGCAGCTCACCGACTCGGTGAGCCGTATATTCGGCGTTGATATCGACTACTATATGACTATAAGCAACGGCGCTTTTGATAATGTATGCGACCAGTTCGGCGGCTATACCTATACTGCGTCGGAGGATCTTTACTACCTCTCGGGCGATGCCGACTCGGAAAAGAATGACGTTACCATTAAAAAAGGCAGCACGCAGAACCTTATGGGAAGGCAGATAAGGCTTATCATGACCTACCCCGTATTCTCCGAGGGCAAGCAGGGAAATATGAAATTCATGGCGGCGGCTATGCAGAGTATGTTTGCAAACGCTTTTGCGATGCCCGATGTGACAAAGGGCAACCTTGACGTTTTCTATAACCTTGCAAAGAAAAAGTCGGACACGAGCTTTACCGATGATGACTTTTCGGTAATGAAGACGGTGCTTTCGGATATGCTTTCAAGGGGCGTGACACCTGCTATGTCGCTCACACCCACGGGCAGCTGGAATGTTGACGAATCGCAGTTTGTAGTCGATGCATCCTTCTGCGAGGAGCTGCAAAACCAGTTCACACCTGCGGTAATGGCTAAAAAGGACGCCGAGGCTGATAACAACTGATAAAGAGGGACTGAAAATATGAAACTGATGGTCATAATCCTTAACAGATTAGATGCGCTTGAATCGCTGCTTGAGGGGCTTTCCTCGGTGGGGGTAGGCGGCGCTACGATAATAGAATCCTCGGGTATGGCTATGACCCTTTCACGGCTTGACAGCAGCGTGCTTTCGGCATCTATAAGAAACCTTTTCAGCGGCGATGAGGATAACAGAACGATATTCTCGGTAATAAAGGACGACCAGCTTGAAACTGTAAGAAAGGTAGTCTACAAAACAGTGGGCGACCTGTCAAAGCCCAATACGGGGATACTTTTTACGATACCGCTCGACTTTGTTGAGGGAACTAAAAAGGGCAGGAGCAAGCCTGCGGTCAAGGCGGCTGATGAAAAGGGAGAAAAGCCGCAGGAGGATAAGGGCAAGGAAAAAGCTGATAAGTAGAATGTTTACATCTTGTTTAAGAAAAATTCAAAAATCAGCCCTTAAAACCCGTTAATTTGCTTGCAAAAGCTGTGAAAATGTGGTATAATGTTTTATGATAAGTTTAGTAGAAAGGCTGGAATTTGACTTCCGGTCTTTTGATTTTGTAGGGGGTATTTAATGGAAAAGAAAAATACTGCGGCCATTGTAAGAGAGCTGGCTCAGCCCATATGCGACGAGCTGGGGCTCTTTTTGTGGGACGTAAGGTATGAAAAGGAGGGCTCGAGCTATTACCTCAGAGTTTTTATCGACAGCGACGAGGGGATAAGCATTGAGGACTGCGAGAACGTTACAAGGCCGCTTAACAAGGCGCTTGACGAGGCTGACCCGATAAAGGAGCAGTATGTGCTGGAGGTAGGCTCACCCGGGCTTGGGAGGGAGCTTAGGCGCCCCGAGCATTTTGAGGCCTGCATAGGCGATGCACTCAAGGTAAGGCTGATAAGGCCTATGGAGGACGGCAGGAAGGAAATACTCGTCGGGCTTGATTCGTATGACGAGAACAAGATATACGGGCATGAGACCGATGATGACGGGAATATGCTTGACCCGATAGAGATAAGCCTGCGCGACTGCGCGTTTATCAAGCTTTATGATGATAACGACCTATTCGGTTAGAGTAAGAAATAAGAGGCAGGCTTTGCGGCTTTGCTGTGAAACAATATAATAGTGCTTTTAGGAGGAATTAAGAAAAATGAACAACGATTTTTTTGAGGCATTGTCCACTCTCGAAACGGATAACCATATTGATGCCGAGGTGCTTATAGAAAAGATAAGAGCAGGCATTTTAATGGCTATCAAGAAGGATTACCCGGGCAGCGAGAATATAAACGTTACTATCGATCCCGAGGCAGGCAAGTTTGAGATGAAGATAATCAAGGACGTAGTTGAGGGTGAGCCTGAGGACCCTGCAAACCAGATAACTCTTGACGAGGCTTTGACGATAAGCAAGCGCGCAAGAGTGGGCGGAACGGTCGAGATAAAGCTTAACTCCGCAAAATTCGGAAGAGTTGCGGCGCAGGCGGCTAAGCAGTCGATAAGAAACGACATAAAGAGGATAGAAAAGGAAAGGCTGATAGCGCAGTATTCCGACAAGGCTAAGGAGTGTATATCGGCAACGGTTGAAAAGGTAGAGCCCGAGACACTCAATGCGATACTTGTTATCGACAAGAATGACGCTAACAACAGAAACGAGATATTCCTTTCGCGCCGCGAGCAGATACCCGGTGAGATACTTAAGCCCGGCGATATTATAAAGGTATATGTAGTAGGCGTTTCCGAGCCTGACAAGAGATTTGCGGTAAGGATATCAAGAACACATAAAGACCTGGTAAAGAGGCTGTTTGAGATAGAGGTGCCCGAGATATATGACGGAACAGTCGAGATAAAGGCTATATCAAGAGTGGCAGGCTCACGCTCGAAAATGGCTGTATGGAGCAAGGATCCGAATGTTGACGCGGTAGGCGCCTGCATAGGACCGAGAAGATCGAGGATACAGAATGTTGTAAACGAGCTTAAGGGCGAGAAGATAGACATTATAAACTACAGCGAGAATGATGAGGAATTTATAGCAATGGCGCTTGCCCCTGCCGAGGTAACAAAGGTAGAGATACTTGATGATGACCCCGAGGTAAAGGCTTGCAGAGTTACAGTTCCGAACAGACAGCTCTCCCTTGCGATAGGAAATAAGGGACAGAACGCTAAGCTTGCTAACCTGCTTACAGGCTACAAGATAGACATAGTTCCCGAGGAGCCCGACCTTGCGGATATGAAACCGCGCGAGGAAAAGGCTGCACCTAAGGAGCAGGAGCAAGAGCAGGAGCAGGCTCAGGAAAACACGGAGGAGTAACTCTTTTAAGGAGAGAATACCGCTATGAAAGTAAAAAAGATACCTATGAGAATGTGCCTCGGATGTGGTGAGATGAAACCCAAAAGGGAGCTTATAAGAGTCGTAAAGTCGAGCGAGGGCGAGATAAGCCTTGACCTGACGGGAAAGAAAAACGGCAGGGGCGCATATATATGTGAAAGCATAGACTGCTTAAGGGCGGCAAGGAAAGCAAGAAGATTTGAAAAGAGCTTTCAGTGCAGGATAGATGATGCAGTTTATGAGAGCATGGAAAGTGAGCTGGTAAGCGATGAGTAAGAATGTAATGGGGCTCATAACCATGTGCAGAAGGGCAGGAAAACTGAGCCTCGGCCTTGATATGGCAAAGGAGGCCTGCAAAAACGGTGCAGCCTTCGGGTGCGTCGCGGCGAGCGACCTTTCAAATAAATCGCTTAAGGAGCTTAAGTTTGTCTGCTATAAAAATGAAGTTTCGCTTTACGCCTTGGGGCTTACTATGGACGAGGTGTGGCAGGAGCTTGGAAAGAGAGCAGGCATCATGGCGGTCAACGACAAGGGGTTCTGGAAGGCTTTGGCTAAGAGCCTTGAACCTATAGAAATAGACGAAAATGAATTTTACAGCTTAGATTAAATTTTAGGAGGACACAGCGCCTATGAAGAATTCGGCAATAAAACTAAATCAGCTTGCAAAGGACTTAGGGCTTACAAATAATGACCTTTTTGAGTGCCTTGCGCTTTTGGGCGGCGAGCCAAAAAAGGCTATGAGCGCACTCAGCCCCGAGGAGGTAAGCTTTGTATTTGAATATTTTACACAGAAAAACGCAGTTAAGGACTTAAATGCTTATTTTGCTAACAATGTAGCGCCCGAAAAGCCTAAGAAGGCTGAAAAGAAAACGGCAGAAAAGGCAGAAAAGGCTGAAAAGGCCGGGAAATCAGGGAAGGCAGAAAAGCCCGAGAAGGCAGAAAAGGCAGAGAAGGCTAAGAGTGCTAAGGCTGAGGAGAAAAAGCCCGAGGAGGCTGCAAAGGCAGAAAAGGAGCAGCCTAAGGCAGAAAATAAGCCTAACGATACCGAAAAGGCTAAGGCTGACAAGTTCGATACGGCTAAGGCTATGAACCAGCCTAAGAAGGAAAAGGAAAAGAAAAAGGAAAAGAAACACGACCACGGCAAGCAGACTATCTTAGGCGGCGGAGCGGCATCGCAGAGCAGCACGGGATATACTGTTTCGGAGGAGTCGAGCAGCTCCAACAGAAGGATAGTTGATACAAGAGGCAGCTATACGGAGCTTGATAAGTACAACGAGAAATATGATAACATGGCAAGCTCAAAGCAGGGCGGAGGAAAGGATAACTACTCCAAAAAGCAAAAGCTTACCCAGAAATCCCAGCAGTATAAAAAGCAAAAGGGCAACCACGGCAAGAGGGAGAATGAGAGCGAGAAGGATAAGCTCAGAAGGCTTGAGCTTGAGCGCGCAAGAAAGCAGCAGCTCAAGGTGCTTATCCCCGATGAGATAGTGGTGAGCGAGCTTGCATCAAGGCTTAAGGTAACGGCTACCGAGGTCATCAAAAAGCTTATGGGGTTGGGTGTTATGGCATCTATCAACGAGGTGATCGACTTTGATACGGCGGCACTTGTTGCTGATGAGCTTGGCGCTAAGGTCGAAAAGGAAGTTATAGTTACAATAGAAGAGCGCCTTATCGAGGACGAGGAGGACAAGGAGGAGGATCTCGTAGAGAGATGCCCTGTTGTAGTTGTTATGGGTCACGTTGACCATGGTAAGACATCTATCCTTGACAGGATAAGGAACGCAAATGTTGCCGCAGGCGAGGCAGGCGGTATCACTCAGCACATAGGCGCTTATCAGGTGCGCTACAACGGCAAGAAGATAACCTTCCTTGATACCCCGGGACACGAGGCATTTACATCAATGAGAGCAAGGGGCGCTAATATCACCGATATAGCTATCCTTGTAGTTGCGGCTGATGACGGTATCATGCCACAGACCATAGAGTCGATAAACCACGCAAAGGCGGCAGGCGTTTCAATAATCGTGGCTATCAATAAAATGGATAAAGAGGGCGCAGACCCCGACAGAGTTAAACAGCAGCTCACAGAGCATGAGCTTGTTGTCGAGGAGTGGGGCGGCGATGTTATCGCAGTTCCCGTATCGGCTAAGACGGGCATGGGCATTGATGAACTGCTTGAAAACGTTCTGCTCGTAGCCGAGGTAAAGGAGCTTAAGGCTAACCCGAACAGGCTTGCAAAGGGTACTGTAATTGAGGCAAGGCTTGACAAGGGCAAGGGCCCTGTTGCAACGCTTCTGGTTGAAAACGGAACACTTAATGCAGGCGATGTCATCATAGCAGGGCAGTCTGTCGGCAGGGTAAGAACTATGACAGACTACCACGGCAAGAGCATAAACAAGGCAGGCCCCTCAACACCTGTTGAGATAACGGGTCTTGCAGAGGTGCCGAGTGCAGGCGATACCTTCAACGCTGTTGAGGACGAAAAGCTTGCAAGAGAGCTTGTTGAGCAGAGAAAGTTTGACGCTAAGGAGGAGCAGTTCAAGCAGTATCAGAAGGTAACGCTTGAAAACCTCTTCAGCCAGATATCCGAGGGCGAGATGAAGGAGCTGCCGATAATCGTCAAGGCGGACGTTCAGGGCTCGGTAGAGGCTGTAAAGCAGAGCTTAGAAAAGCTTTCAAACGACGAGGTAAGGGTAAAGGTGATCCACGGCGGTGTCGGTGCGGTCTCCGAGAGCGATGTTATGCTTGCTAACGCATCGAATGCGCTCATCGTAGGGTTTAACGTTCGCCCCGACCCCGTAGCTAAGGAAAATGCTAAGCGTGACGGCGTTGATATAAGGCTTTACAGAATAATCTATGATGCGATAGAGGAGATAACCGACGCTATGAAGGGTATGCTCGCACCTAAGTTCAGAGAGGTGGAAACTGCACGCATAGAGGTAAGACAGGTCTATAAGATAACGGGTGTCGGCAACGTTGCAGGTGCTTATGTCCTTGAAGGAAAGATAGGCAGAAACGACGAGATAAGAGTTGTCCGCGACGGAATAGTTATAGCTGAGGACAAGATGAGCACCCTCAAACGTTTCAAGGACGATGTAAAGGAAGTTGCATCGGGCTTTGAGTGCGGTATCACGCTTGAAAAGTTCTCGGACATCAAGGAAGGCGATATCTTTGAGGCGTTTATAATGGAGGAATACAGAGAATAACAGCCCGAATGGGCGCGGGGGCGAGCGTAAAGCCCCCGGGAAACCATTTATCAGAAAGAAGGGGAAAATATGGCCTCACATAAGGCAGGAAGAATGTCCGAGGATATAAAACGGATCATCTCGGGCAAGATAAGGGACTTAAAAGACCCACGCATCAGCAAAAACGGAATGATAACTATAGTCAGGTGCGATGTCGCAGGCGACGGGTCATACTGCAAGGTATATGTTTCCTCATTTGAGGGGTATGATAAGGCTAAGGAGGCCGTTAAGGGCTTTGAGAGCGCATCGGGCTATTTAAAGCGCGAGATATCCAACGTGCTGGGGCTCAGAAAATGCCCCGAGCTTAAGTTTATCGCTGATGATTCAATAGAGCATTCGGCGCAGATAAGCGAGAAACTCAAAAGCATTGCCGCAGAGCTTGATGACAAGCAGGACGGCGCTGATTTATAAAGGCAACACCGCACAAAGACCGCCTGTGGGCTTTGTACGCAATCTGCTTGCAAATTTTCCGTCATATCACCTTGAAATACAGTAGTATTCCTGCGGTGAATTTAGGCAATCTGACGAAAAATTTGCGTGTTCAGCAAAGCTGAACAACCGCATACTTACGCACAATCTTTGTGTGGTGTTGCCTAAGGCCTGAGTGTATGAAAGGACAGCATTAATGGAAAAAAGTGAATTCTTCGAGCTTAAGGAAATACTGGAGGGGTGCGACAACGTGCTTATCCTCACCCACAAGAGCCCCGACGGGGACACGCTCGGGTGCGGCTTTGCGCTTTGCGCATATCTTCGTGACCTCGGCAAGAAGGCGAATGTCATAAACAACGAAAATTTCCCCGTGAGGTATAATTTTCTTTATGACGGGTATTATGTTCAGGAATTTGAGCCCGAGTTTGTAATAGCGGTAGATGTTGCAGATTCAAAGCTTTTAGGCTCACACCTCAAAGCTTTTATGGAGCCGGGGAAGATAGATGTGTGCGTTGACCACCACATATCAAACAAATTCTACGCGAAAAAGACCTTCCTTGACGGTAAGGCATCTGCGGCGGCGCTTATTTTCTACGAATATTTCAAGGCTATCGGGTATAAGATGTCGGACTTTATTGCTATGGCGCTTTACACGGCTATTGCTACCGACACGGGCTGTTTTAAGTATCAGAACACCACCCCCTCGGCGCACATGGCGGCGGCTGACCTTATGCAGTATAACATTGGCTTTGAAACGATAAACAGAAAAATGTTCGATGTAAAATCAAAGGGCAGGATAAAGGTAGAGCAGCGCGTTATCAGCAATATGGAGTATTACTTTAACGACAGATGCACGATGATAGTTCTCACCACAGAGCTTATGAACAGCTGCGGCGCTGAGCCTGCGGAATTTGAGGGGCTTGTATCTATACCGCTTGAAATAGAGGGCGTTGTTATAGGGATCACCGTAAAGCAGCGGCATGAGAATGTATTCAAGCTCTCGGTGCGCACTACCGAGGAGGTAGATGCATCGGCCTTTTGCAGAAACTTTGGCGGCGGCGGACACATAAGAGCCGCAGGCTGCGAGATAGAGGGCAATTTGCAGGAGGTAAGGCTTAAGGTCATTCAGGCGGTAGCCGAGGCCTTGGGCGAGGAATACGATGGCTGAGATAAATAATAATGAGCCTTTCGGCATAATACTGATAAACAAGCCGCAGGACTTTACGTCTTTTGATGTTTGCGCAAAGCTCAGAGGGATACTTAAGACCAAAAGGATAGGCCACACGGGAACGCTTGACCCTCTTGCAACGGGGGTGCTGCCCGTGCTGATAGGCAAGGCGGCAAGGGCGGCGGATATTTTGCCCGAGGGCGGCAAGGAATACAGAGCCTCCTTTAAGCTCGGAATTGACACCGACACGCAGGACATCACGGGAAAGGTTATCCGTCAAAGTGACAGGAGCGTTTTGAAAAATGAACTTGAAAAAGCGTTTGAAGGCTTTGTGGGGGAGTATATGCAGACACCGCCTATGTACTCGGCGGTAAAGGTAGATGGCAAAAAGCTCTATGAATACGCGCGCGAGGGCAAGGAGATAAAGCGTGAGCCTAAAAAAAGATACATAGACTTTATAAGGCTTGAAGAGTATGATGAAAGCACGCGCGAGGGCGTTATCACCGTTTCGGTGAGCAAGGGAACGTATATAAGAACGCTTATTGCAGATGCGGCGGCAAGGCTTAAGACATACGGCGTAATGACGGCGCTTGTGAGAACTAAGGCAAACGGTTTTGATATAAAGGACTGCCTGACTTTAGAGCAGGTGCAGGCGCTTGCGGATAAGGGAGAAATATTCAAGGCACTCACAAGCCTTGAAAGTATCTTTGATATCTATCCGCGCGCCGTGCTTGATAAGCATAAGACAAAGCTTTATAAAAACGGAGTAAAGCTAAGACCCGAGCAGATAGGGATAAAAGCCTTTGATGAAAACAGCCGATATCGTATCATATCCGATGAGGGCAGGCTTATTTCGGTAGCGTTTATAGACGTTAATAAAAATGAGGTGAGGAGCCTCAGAAATTTTTACTGATAAAAAAGGGGGCGCACTACCCTTGAAGGATATAACAAATACGGGGGTAAGCGGCGAGGAAACAGCCGTTGCGCTCGGGATATTTGACGGGGTCCACCGAGGGCACAGAAGAGTGCTTGAAAAGGCATTCTCGCACAGTGAACTAAAAAAGGCGATCTTTACCTTTAATACACACACGGTAGACTCAAAGGGCAAGGACTATAAAATGCTCATAACCGACAGCTTTAAGAAAACTCTGCTGTCAAGGGCAGGGGCGGATTATATTTATTCCCCCGATTTTTATAAGCTCAAGACTATGCCTGCCGAGGACTTTGCAAGGGATATCCTAAAGGGCAGGCTCGGCGCTAAGGTGGCCGTCTGCGGAGAGAAATTCCGTTTCGGGCATAACGCTTTGGGCGACAGCGACGCGCTTATCCGCTACGGGAAAAAATACGGCTTTGATGTGGAGATAGTTGAGCGGCTTGATGATAACGGCACAAGAATAAGCTCATCACTTATAAGAAAGCTTGTGAGCGAGGGCGAGATAGTGCAGGCAAACAGGCTTTTGGGCTATAACTACG
Organism: Ruminococcus sp.; assembly: GCA_017634275.1. Lineage (GTDB taxonomy): Bacteria > Bacillota > Clostridia > Oscillospirales > Ruminococcaceae > NK3A76. Next base: position 10,273 of record JAGBNQ010000081.1, on the reverse strand, counting down.
GCTACTGCTTAGAGGTCATACACGGCAACGAGATAGGCAGAACGTGGGATTTCCCGACTATAAATCAGCAGATACCGCAGGGGCTTATCCTGCCGAGGTTCGGGGTGTATGTTTCCTGCGTGCATATCGGTGAGAGCCGTTATGTCGGGGTCACGAACATTGGCGTAAAGCCGAGCGTTAAAAAGGATATAAAGCCGCTTGCGGAAACGTATATAGTAGGCTTTGAGGGCGACCTCTACGGGCAGGAAATTGAGCTTGAGCTGCTTGAATTTGTAAGGGCTGAGCGGAAATTTGACAGCTTTGATGAGCTAAGGAATGAAATAAAAAGGAACACAGAGTATGCAAAGAAAGCATACTTTAAATATGTATTTACGAAAGGAACGTGGAATACTTGAAAAAGGTAAGAACAAGATTTGCCCCCTCACCGACGGGGTATATGCATATAGGAAACCTGCGCACGGCACTTTTTACATACCTTATAGCAAAGCAGCAGGACGGCGACTTTATATTAAGAATTGAGGACACCGACAGAGAGCGCTATGTTGAGGGTGCTGTTGATGTTATCTATAATACGCTTAAGCAGTGCGGCCTTAACTGGGACGAGGGCCCCGATATCGGCGGACCTGTAGGGCCTTATGTACAGAGCGAGAGAATGGGCAGCTTTAAAAAGTATGCCGAGGAGCTTGTTGAAAAGGGCGGCGCTTATTACTGCTTTTGCGATAAGGAAAGGCTTGACGGCTTAAAGGCTGAGTGCGAGGCGCAGGGCAAGACCTACAGCTATGACAGACATTGCCGCTGCTTATCTCACGATGAGGTAAAGGCTAAGCTTGATGCAGGTTTGCCTTATGTTATCAGGCAGAAAATGCCGCTTGACGGCGAGGTGACTTTCCACGATGAGCTTTACGGTGATATCACCGTTGACTGCAAGGAGCTTGAGGATCAGATACTTATCAAGACCGACGGAATGCCTACCTACAACTTTGCAAATGTCGTTGATGACCACCTTATGGGCATTACCCACGTTGTAAGGGGAAATGAGTACCTTTCATCAGCGCCTAAGTATGAGCTGCTTTACAAGGCGTTCGGGTGGGAAGTGCCTACCTACATACACGTTGAGCATATAATGAAGGACAAGCAGCACAAGCTTTCAAAGCGTGACGGCGATGCGTCCTTTGAGGATCTTATAAACAAGGGCTACCTTACCGAGGCGGTAGTAAACTACATAGCACTTCTGGGCTGGGCACCAAAGGGCGAGGAGGAGATATTCTCGCTTTCGGAGCTTATAAAGGAATTTGATATAAGCGGCCTTTCAAAATCGCCTGCTATATTTGACCCGTTAAAGCTTAAGGCGATAAATGCCAAATATATCAAAAAGCTTGCCCCCGAGGAGTTTGAAAGGTATGCGACACCTTATGTAAGGCAGACGGTAAAGCGTGAGGATATAAACATTTCACGCATCTGTCAGCTTTTGCAGGACAGAACAGAGGTGTTTACGGATATCCCCGAAAAGGTGGATTTCTTTGACACGTTAAGAGAATATGAGCCTGCACTTTACTTTAACAAGAAAAACAAGATAGACGAGGAAAAATCATTACAGTCGCTCAAAGATATTCTTCCCGTTCTGGAGGGGATAGATGAGAGCGAATGGACTGAGGATAATATCCACGAAAAGCTCTTTGAGCTGATAGCACAAAAGGAGGTCAAGAATGCACTTATCCTGCTGCCGCTGCGAGTTGCGGTTTCGGGCAAGGCATCTACCCCCGGCGGCGGAATAGAAATATCCTCGCTTATCGGCAAGGCTGATACGCTTGACAGGGTAAGAAAGGGCATAGAGCTGCTTTCAAAGTAATTTTTATAAGCTGTCACTGAATATACACAATAGTAATATAGAATATATAAGGCAATTATGTGACAAAACGGAGGAATAACAATGATAGAGGTAGAAAACCTATCAAAGCATTACGGCGATAAAAAGGCTGTAGACAATATATCCTTCAAGGCTGATGACGGCGAGATACTGGGCTTTCTGGGGCCAAACGGTGCAGGAAAATCCACGACTATGAACATTCTCACGGGCTATATCTCGGCTACGAGCGGCAAGGCGCTTATAAACGGCATCGACATTCTTGAAGACCCGATAAAGGCAAAGAGAGAGCTTGGCTATCTGCCCGAGCTGCCGCCGCTTTATATGGATATGACGGTAAAGGAATATTTAAACTTTGTCTATGACCTTAAAAAGTGCAAGCTGCCGCGCAATTCTCACCTTAAGGATATCTGCTCGCTTGTAAAGATAGACCATGTCTACAAGCGTGTTATAAAGAACCTTTCAAAGGGCTACAAGCAGCGTGTCGGCCTTGCACAGGCGCTTATCGGCAACCCGAAGGTGCTTATTCTTGATGAGCCGACCGTCGGCCTTGACCCTAAGCAGATAATCGAGATAAGAACGCTTATCAAAAAGCTCGGAAAGAACAGAACGGTCATTCTTTCCTCGCATATCCTCTCAGAGGTGCAGGCAGTTTGCGATAAGATAGTTGTTATAAACGAGGGCAAGGTGGTAGCTGACGATACCGAGGATAACCTCTCGAGAAAGCTTATAAACGAGCATCTTCTCACCGCGCGTATCGACGGGCCTAAGGATAAGATAGAGGAGCTTATCGGGAGCATAAAGGGCGTTATCAAGGTAGAGGTAGGCTCAGAGCGCGAAAAGGGCGTTTGGGAATACAAGATAGAGGCTAAAGAGGGCGTTGATATAAGGCGTGAGCTGTTTAAGAGAATGGCAGAGCGCAATATGCCTATCCTTGACCTTAGAGCAAGCGAGCTTTCGCTTGAGGATATATTCTTAAAGCTCACTATGGGCGAGGCGCTGCCCGAGCTTAAGAATGACAAAGAAACCGAAACAGCAGACAAAGATGACTAAAGAAAGGAAATGATCTTAAAATGGGCGCAATTTTCAGACGAGAGGTCTCGTCCTACTTTATCTCCCCGATAGGATATATTTTCCTTGCAGGCTTTTACTGCTGTACGGGAGTTATCTTCTCACAGAATTCACTGCAATACGGCTCAACTAAGCTTGACGCTGTTTTTGCTGACCTTATACTGGTGCTGATAGTGCTTATTCCTATCCTTACGATGAAAACTATCTCGGAGGAGAAAAAGCAGAAAACAGACCAGTGCCTGCTGACCTCCCCAGTGTCGCTCGGCGGAATAGTTGCAGGCAAGTTTTTGGCAAGCTTTCTTATCTACACCTGCGGCGTTGCTATCACATTTGTTTACGCAGTAGTTGTTTCCGCATACGCAAAGCCTGACTGGACGGTGGTAATGGGCAATATAGCAGGCCTTCTGCTTTTGGGGGCGGCTTATATAGCGGTGGGCATTTTCTGCTCATCACTTACCGAAAACCAGATAGTTTCGGCAGTCATATCATTTTTTGCTATGGTAGTTCTTTATCTGCTCTCAACTCTCGGCAACCTTATCCCGATAGAGTTTGTGGGCAAGGTTTTCAATTCCCTTTGCTTTTGGAACAGGTATTATGACTTTACCTTAGGGCTTTTTGATATGTCAAACGTTTTGTTCTTTATTTCGGCGGCTGTTGCATTTCTTTTCTTAACGGTAAGAGTGCTTGAAAAGCGCCGCTGGAGCTAAGGAAGGGGGCGTTTTGATATGGCAAAGTTAGATGAAAACAAGGTGTCTACCGACTCAAAGGAGCTTTTGGCTGACGTAATAGCGGGGGAGAAAAAGGAGCCTGATGATAATAATAAAAAGGACGAAAGCCCCAAAAAGCAGAAAAAACAAAAGACCGAATCGGCAGGCGTTAAAAAGCTAAAGCACGGCGCTATGGCTACAACGCTTACGATAGTTTTCTTTGTGTTCTTAGTGCTTGTAAATATCGTGGCGACTAAGCTTTTTGAAAAGTACCCTATAACCATTGACCTGACGGAGGAAAAGATATACTCTATCACCGATGAGAGCGCTGACTATATCAAGAGCATAGATATGGACGTTATGATAACCGTCTGCGCTGACGAGCAGGCCTTTGCGGGGCTTTCAACCTACACCCAGCAGGCAAACGAGGTTATGAAGACCTACTCCAAATACAATGATAAAATAAAATATCAGTATATGGATATAAAGTCAAACCCCGATTTCTATAAGGACTACACCGATGAGGTGGCGCAGTATGATATCATCGTTGAGACCAACCCGAAGGGCGATGACGGCAAACCGATCAAGAGAACAAGGGTAATAGGCCTTATTGATCTTGTGCAGTTTAATGACGAGCTGACGGAAATGTTCTCGCAGTACGGCGTTTCTGTTGAGGAATACGCAAAGCAGATAGGCAATGACCTTACATTTATCAGCTACTACGGCAACTATATCGAAAGCTCATCGGCAGAGCAGGCATTTACCTCCGCAATTATGGCGGTGACTGACCCCTCGCCCGTGACTGTTACCTTCTTAGAGGGCAGAAATGAGCTTAGCGAGTTTTCCTACTTCCGCACGCTTTTGACAGCTAACGGCTATACGGTAAAGACTGCGAATATCACAACGGACGATATCCCCGAGGATACCGATGTGCTGGTTATCGGCGCGCCGAAGGTAGACTACCTCCCCGAGGAGCTTGACAAGGTGGATAAGTTCCTCTTAAATGACGGGCTTTTGGGCAGGCAGCTCATATACGTTGCTGACTACGGCCAGAGCGATACGCCGAATATCGACGAGTTTTTGAAGGAATACGGCCTTGAGATAGGCAAGGGCGTTGTCTGCGAAACATATCAGTCAAACTACGCTCAGCAGAATTACTACACTATTTCAAGCGAGATATCCGATGACTTTACGCAGGATATGACTAATGCATCACCGCAGCTGCTTATTTTAGGCTCGCGCCCCGTTAACCCCCTCTATGAGGAAGACGGAATGATAAAGACCTTTAAATATGTAACATCTACCGATGATGCGTATACTATGGACACACAGTCGCAGGAAACGCTCACAAAGGGCAAGCAGAATTATATCGTGCTTTCCTCAAAGGCATCATTCGGCGTTGAGAATGACGATACCTACTACAGCAACGTTCTGGCTATCGGCGGTTCAAGCATTATCGCAGACCAGGTGCTTGCGTATAACCAGTATCAGAACAGAGAGTATATCCTAAGCGTTGTAAACGGCCTTACGGGCAAAACAAAGGGCATTACCGTTACCCCGAAGGTAATAAGCGGAAATATCTTTGATATCAACGAAGGGCAAAAGACAAAGCTCAAATGGACATTCATCGTGATAATCCCCGCAGTAGTTCTTATCACGGGGCTTGTTATCTGGATAAGGAGAAAGAACAAATAAAATGAACAGTAAACTTAAGGGCATAATCGTTGTAGGCGTGCTTGCGGCCTCGCTTGGCGGTGTGCTGGCGTTTTTGGAGCTTTCGGGCGGCAATGGCGGCGACAGCTCATCAGGCGATGAGAGCAGCAGTAAGGCTGTTATCAACCAAAAGGAAAACGTCAAGACACAGTTAGTTGACCGCTCGGCCGATGAAGTCGAAAGCGTTGAGGTCAAGAATAAAAACTCGGCCTTTACAATGGTAAGGAGCAAGTCGGGCAAAAGCACATGGGAGATAGGCGAGCTTTCGGGACTTTCGCTCATGCTTTCAGAGGAGGGCGCGCTTGCAGACTGTGCCGCTACACTCAAAAGCTTTGATACCGTTGAGGAAAATGCTGAGGACTTTTCAAAATACGGCTTTGACGACCCGACATCTACATTCACGGTTACATTTAGTGACGGCGAGGCAAGAACGTTTATAATAGGCGACCCAATGCCCTCGTCAGACAGATACTACTACCTCCGTGAGGACGGCAAGAACACGGTATATCAGGTGCTAAGCACCTACATTTCCTATATGATAGAGCCTAAGGAGGCTTATGTAAACCGCGTGCTTATCTCACAGCCGGGGAGCGATGCTTACCCCGATTACGGTGAGCTTAGGGTCAAGAGAAAGGGCGTTGACTACGATGTTGTCATAGAAAATGATGACAGCGAGGTGGGCGCAGTTTCCGCGCAGGTAATGACATCGCCCGTTTACGGCTACCTCAATATCTCAAACTCTACCGATTACTCACACGGAATGTGGGGGCTTACGGCAACAAGCACCGAGGTCATCTTCCCCGATGACAAGGCGCTTGAGAAGTATGGGCTTACCGACCCCGAGGCGGTAGTTACGCTTACGGGCGAGGAGTATGATTTCAAGCTTACAGTCGGAAACCCCGTTCATGTCAAGGACGAGGAGGGCAATGACAAGGACGAGATAGAAAGCTACTACTGCACTATCGAGGGCGTTAAGGGTATGGACTGCATCTTCCTTGTGAGCGCATCATCTCTCCCGTGGGTGACAAAGACCCCCGAGGATGTTCTTTCTACCCTTATGACATTTAACTACATCAAGGACGTAGGCGAGATAGTTGTCACAAAGCCCGACCGCACCGACAATATAGCAATAACCTACGACAAGGACGCCGATGATGTTTCAAAGGCGCAGATGAACGGCAAGGAGCTTGACGTTGACAGCCTTAAGACCTTCTATGAATTCCTTATAACCTGCCCTGCCGAGGAGCTTTGCTTTGATGAGCCCAAAGAAGATGCCTTTGTAATGAAGATAGAGATAAAGCGCTATGACGGCGGCGGTGACACGCTTGAATTTTACACCGACACGGGCAGGCGCACGATAGTAAAGCTAAACGGCGTTCCGAGCTACAGGATAGAAACAAAGTGGATAACCCAGTTTGAGAAAAACATAGCTGCTCTTGAAAAGGGCGAGAAGATAGGCGAGAGCTACTAAGCTTTTGCAGACAGAAAACACAGAAAGGAAGATATTTATGGCAGAATCAAGCTTTTTCACCTATAAGGGCTTGCCGCTTGTAAGAATGGGCAAGCAGCTCTATTTCGGGAATATGTATGACGAATATGTTATCTGGATGGAGATACTTGAAACCGAAAAGCAGGCAGACATTGACGTTGCAACAAAGGTAAGGATAAGGAAAATGGCGACAGACGCATCGCTGCCGCCTACAGAGGCTATCGTCAAGACCAAAGAGGTAGACAGCCTTTACACAGCGCTCGACTTTGCGTGCGCATGGCTTAAAGTAAGCTGATAAAACAAGATCACCGCCCGAGGGATAAGCCTTCGGGCGGTGTTGTTATTTATGTGTGCAAATCGGAGTTTGTAACTCCCCCTTCCCTTTGAAGGGAAGGGGGCTGGGGGGTTAGGTAGAGCCCCTCCCGAGCGATAGTCTAAGGCTTTGTTCAGCGCTCCGAGGGGGCAAGTCGCCTTTCGGCGCCTTGTTGGGGGCTTTCCGCTCGCCCCCAAACCCCTTCGGACGGGGGGCTTTGCGGTCGCCCCCGAACCCCTTCGCATTTCCCTTTTCCGCATTTGCTGCACCCCGAGCAGCTGCAGCCGCCGTTTTTGGCGGTCTTGATAGTCTTGATAAGCGCTAAGATCACCGCTGCGGCGATGATAGCTATGAGAATAATGTCTGCTGCGTTCATTTTTCACCCTCCTAAATAAGCGAGCCTATAAGATGCACAAACAGTGCCGCTATCCACGCGACGGCGCATTGCCATAAAACTACCGCAAAAGCCCACTTTCCGCCAAGCTCGCGCTTTACTGCCGCTACTGCCGCAACGCATGGCGTGTAAAGCAGCGAGAATACCAGCAGGCAGGCAGCCGAAAGCGAGGTCATAGTCGCGGCAACACCGCCTGCATAGAGTACCTCTAAGGTTGAGACTACACTCTCCTTAGCCATAAAGCCGCTGACGAGCGCTACAAGTATCCGCCAGTCGCCGAGGCCTATCGGTTTCATTATCGGTGAGAAAACGCCTGCGACTGATGCTAAGATGCTGCTTTCCTTGTCGCTGACCATGTTAAGGTGCATATCAAAGCTTTGCAAAAACCATACCGCGATAGTTGCAATGAGAATTACCGAGAAAGCCCTTTGCAGGAAATCCTTTGCCTTTTCCCATAAAAGCTGCATTACGTTCTTTACAGCAGGCAGGCGGTAGTTTGGCAGCTCCATTACAAACGGAACGGCCTCGCCCTTGAAAACTGTGCCCTTGTAGAGAAATGCCGCGAGTATGCCGACAAGAATGCCGAGAATGTAAAGCCCTACCATTATAAGCCCTCCGCGCTTAGGGAAGAAAGCATTTACAAAAAATGCGTAGATAGGCAGCTTAGCGGTGCAACTCATAAATGGGGTGAGGAGTATCGTCATTTTTCTGTCGCGCTCGCTCGGCAGCGTTCTTGTTGCCATTATTGCAGGAACAGAGCAGCCAAAGCCTATGAGCATAGGCACGATACTTCTGCCCGAAAGCCCTATTTTGCGCAGCAGCTTGTCCATAAAGAATGCTACCCTTGCGATATAGCCGCTGTCCTCCAAAAGTGAGAGGAACAAAAACAGCACCACGATTATCGGCAGAAAGCTCAGCACACTTCCCACGCCTGCAAAAATGCCGTCGATGATAAGGTCATGAATGACCGCGTTGACGTGCGCATCAACAAGCGCCTTGTCGCAGACTGATGTAAGCTTGTCAACGCCCTTTTCAAAAAGCTCCTGCAAAAATGCACCTATGACGTTGAATGTTAAGAAAAACACAAGCGCCATTATCAGAATAAAGGTAGGTATCGCCGTGTATTTTCCCGTGAGTATCTTATCTATCCTGCGTGAGCGGATATGCTCGCGGCTTTCCTGCGGCTTTGTGACAGTCTGCTCGCAAAGCCTTTGTATAAAGGAAAAGCGCATATCTGCAATGGCGGCACTTCTGTCAAGGCCGCGCTCCTTTTCCATTTGCGTTACGATATGCTCCATAGTTTCAAGCTCGTTCTGGTCAAGGGAAAGCTTTGTGATGATTAGTGGATCGTCCTCCGTCACCTTGCTTGCCGCAAAACGCAGAGGAAGGCCTGCCTTTTCCGCGTGATCCTCAATCAGGTGAGATATTCCGTGCAGGCAGCGGTGAACTGCGCCGCCGTTTTCCGTTTTATCGCAGAAGTCCTGCCTTACGGGGCGCTCCTGATAGTGGGCTATATGTATAGCGTGTTCTACAAGCTCATCAACGCCCTGATTTTTCGCCGCCGATATCGGCACGACGGGCACACCGAGCAGGCTCTCCATTTCGTTTACATCAATGCTGCCGCCGTTTGAGGTAAGCTCGTCCATCATATTCAGCGCCACTACCACGGGAATGCCAAGCTCCAAAAGCTGCATAGTAAGGTAGAGGTTTCGCTCTATATTGGTAACATCAACGATATTGATTATCGCGTGCGGCTTTTCATCAATTACAAAGTTTCGTGATACGATCTCCTCGCTGCTGTAGGGCGACATTGAGTATATCCCGGGCAGGTCTGTTATCACCGTGTCGGGGTGGCCTTTTATAGCGCCGTCCTTTCTGTCAACGGTAACGCCCGGGAAATTGCCGACGTGCTGCTTTGCGCCCGTCAGCCTGTTAAAAAGGGTAGTCTTTCCGCTGTTTTGATTACCGACAAGAGCAAAGCGCATAATCGTTCCCTCGGGCAGCGGCTCGCCGTCGCCCTTAGCGTGAAAGCGCCCGCCCTCACCGAGGCCGGGGTGTTCGCTCTTTTTGCTTTTGTGCTTTTTTGTTTCCTTTTCGCTTTTTTCCAAAACGGGGGATACCTCTATCTGTGCTGCGTCCTCAAGCCTTAAGGTCAGCTCATACCCATGCAGTCTAAGCTCCATAGGGTCGCCCATAGGCGCAAATTTTACAAGCGTTACCTCCGTTCCCGGGATAAGCCCCATATCAAGGAAATGCTGTCTTAAAGCGCCGTTTCCGCCGACGGATATCACCCTCACAGTTTCGTCTATATTAATATCTCTGAGTGTTCCCATAATATGCTCCTTTTACAGTATTGCTCCGAAATGACAAAAATAATCCATTTTGTAAAGCTGAGTTAATTATAGCATACTCTATATCAGAAAGCAATGGCTAACTTGTTAATTTTTAAACAAAACGAGGGTTTTTCAAAGCTATAAATTGGAGTTTGTGGGGGGGAGCGCTATACCGAAGGGGGTACGGGGGCGACCGGAAAGCCCCCCGAAATAGGCGCGCGGCTTGTTTTGACTCTATCTTAGCTCAGAGCGTGAAACAATTATAAAAGCCCATATAACGAGCGTTAAGCTAAGGCTTTGTTCATCGCTCCGAGGGAGCAAGTCGCCTTTCGGCGACTTTCGTGAGCAGGCAAAGCCCCCTTCGCATTGGCGCACAATAATTGTGCATT
>JAGBNQ010000080.1 GCA_017634275.1 Ruminococcus sp. | reverse complement strand
CTGCCGAGATGCTTGATAAGATACTGCCGCGCTATGCGGTGATATCCTGCGGTGCAGGCAACAGCTACGGCCACCCTCACGATGTAACGCTTTCAAGGCTTGATAAATATGCTGACAAGATACTGCGCACCGACTTAAACGGCAATATAGTGTTTATATCTGACGGCGAGGGGCTCACGGTGCAGACGCAGAAGGGGAGCTGAGTAAAATGTTTTATTCTGTTGACAGAGCTGACGGGGAATATGTTACGCTATGCGATGATGACGGCGAGACCAGGGAGATAAGGCGCTTTCATTTTGAGGGAGAAGTCAAAACGGGCAGCATATACCGCTTTGAGCAGGGGCGCTTTATATATGATGAGCAGGAAACTGCAAGGAGAAAAGAGCGCATAAGGGCGCTTGAAGAAGAGCTGTTTGAGTAATGGCCGTGTGCATACCGAAGGGGTTCGGGGGCGAGCGGAAAGCCCCCGAAAAGGGCGCGAGGCTTGATTTGTCCTCAACATAGCTATGAGCGTAAAACAATTATAAAAATCCTGAAAAATACGCGTTGAGCTAAGGCTTTGTTCATCGCTCCGAGGGGCTTTTTGGGGGGCTTTGCGGTCGCCCCCCAAGCCCCCTTCGCAGCAGCGCTCTTACAAGCCCGAATGGGCATTCGTCGGCGCGAGCCAACACCTCAATTGTGCATTGTGCATTATGCGTTGTGCATTGAAACGAACTCCGGTTTATCATAGTAAGTCTCAAAAGCAGTCATAATTAAAGGAAGTGCAAGACTAATGGAGAATGATTTATTTTCACAGCTAAAGGAAAAGCTGCCAAAAATGTCAAAGGGGCATAAGGCTATCGCAGGGTATATCCTGGAGCATTATGATAAGGCGGCGTTTATGACGGCACAAAGGCTCGGCGCGGCTGTGGGCGTGTCGGAAAGTACGGTGGTCAGATTTGCCTCTGACCTCGGCTTTGACGGCTACCCCGACCTGCAAAGGAGCTTGCAGGAGCTTATGAGAAACCGCCTGACCGCTGTTCAGCGAATAGAAGTTACCTCCGACAGGATTGGCGATACCGATATTCTCGACAGAGTTATAAATCTTGATATAGATAAATTAAGGCGCACCCTTGAGCAGACCTCGCGCGAGGCCTTTTCAAGCGCTGTGCAGAGCATTATCGATGCTAAGACTATCTATATTCTGGGCACAAGAAGTGCGGCATCGCTCGCATCATTCCTTAATTATTACCTTAACCTTATCTATCCGCAGGTAAAGCTTGTGCGCTCTACTACCACAAGCGAGATGTTTGAGCAGATACTGAGAATTGATGAAAATGACGTTATGATAGGCATATCATTTCCGCGCTATTCAAAGCAGACGGTAAAGGCTTTGAAATATGCCCATGAGAGCGGCGCGCACGTCATCGCTATCACCGACAGCGCAAAATCTCCCATAGCTCAGTATTCCGATGACCTGCTATGCGCAAGGAGCGATATGGCGTCATTTGTCGATTCGCTCGTAGCACCTTTGAGCCTTATAAATGCGCTTATCGTGGCGGTGTCTGTCAAGAATAAGGAAACTGTTTCAAAGAGCTTTGAGCGCTTAGAGAAGATATGGGCAGACTATGACGTTTACGAAAAGGGCGAGGACGAAACAAATGGAACGTTCTGACGCGGTTATAATAGGCGGCGGTGCGGCAGGGCTTATGTGCGCCGTGCAGCTTGCATGGGGCGGCTCGAGCGTGCTGTTGATAGAGCATGAGCGCATTATCGGCAAAAAGCTGCGCATTACGGGAAAGGGCAGGTGCAATGTCACCAACAACTGCGATGTGCAGACAGTGCTTGCTAACACCGTATCTAACCCGAGATTTATGTACTCCGCGCTGAGCGGCTTTGCACCCGAGGATACTATGGCGTTTTTTGAAATGCTCGGTGTGCCGCTGAAGACTGAGCGCGGCAACCGCGTTTTCCCCGTGTCGGATAATGCGAACGATATAGCTGACTGCCTTATTGATACCGCAAAGCAGGCAGGCGTTAAGTTCGTGCGCGAAAATGCACGGGAGATAATCTATGACGGTGACAGGGCTGTAGGCGTTAAGTGCGATGAGGACAGCTTTTTCGGCGAGAATATAATAGTTGCCACGGGCGGCAAAAGCTACCCCAAAACGGGCTCGACGGGCGACGGCTATACCTTTGCAAAAGCGGCAGGCCATAACGTTACCGGGATAACCCCCTCGCTTGTGCCTATGGTGACCGCACAAAAGGCGGAATGCGCCGAGATGATGGGGCTCAGCCTTAAAAACGTGACCCTCTCGCTTTATGAAAAGGGAAAGGAAAAGGCTGTGTATTCCGAGCTTGGGGAAATGCTGTTTACCCACTTCGGCATTTCGGGTCCGCTCGTGCTTTCGGCATCTGCGCATATAAAGGATATGAAAAACGGAAAATACTATGCCTTGATAGACCTAAAGCCCGCACTTGATGAGGAAAAGCTCGATAAACGTATACTGCGCGATTTTGAGGACTCAAAAAACAGAGATTTTTCAAATTCTCTGGGCAGGCTGCTGCCTGCAAAGCTTATCCCCGTAATAATCAGGCGCACGGGGATAGACAGCACCAAAAAAATAAACCAGATAACCAAGCCCGAGCGCGAGCGCCTTGTAGATGAGATAAAGCGCTTTAAGCTCGATATATCCGCACTTCGCCCGATAGATGAGGCGATAGTCACACGCGGCGGCGTAGATGTAAGGGAGATAGACCCAAAGACCATGCGCTCAAAGAAAAAGCAGAGCCTTTACTTTATAGGCGAGGTACTTGACATCGACGCATACACGGGCGGCTTTAACCTACAGCTTGCATTCGCAACGGCTAATGCGTGCGCGGCTGCAGTCAACAATTAATAATTAAGGTATCACACCTTCGGTGTGATGGATCAAAAAGGGGTGTGTTATTTATGAACGGTAAGGCAAAAGCGGTGAGGACATTTGTGGTGTTCTGGCTGCCCGGGGGTATGTTTATAAACTTTATTCTGCTTTTCTTTGTTGACGGAAAGCGGAAGATAACCGTTGTCAATAAGCGCCTTACTCACCGCGCGAGCATGAATAACACACGCCCCGAATCGACAAGCTGTAAGGAATATATAGTAGATGTTAAAATGGGCGTCAAGAAAAAATCAAGGAGCCTTTACTGCTCGCTTTCTATGTATAAGAAATTCCGCGAGGGAAATACTTATGATGTCATTGTAAAGCGTGACAGGATAAAGAGCATCGTAGAGCCCGATAAAAAAGCGGCAGAGCGCACTCAGAAGGTGATAACCCACGTTAAATCACGCTCGGCGGCTATGGGGATAAGTGCGGCTATGATAATGCCGATAGGCGATAAGAAAAGACTTGAGCAGGCGTATAAGGAATAAGCTTTATGATATGGGAGGAAATATTATGAGCATCAATGTAGCACTCGACGGCCCCTCGGGGGCAGGTAAATCAACTATTGCAAAAATGGCGGCGGCAGGGCTCGGCTTTGTCTATGTCGATACGGGGGCGATGTACAGAACTATCGCCTATTACTGTATCAAAGAGGGGGTAGATGTATCAGATGAGCAGGCTGTAAAGTCGGCGCTTTCGGGCATTGATATCTCCCTTAAAAATGAGGGCACACAGCAGGTGTTCCTAAACGGCGAGAATGTTTCAGACCTTATAAGAACACCAGAGATATCAATGGGCGCATCTAAGGTGTCGGCCATTCCCGAGGTAAGGGCTTTTCTGCTTGACCTTCAAAAGGATATCGCCGCCAATAACGATATTATCATGGACGGCAGAGATATCGGCACGGTAGTTCTGCCCGATGCGCAGGTAAAGATATTCCTGACAGCATCTGCCGAGGAGCGGGCAAACAGAAGATTCAAGGAGCTTTCGGAAAAGGGCGACCCCTCGACCTATGAGGAGGTGCTTGCTGACATAAATCAGCGCGATTATAACGACACCCACCGCGATATCGCCCCCTTAAGGCAGGCAGAGGACGCTGTACTCGTTGATTCGTCAGCCCTTACCTTAGAGCAGACCGCCGAGGAGATAATGCGCATTATCACTGAAAAAACAGCTAAAAAAAAAGAACGTAAGCAAAGAGAGCTGATGCCCGTTCACCCGATAACCAAAGCTAAGCGCTATAATCCCGTTAAGCTTGTGTTCTATACGATGCTTAGGTATATCGTAATGGGGCTTTACCATATCTACTACGATATACATTTTGAGGGTGTGGAAAATGTCCCGAAGGACGGCGGAAATGTCTTTGCATCAAACCACCGCAGCTATCAGGACCCCGTTTTTATAGCGATACATACACGCACGCCCCTTTCCTATATGGCTAAGGAGGAGCTTTTCAAACAGAATGTATTTTTTACGGCACTTATCAGGTTCTTCGGAGCTTTCCCCGTTACAAGGGGTAAGGGCGATACCGCGGTGATAGATACATCTATCGAAAAGCTGGAAAAGGGTAGAAACCTTGTTATCTTCCCCGAGGGCACTCGCTCTAAGGACGGCAAGGTGGGCGCAGGCAAGACGGGCGTTGCTCTTATTGCGGCTGTAGCTCAGACTAAAATAGTTCCCGTGGGTATCGTTTTTGAGGGCAGCCTTAAATTCAGGCGTAAGGTAGTGGTGCGCTACGGCGAGCCTATCATGCCTGCCGATATCGGCGTTACGGGTACCGACTCGCGCTCTCTTAAAAAGCTAAAGCTTAAAATTATGGAAGATATTTCCAATCTGGTATATAAAGATGTTAACAAAATGTAAAATTTTCGTTGCAAAAACCGCAGGTTTTTGTTTTGGTGTAGACAATGCGGTCAAAATAGTGTATAATAAATTAAATAGCCGACATAATGTTGCGACTTTGGGGCCGATAATCCATAACCCTAATGTCGTTGCCGATTTAGAGGCAAAGGGCGTTAAGGCTATAGATATCACACAGGCTCAGAAGGGGCAGACTGTCGTAATACGCTCTCACGGTGTCGGCAGGGCTGTTTATGATGAGCTTGAGCGCAGGGGCGCTAATATCGTTGATGCTACCTGCCCGTTCGTTTCGAGGATCCATAAGCTTGCTTTCGGGCATGAGGGAACTGTGCTTATAGCAGGTGATCCGTCACACCCCGAGGTCGAGGGGATAATGGGGCACTGCAAGGGCGAGGTCTTTACCTTTAAAAGTGAGGGTGAGCTGAGGGGCATCATCTCTGATAATAAGCTTTCGGGCAAAAACGTGCTTGTGTTATCGCAGACTACTTTCAATAAGGCAGTCTATGAAAAGTGCAAGGCGGCTGTTTCACAGCTTTTGCCGCAGGCAAGGATATGTGATACTATATGCAGCGCAACTGCCGAGCGGCAGCGTGAGGCGAGGGAGCTTGCAAGGAAAGCCGATGTGATGATAATAGTCGGCGGCAGGCACAGCTCAAACACCTTAAAGCTTAAGGACGTTTGCAGCGAGTATTGTAAAACCGTACTTGTCGAAAACGCATCCGAGCTTGTGGAGGGCGACTTTGAGGGCGCACAGTTAATCGGGATTTCCGCCGGGGCATCGACACCGGCTTATATAATCAAGGAGGTACAACAAACCATGAGTGAAATGACAAAAACTACTGAAGAGGAAGTATTTAACTTTGAGGAGGAGTTAGAGAAAACTCTCAAAAAAATACATACGGGGCAAAAGGTGGAAGGCTATATCATCGGCATTGACCAGAACGGTGAAGTCAAGGTAGATATCGGTACAAAGCATACGGGCTATATCCCTGCAGGTGAGCTTACCGATGATCCTTCGCTTAAGCCTGAGGACGTAGTAAAGCCCGGCGATACGGTTGATCTTATCGTGCTTAAGACAAGCGATACAGACGGCATCGTAACACTTTCCAAGAAGAAGGTAGACGCTCAGAAGGGCTTTGAGAAGATAGTTGAGGCTAAGGAGAACGATACTGCCCTTACAGGTACTGTTACAAACGTTGTAAAGGGCGGCGTGCTTGTAACATCGGGCGGCGTTAAGGTGTTTATCCCCGCATCACAGGCAACTGCAAGAAGAGATGATGACCTTAATGCACTTCTTAAGAAAACCGTTGATTTCAAGATACTTGAAGTAAATGAGGCTAAGGGCAGAGCAGTAGGCTCTATCAGAGCATTGCTTAAGGAGCAGAGAGCAGCAGCTCAGGCTGAGTTCTTTGAGAAGGCTGAGGCAGGCCAGACAATGACAGGCGAGGTAAAGAGCGTTACAGAGTACGGCGCATTCGTTGACCTCGGCGGCGTTGACGGGCTTGTAAGAAAGAATGACCTTACATGGAAGAGAATAAAGCACCCCTCCGACGTTGTCAAGGTTGGCGATAAGGTAGAGGTAACTATAAAGGATATTGATAAGGAGGCAGGCAAGGTCTCCCTTACAATGAAGAAGGACAGCGAGAACCCGTGGAACGTGTTCAAAAGCACATATGAGGAGGGGCAGACGATCTCCGCTAAGATAGTTTCCATCACCTCATTCGGCGCTTTTGCGCAGATCATCGACGGTGTTGACGGCCTTATCCATATCTCTCAGATAGCTAATCAGAGAGTTAACAGCGTGGGCGATATCCTTAAGGTGGGCGATGAGGTAGAGGCTAAGATCATCGAGATAAACGATGAGCAGCAGAGAATAAGCCTTTCTATCCGCGCACTTCTCCCCGAGGGTGAGGACGATGCGCCCGAGGCTGACGACGAGGAATAAACTTTATATTCGCTGATCTCGGTAATTGACCGATCATAGTAGATTTTCGGGGGCGAGAGATCGTCCCCGTTTATACATTTATAAAATAAAAAAAGAAAAGATTTTGGTTTTATAAAGGACTAAAAATTATGAGTGAAAACAAAACGAAAGTAAGTACATCAAGAAAGAAAAAGCGCAGAGCTAAAAAGCACAGAAGTAAGGGCTTTAAGATCATGGCAGGCTTTTTTAAGGTGCTGGGTACGTTCTTGCTGTCGGTAATACTTGTGCTTGTCATAACGGGGTCGATATTCGCTACCGCGCTGACGATATATGTGCTTAATTACGCTGACACGACAACTACCGTAAGCCTTGAAAATATCACCGCTAACTATACCTCGCGTTTCCTTTATGAGAACCCCGATTATGATGAGGATGACCCGAAGGACGACGAGTATCTGCTCTACTACGCGCTTAAAAATACAAACCAGCACGCGGTCTGGACGGATTATCAGAGCATTCCTCTGAACCTTTCAAACGCAGTCGTTGCTACTGAGGACGAGAGATTTCTCTCGCACGACGGTGTTGACTTCAAGCGTACACTTGCATCATTTATAAATATTTTCGTGCCGCTTTATGATGAGCGCTCGGGTGGTTCTACTATCACTCAGCAGACTATCAAAAACGTAACGGGCGATGACGCAAGAGACGGAACAGAGGGCGCGGAAAGAAAGATACGAGAGATATTCCGTGCGATGAACGTTGAGAGGACCTATTCAAAGGAGGATATCCTTGAATGCTACCTCAATATCATCTCCTTTGCAACGTGGGATTATGATATAAGAGGCGTTCAGGCGGCGGCTAACTATTACTTCGGTAAGGACGTTTCTCAGCTAAACCTCGGTGAGTGTGCATCTTTGGCGGCGATGATAAAGGCGCCTGCGGAGCTTAACCCTATAAATGATAAAAAGCTCAACAGGGAAAGAGCTGAGTATACCTTAAGAAAAATGAACGATATAGGCATGATATCATCTGATGACTGGGAAAAGGGCAAAAAACAGCTTGCTGAGCTTGAGGTGACGGGCGATATCGAGTATTCGAGCGTTACCCAGTATGAGGACGAAACTAAGGACCAGGGGCCTACATCGTGGTTTATGGACGATGCTATAAGCCAGACTATCGACATTCTTGTTGATTACTACGGCATTACAACGGCAGAGGCTAACGATAAGCTCTATTCGGGCGGATATACTATCTACACAACGGTAGATATGGATATTCAGACCGAGGTAGAAAAGAAAATGCGCGATAAGACCAATTTTCAGGCCTATGAGCTTGAAAAGGATAAGCTTTGCTCGGCATTCTTCTGCTGTGACTACTATGGGCAGGTAAAGGCCGTGGTCGGCAGCCGTGAAAAGAAAAAGAAATCAAGAATATGGTCATTTGCGACCGATACGACAAGGTCGCCCGGTTCGACTATCAAGCCGATAGCTGCCTACGCGCCTGCGATAGACCAGGGCATTGTTACCTACTCAACTATCCTAAAGGACGAGCCTATCGAGATAAAGCTTGATGACAAGACTACGAAGAAATGGCCTGTAAACTATTCGGAAACTAAGGAAGAGAACTGGACGTATAATAACTACCCGCTGTGGACGATGCTCCAGAACTCTACAAATACAGCGTCGGCGCAGCTTGTAAAGATGCTCACCCCGACTTATTCCTATAACTTCTTACAGCAAAAGCTCGGCATCACTACGCTTACACTTGATGATGCGGATTATGCGCCTATGTCTATCGGCGCTATGAGCAACGGCCTGCACCTTTCCGAGCTTGTCGAGGCTTACCAGATATTCGGCAACGGCGGCAAGAAGTATGATATGACCTATATCTCGCTTATCGAGGATAAGGACGGAACGATCATCTACGAACATTCCGATTCCTATGATCAGGTAATAGACCCTTCGAGCGCATATGTTATGAACAGAATGATGCAGAAGGTAGTTCAGAGCGGTACAGGTCAGGCGGCTAAGCTGCAAAATACCGACCTTGTTGCCAAGACGGGTACTGCCGAGGACTGGACGGACCTGCTCTTCGTAGGCTGCACGCCCGATTATGTATCAGGTGTATGGATAGGTATGGAGAACCCCGAGACGATACCTACGAGCGAGTATCAGGATTCGTCGAACATCTGGAAAAACATTTTCGGAGACATCGCAGAAAACGAGCCGCACAAGACCTTTGAGATACCCGAGGGTGTTGTCGAGGCTAAATACTGCACGCATTCGGGTCTGCTTGCCACAAACAGCTGCAAGGACACGCAGACGGGCTACTACAAGGAAAACGCGCTGCCCGAATACTGCAATATCGGATATTAATGAAATCAGTATACCTCCGCCAAAAACGGGGGTATATTTATTAGAGGAGAGGAAAATCGGCATTTGTGGGGGCGATGCGCATAACCGAAGGGGTTCGGGGGCGAGCGGAAAGCCCCCGAAAAAGGGCGCAAGGCTTGTTAGGACACTATCTTAGCTTTGAGCGTGAAACAAGCTAAGAAAACTTGTAGCACGCACAAAGATAACTTTAAAAGGCTGAAATTAGTTTACGCCCTTTTCGGGGGGCTTTGCTTGCTCACGCAGTAAGCAAATGTCCCCCGTACCCCCTTCGCGGCATCGCTCCTCCACAACGGAGCGCTAAACTCCAATTTATCAATTAACTTTTCAGGTGACTACTATGACAGAAAAAATAAAATTCGCAGCGCCTTGTATTTTCGGGCTTGAAAGTACACTGGGCTTTGAGCTTAAGAGAATGGGCGCGGAAAATGTAAGCGTAACTGACGGGCGCGTGACCTTTGAGGGCGGCTTTGATACCCTTGCAAGAGCTAATCTGCGGCTTTCGACCGCCGAGCGAGTGCTGATAGAGCTTGGCAGCTTTAAGGCTGAAAGCTTTGCCGAGCTTTTTGACGGGGTGATGACCCTGCCGCTTGAAAGCTTTATCGGCAGACTTGATGCGTTCCCCGTAAAGGGTCATTCTATCGACTCAAAGCTCCACAGCATTCCCGATTGTCAGAGCATTATCAAAAAGGCAGCGGTTGACAGGCTTAAAAAGACCTACCATATAGAGCATTTTGAGGAAACGGGCGCTGTTCATCAGATAACATTTAATATCTTCAAGGATATAGCGACTATCTACCTTGATACCTCGGGGGCAGGGCTGCATAAGCGCGGATATAGGAAAAACTCAAATGCTGCCCCTATCAAGGAAACGCTCGCCGCAGGGATAATCGACCTTGCTAAGGTAAGGCTTTTTGATAAGATGTATGACCCTATGTGCGGCTCGGGAACGTTTTTGATAGAGAGCGTTTATAAGGCGCTCGGCGTTGCCCCGGGCTTAAGGCGCAGCTTTGCCGCGGAAAAGTGGGAGCAGCTATCCCCGTCAGTCTGGCAGGAGGAGCGTGCGGCGGCTATGGAGCTTATCGACAAGACAAAGCCCTTTAAGGCATACGGCTTTGATATTGACACACTTGCAGTTGACCTTACTATCGACAACGCTAAAAAGGCAGGTGTCGGCTCAAAGATACTTGTTTCCGAGCAGGATATAAAGGACTTTAAGCCGCAGAGGGGTGCGGTAACTGTCTGCAATCCGCCCTATGGCGAAAGACTTCTTGATCTCAGGCAGGCGGAGGAGCTTTACAAGGTGCTTGGGGATAAGCTTTCCCCCGATAAGGACAGCCCCTGCTATATCATCACGCCGCACGAGGAATTTGAGAAATTTTTCGGCAAAAAGGCGGATAAGAAAAGAAAGCTATATAACGGAATGATAAAGTGCAACCTATATATGTATTTTAAGTGAGGAGATTGGAAAATGGCAGACAAGCTGCAAAAGGATTTTTTGAGCCTTAAGGAGAAATGCGCCGCTCTTGACAAAAAAGGCTATGTCATAAGGGATAAGGGGAGCATTGAGGAATATTTCAAGATATCCCTCATGAAAATGCTTATCTACATAAGCACACTCGATGAAAGGATAACCAAAAACGAAACGGAGTTTATAAGCTCAGCCCTCGGGATAGGCTTAAACACAAACGACACAAGCGAGCTTACCCGTATCAAGAAGATGATAACCCCCGACTCTATCACCGACTCGCTACAAAGGGTGGTAAAGGTGTTTATCGACGCGCAGTCAGACGGGGAGGATGCCGATTACAAGGCTATAAATACGTTTGTTAATGATCTGGGTGTAGGCTTTATGGCGGCGGACGGTGCTGCTGATGACAGAGAAACGGCCTTTTTGAGCCGCCTTGTTTACAGACTGCGCGTTTTCGGGGAGAGCTATGTCAGGGGCATAAAAAACTCGGGCGGCTTAAAGAGCAGACCTGCCCCTGCAAAGGAGAAGGCTGAAACGGCGGCAAAGGCTGATAATGATAAAAAGGCTGAGCCCGAGAAAAAGGAAGAGGATAGTTCAACCTTAGAGGAGCTGCTCGAAAAGCTTGATACGCTCATAGGCCTTATGAGCGTAAAGCAGGAGGTCTACAGCCTTGCAAACCTTATCAAGGTAAGAAAGCTCAGAGAGGAGCGCGGCTTTAAGCAGCCCGAAATGTCGCTGCACCTCGTATTTACAGGCAACCCGGGCACGGGCAAGACGACTGTGGCAAGGCTGCTTGCAAAGATATACCACCGCCTCGGCGCAGTCAGGGAGGATAACTTTGTTGAGGTAGACCGCTCGGGGCTTGTGAGCAACTTTATAGGACACACCGCTATCAAGACGCGCGAGGTCTGCGAGAGCGCTCTGGGCGGCGTGCTGTTTATTGACGAGGCATATGCCCTTACCAACAAGACGGGGCAGAATGACTACGGCATAGAGGCGGTAAACACGCTGCTTAAGTTTATGGAGGATAACAGAGGTGATATCGTTGTTATCTGCGCAGGCTATACCGACCTTATGGAGGAGTTTTTAAATTCAAACCCCGGGCTGCGTTCGCGCTTTAACCGCTTTATAGAGTTTCAGGATTACACCGCAAACGAGCTGAGGCAGATGTTTGAGCTTTACCTGCGGCAGTATTCCCTCAAAGCAGGCGAGGGCGTTTTGGAATACGTCGAGGGCTTTTTTGAGGAGCGGATAAAGAACAAGACAGAATACTTTGCAAACGGCAGAGATGCGCGCAATTTCTTTGAAAAGGCGCTTTCAAATCAGGCGGACAGGCTTGCCGATGTGGGGGAAATGACAGATGATGAGCTTATGACGCTTACCGTAGATGATGTCAAGGGGGTAGAGCTGTGAGTGGATTTTCGGTAGTATTTGATATGGACGGTGTTATTTTTGACACCGAAACGGTAGGCCTGCGCGCCTGGGTTGCGGTAGGAGAGCGCCACTCGCTTGAAAACGTAGAGCATTACGCACGCGAATGCATAGGCAGGAGTACAAAGGACACTATGGCCATACTCAGAGCGGCGTATAAAGATGTTGACATTGAGCATCTCAGGGCAGAATGTACCTATGAATTTAAGAGAATAATAGCTGCCGAGGGGCTGACGCTCAAAAAGGGGGTCAAGGAGCTTTTAGAGTGGCTTAAGGAAAACGGCATAAAGACTGCAATTGCCTCATCGACCGAGATAAACGGGGTAAAGGGGCATCTTCGCATGGCAGGGATAGAGGAGTATTTTGAGAAGATAATCGGCGGAGATATGGTAACGCATTCAAAGCCCGAGCCCGAGATATACCTCAAAGCCTGCGAGCAGTTAGGCGAAAAGCCCGAAAACACCTACGCGATAGAGGATTCAAACAACGGCATAATCTCAGCATTCCGCGCAGGAATGCACCCTCTGCTCGTTCCCGACATAGTTGAAAACACCCCCGAGGTCAGGCAAATGGCCGAGAGGGAGTTTAAGGACTTGCTGGAGGTCAGGGATTTTCTTGCACAAAGATAAATAGGAATTTGTGGGGCTTTGCCACACAAGCAAGTTAACAGGTAACAGGTAACAGTTAACAGTTGAGGTATCGCCTGCGGCGATGTTATGTAAGTTTGCTTGCAAACTTAGCTGTCATCGAAGATGACGAGCGCCATATCGGCCGTTTACCCAGACAATATTACCTGAAATCCACAATTTTGCCGCCCTGACAACTATCTGTTCGCCAAAGGCGGCCACAATAACTGTTATCTGTTATCTGTTAACTGTTAACTGTAGAAAGGACGTGCTGCTGATATGAAAAATAAAATAGCTCTCATATCGGCAGTAATTGCGGTGGGGGTGCTCTGTTCGTGCGCAAAGGGCGGCGAGCAGAGCAGTGCCGAGCCTGCGGCGGTGAGCGCCGTTTCTACGCAGACAGCCGAGCCGAAAGAGCCCGAGCTGCCGCTGATAGAGGGCTTTAAGGGCAGCACCGATAAGTCGGGCTTTAAGCTTGCATGGAAAAGCTGCGAGGGCGCTGACGGGTATGAGATTGATGTGACTTTCGTAAAATCGGGCGAAACACAAAAGCATTTTATCTCAAATGAACTGACGGAATATGTAATAACCGACCGCCCCTCGGGTGAGCGCGCCGAGTTTACCCTTGCTGCCTTTAAGCAGCAGGGCAGCGATAAGGAATACACCGCGCGCTCAAAGACCGTTACCCTTACGACTATGCAGGATAAATGTATTCTCGGGGTAATGAATATCTGCCAGCATTCAAGACCCTCGCTGCCGACGGGGTGCGAGTGTACGGCGCTTGCGACAGTGCTTAAATATTACGGCTTTGATGTGACGAAAAACGAGATAGCCGATATGTACCTTGAAAAGCAGCCCTTTTATGAGAAAAAGAAAGACCCGAAGAAAAAGGACAGCGAAACGCAGCTCTACGGCGCTGACCCCGATAAGGTGTTCCCGGGCGACCCCGAGGATATAAACAGCTATGGCTGCTACAGCACGCCTATAGCGAATGCCGCAAACAGATTTTTAGCATCGCAGCAAAGCGAGCTTAAGGCAAAGGCAGTTGACGGCAAAAAGCTTTCCTACTGGTATAAATACGTCAACAACGGCACACCTATAATAATCTGGGCAACTGACGGGCTTAAAAAATCAGAGGAGGGCGACAGCTGGCTCACTGAGGACGGCAAGGAGATAACCTGGCTGCATAACGAGCATTGCCTTGTGCTTGTGGGGTTTGATACCGAGGCAGGCGTGGTTTTCTGCTGCGACCCGTTAAGGCGCAATACAGAGCCGACGAGGCTGAGCGAAAAGCTTTTTGAAAAGCGCTACAAGGAGCAGGGAATGCACGCGGTCTTGATAGAGTAAAGGAGAAATAATGTGGATAACGAGATAAACCTGACAGCGCTTGTGGTGCGCTTTATAATAGTGTCACTGGAGGCTGTGCTGCTGTGGAGCTTTCTTCGGGCGCTGCCCGTAGTGTGCGCAGGAAATATAGCAGGGATAGCCGTAAGCTCACTGCTTATCATCATAACGATGTTTTTCGATAAGTTCAGGGGGCTTATATCCTCGCTTTGCAAAACGCGCGGCGGCAAGGCGGCGGTGATAGCTGTTAGCGTGATAATAGCGGCAGGGGTAGTTTACTGCATAGTTTTGTCAGTTCTAATGGCGCGCGCGATAAGCAGCGGCGAGGATAAAAAGGCAGATGCCGTGATAGTTTTAGGCTGCCAGATACGCGGCGACAGCCCCTCACGAATGCTTAAGTACCGCCTTGACAGAGCATACGACTACCTTTGCGAGAATGAGGACGCTATCTGCATAGTTTCGGGCGGAAAGGGGTCTGATGAGGACTATACCGAGGCGGAGATCATGAAAAAATACTTAGTGCAAAAGGGGATAGACAGCAGCCGCATCACCGAGGAGGGTGAATCGACCTCAACGCGCGAAAATATGCTTTATTCAAAGAATATCCTTGATGATATGGGCTTTAGCGGCTCAGTATGCTTTATTTCCGACGGCTACCACCTCTACCGCGCAGGCCTTATAGCCAAAGGCGAGGGACTTGACGCATTCGGCATAAGTGCCGAAACCGAGCTTAGATTTCTCCCGACCTACTGGGTACGCGAATGGCTGACGCTGAGTTACTATTTTGTGACGAGGTAAGGGCAAATTGGAATTTGGCGAAGGGGGTCTGGGGGGCGACCGCAAAGCCCCCCACCAAGCCGCCGCAGGCGGCTTGACCCCTCGGAGCGATGAACAAAGCCTTAGCGTATCGCTCGTTATTTGGTTTTTTAGCTTGTTTCACGCTCAAAGCTAAGATAGTGTCCTAACAAGCCGCGCGCCCTTTTTCGGGGGCTTTCCGCTCGCCCCCGAACCCCTTCGGTATGCGCATCGCCCCCACAAATTCCGGTTTGTCATCTGATACAATAAAAAACCGCAGTACACTTTTCATAGCGTACTGCGATTTGTTTTTTTTCTTATTCCTCGTTTTTGAGCGAGTTTAAAAGCCCGTTTGAGTTTATGATGTTTATCAGAAACTCGGGGAAGGCTGTTCCCTGATATGTTTCATGCTTTGTTTTGTTGGTGATGATGCCCGTTTCAAAGTCTATCTCTACCTCGTCGCCTGCCTCAATGCTGTCGGCAGCCTCGGGGCATTCTATTATTGGCAGACCTATGTTTATAGCGTTTCTGTAAAAAATCCTTGCAAAGGTCTTAGCTATAACGCAGGATATTCCGCTTGCCTTGATAGCGATAGGCGCGTGTTCTCTTGATGAGCCGCAGCCGAAATTTGACTCGGCCACCATTATGTCGCCTTTTTTGACTTTTTTAACAAAGTCAATGTCTATATCCTCCATGCAATGCTCTGCAAGAGCCTTGTGGTCTGCTGTGTTTAAGTATCTTGCGGGGATTATAACGTCGGTGTCAACGTTGTCGCCGTATTTGTGTACCTTGCCGCATACCTTCATAGTAACCGTTCTCCTTTATATCAGTTTTTATAGTCAGGTGCCGAGAAAACATTCTCGTTGTTTGCCTGACGTCTTAATTCGTCAAATATCTTGTCAAGATAATCTACCGTTATCTCGTCCTTGATACGCGAGATGTAGTAGCATACTTTGACCTTGCCGAACATTCCGGATTTTGTGAGCCTGAATACGGGCTCGCCGTTTAGCATAGTAGGCTCCGCGGAATTTATGCCCTTCTTGTCAAATATCGACTGGGTAGATGTTACCGAAAAGTTAGCCTCGTCCTTAAGTCTTCTGAATTCCTCCACATATTTGTCAAGGCGCTGATCGTCACTGAGCTTAGTGCCGTATTTTTTGGTAAGCCAGCTCATCATAATATCGCCGAATATCTCTACAAGGTAATCCTTCATGTTCTTCCCTCCTTTGGATCCTGCCTGAAGGGGTTAGGAATGTGCTGAGTAGTTATAGTAAGTAGTCAATGCATTTTCTGTCACAGGTGATCTCTTTTATGAATTTTGCGACCTCTAAGTGGTCGGGGTTTTTCTGATAAGCCGCGAGTGCTGCCTCATCTGCAAGTGTGGAATCAAGCAGCATATCAGCATTCGAGCTTTCAAGATTATCTATCTGAACGCTTATCTCTTCAAGGCCGTCTATCCTGCCTTTAAGCCCCTCAAGGCCGCGCTTTGCTTTTATAAGCGCGTTTGTCTTTTCCTGCTCTGAAAGGTCACTTTTAAGCGTCCAGATTATTATATGCCTTACCATTATCATTCGCCCTCTTTCATAAGCTCACTCGGCTGTGATATTTTGCCCGTTACAGCCGATGCCGCCGCTACATAAGGCGATGCAAGGTAGACCTCGCTCTCGGGGTGTCCCATTCTTCCTACAAAGTTTCTGTTTGTGGTCGCAACTGCCCTCTCACCCTTGGCAAGAATACCCATATGACCGCCGAGGCATGGTCCGCAGGTAGGGGTAGATACTGCACACCCTGCGTTAATGAATATCTCCATAAGGCCTTCCTTCATTGCCTGGAGATATACATTCTGCGTTGCCGGGATTATTATGCACCTTACATTATCAGCAATGTGCCTGCCCTTAAGTATCTCAGCCGCCGCTCTTATATCCTCTATCCTGCCGTTAGTGCAGGAGCCGATAACTACCTGGTCTATCTTTACCTCGGGCATATCATCAAATGTTCTTGCATTTTCGGGAAGATGAGGGAATGCGACTGTAGGCTTGATATCATCAAGGTTTATGTCATAGACTGCATCATATTCCGCGTCCTCATCAGCCTCAAATACGGTAAACTCTCTCTCAACTCTGCCCGAGCAGTAAGCGCGTGTTACATCATCAACTGCGAAGATGCCGTTTTTAGCGCCTGCCTCGATAGCCATATTGGCTATGCAGAGCCTGTCTTCCATAGTAAGGTTCTTAAGACCCTCACCCGAGAACTCCATAGACTTATAAAGCGCACCGTCAACGCCTATCATACCGATTATATGTAAGATAACGTCCTTAGCGGCGCTGTATTTTGGCAGCTTGCCCGTGATATTGAATTTTATTGCCGAAGGTACTTTAAACCAGGCCTTGCCCGTAGCCATGCCTGCGCACATATCAGTAGAGCCAACGCCCGTTGAGAAAGCGCCGAGTGCGCCGTATGTGCAGGTATGTGAATCAGCACCGATAACGCAGTCACCGGGGGCAACAAGGCCTTTTTCGGGGAGGAGCGCGTGTTCGATACCCATATCACCGACATCGAAATAATTCTTGATGCAGTACTGCGAGCAGAAATCTCTGCATTGTTTGGTATTCTGAGCCGACTTTATATCCTTATTCGGAGTAAAGTGATCCATTACCATAGTTACCTTTTCTTTATCAAATACGCTGTCAAAGCCCGCCTTATTGAATTCGTTGATAGCAACGGGCGAAGTAACATCATTACCCAGCACAAGGTCAAGTTTCGCCATTATAAGCTGGCCTGCCTTTACCTCATCAAGCCCTGCGTGAGCCGCGAGGACCTTTTGTGTCATTGTCATACCCAAAGTAAAACAACATCCTTTCCGTGAAAATATTTTATACTGATACTATTATATTATACCACATTTGCGCAAAAAGTAAACAGATAATTTTGACATTTTCTATGAATATTTATTGTAGAATTTAAACAAATGGCTTTTTTCATCAGTTACAGCATTTGACTTGTATCACAAAAGGATATTTGCAGATAATATTTTTGATGAAAAAATATTATACTGCGAGATAAATTGGAGGTTGTTTCAATGCACAATGCATAATGCACAATGCACAATTGAGGTGTCGGCTCGCGCCGACGGACTGGAAGTTTTGCTTTGCAAAACTTAGCTGTCAGCTATGCTGACAAGCCACATATCGGGCTTATATGGGTAGCTAAAATGCTAATTATAGGCGATATCGTGGGGGCGAACGGCCGAATGGCCATATCATCGCCGAAGGCGATACAATAATTGTGCATTGTGCATTGTGAATTGTGAATTGGAGAGCCAAACTCCAGTTTGTCATCATTCATCAAACAACTTGAAAGGAGAAAATACTATGTCAATTAAAAATTCGCCCCTTGTAAAGGGTATCTCAACAGGTATAACCGTCGGCACGGCGGCATTTGTGCTGACAAGTAAAATGAATAAGGGTAAGAAAAAGCTTAAAAGCGCCGCAGGCAGGGCTCTTGAAAGCCTTGCGGAAATGGTGGATGAGATAACAGATAAGCTGAGATGATAAAAGCTCCTCCGATATTTCGGGGGAGCTTTGCTATATCACTTTTTCTTTTTCACCTTGTCAAATGACGGGTTGAATGCGTAGAAATTGCGCTCATCGAGCATATCCGTCACAAGCCGCAGGCTCTCGCCAAAGCGCTGGTAGTGAACTATCTCGCGCTCGCGTAAAAACTTTATCGGCTCTCTTACATCGGGGTCGTCAACGAGCCTTAAGATGTTGTCGTAGGTCAAGCGCGCTTTCTGCTCGGCCGCTAAGTCCTCGTTGAGGTCTGCAATCGGGTCGCCGAGCGACTGGAAATACGCTGCTGTAAACGGAACCCCTGCCGCCGATACGGGATATATCCCCGTCGTGTGGTCAACAAAGTAAGCGTCAAACCCCTGCTCCTTTATCTGCTTGGGTGTCAGGTTGCGCGTCAGCTGGTAGATTATCGCAGATACCATTTCCATGTGGGAGAGTTCCTCCGTCCCGATATCCGTCAGCATTGCCTGAACCTCTCTGCTCGGGGCGGAGTAGCGCTGGCTGAGGTATCTCAGTGCTGCGCCTGCCTCGCCGTCGGGGCCGCCGAGCTGGCTCATTATCACCTTTGCAAGCGCAGGGTTAGGGTTTTTGATATTGACGGGGTATTGCAGTCTTTTCTCGTAGTTAAACATCAGCCCTCACTCCTTTCATACTCGCTTACCCACGGGAACGGCTCGCATACCCACTGCCATTTTTTATCGTCCGCGCCAAGTGCGTTTTCCATCTTCAGCGGGCCGAATTTCTTTTCATATTCCGCCCTTGCTTTGTCAAGCTCGGCCTTGTGCTTTTTAAAGTAGGCAATGCCCTTTTCGCAGGTCGGGTGAGAATCAAGGTAAAGCCCTGCCTCTACAAGTGCAAAGGAAAGCTGCTGGACTTTAAGCATTGCCGCCTTTCTCTCCTTAGCGTCATTACTCATCGCAGACCGCCTCCTCTCCTATAAACGGCTTGTCAAGGCAGGGGAATACAGTGCCCCTCATAAGCGCAACATCGCTTTCATATATTCTTCCCCATTTCTGAAAGGGAACGTAAGCCATACCGTAGCTAAGCTTTTCGGGCAGAACGTCAGAGCCTGTATTTGTTATGATACAGTCCTCGGCCTCGCCTAAAAGCTTGCCAAGCGGGCAGCTGTCAAACATATCCATAAGATCATCAACTCCATTTCTGTGTGTTGTGATATATACTATGCTTGCGCTGTCCGGTTTGTTACAAGGGGGCGCCGCCGCTAAAAAAGAGCGAATAAATAAAAAAAGAATAAATAAAATTTAAGGTATCGACATTTCCTGCGTTAGGCAGAAAACGCGCGCGATTTGTTTTAAAATAATCGGCGCAGCCGATACCTCTTTTATTATTTATTCTTTATTCTTTCTTTATTTCTTATTTTAGAGGGCGCGCTCAGCGCCCTCGCTTAGTGGGGCTTTTTTTATTCCTTTTCGCCTTTTAGCGCCTTTATCTCGCTTTCAAGGTCGGCTATTTTTTTGCTAAGCTCGTCGGCATAGCTTATAACGTCATTTTTGGCAAAGCCGCCGAAACGTACTGTGCGCAGTGTTGTTCTTGACGGGCGGTCAATTTTTTGCGCAGGCTTTGAATGGTCGCCGCTTTCAAGGCGCGCCTTTTCATTTTCAAGGTGGAATATATACCAGTTGAGTGAGTCGATAAAGGTGAGTACGTCATCTCTGTCAAAGCCGCCAAAACGCGCTACACGCAAAAAGCTCGTGTTGACGGGGGCAGGGGCGTTTTGCGCCTGTCTGTGCTCTATCTCCTTTATTTTCTCGGCTGAGTAGTGTGTGCCGCATACGGCACAGGTGCAGCCGTCTGCATCATCTGTGAATTTTGTACTATTGCATATCTCGCATACCATAATAATTATCCTCCCGTTATGGTGTTGTTCAAATGTTATTTTATCATATTTGAGCGGCGTTGTCAATGCACGGCAGGGCTTAGCCTGCTTTTTGAATAAGTAAAATTCTTAATTAACAAGTTATTTAATTTGTAACATTTGCCCGATTTTCTTATTGCCAAATGTACACAATTCGACTTTTTGGGTGCGCAAAAATAGCCAAAGCTACAAATCATTCTGAATAAATTTTAAAAAGGGGGCATAAATGAGGAAAAATCTGTTATAATATTATTGTGACGAGAAGATATTTTTACGAAAATCAAAGGAGTGTTTATTTTAGTATGCGTAAGGAAAGAGGAATTGCAGCAATAGCGGCACTTGCCATTTCGGCAGGTATGATAGCGGGTGTCAGCGTATTTGCATCAAACGCGCTCACTATCGGGCAAAGCGCTCAGACAAGCGTTCTCAACTCGACCACAACTACAGTAGACTCGCTCATCGCGGTATCTGAGGGGGCTGCAAACGAAAACTATGCTTTGCTTGCAGGCAGCGTAATGGGAAAAACGGCTGCAAAGACTATCACCGCCGCAGATAAAAAGATAAAGGCAGACATAAAGGCAGAGGCTGAGGCTAAAAAGAAGGCTAAGGAAGAGGCGGCTAAGAAGAAAGCAAAGGAAGAGGCCGCAAAAAAGGCTAAGGAAGAGGAAGAAAAGAAAAAGGCCGAGGAGGAGGCTGCAAGGAAAGCGGCGGCTAAGACCTCGTGGAACGGCGGCTCGCTCACAGCAAGCGCAGGCGTATTCTACGGCCCATCGGGCAAGGAAACATATTATAATCTTGATATGGGCGGCGTTATAAATATCATGAGAAATATGGGCTTTTCCGAGAGTGAGTATGAGTATTGGGTAAGAGATGACGGCTGCAAGATGTTCGGTGATTACATAATGGTAGCGTGCAATCTTGATATAAGACCGCGCGGCTCACTTATCGAAACATCTCTCGGAACGGGCATCGTTTGTGACACAAGCCCCGTATTTGTAGGGGATAATGCAACGCAGATAGATGTTGCCGTAACTTGGTAAAAATAATGAGAAAGGGTGGGTTTTCCGCCCTTTTTTAGTTACCTCTGCAAATTGACAAAATGTTAGATCTGTGATATAATGTTAAAGATTTTAAAAATAAAAGGAGAATGATGATGAACAGATTTTTGATAGCGGCTTTGTGCGCTGTGGCTCTGACAGGCGGCGCGGCAGTAAACAGCGGCTTTGGCAGCATATCTGCAAGCGCGCAGCAAGCCGCACCGAGTGCTGACGGCTTTGAATACAGCCTAAGCGATGACGGAAATGTTATAATAACAAAATGTACATCAGACAAGGCAGAAATAGTTATCCCTGCGCAGATAGACGGCAAGAACGTTTCGGCTGTTGCAAAGGGCGCATTTTACGGGCTTGCGGATATAAAGAGTATCACCTTTGAGTCGGATACGACTGTTCCCGAGGAGGGGTCTGTAGGCTTTATAGCCGAGGGCGCAAAGGCTGAGGGGGTAGTTATTATCTGCGGCAGCAGCTCGGCTGCAAAGGAATATGCGAATAAAAACGGCTTTGAAACAAAACTCAACGATATCACCGATATATCCTCGGCCGTTATAGCTCTTGATAAAGAGGAATTTACCTATGACGGAAATGTCAAAAAGCCTGCCGTTACAGTAACGCTTGACGGCAAGGAGCTTGCGGCAGGGCAGGATTATGATGTAAGCTATTCGGGTAATATAAACGCAGGACAGGCACTTGTTACGGTAAGCGCAAAGGGCAGATACACGGGCAAACTTACAAAAAGCTTTACGATAAAGCCTGCTAAGATAGCAAGCGGCAATGTCACCCTTTCGGGGACAGGCTTTACATACTCGGGCAAGGCGATAACGCCGAGAGTAACGGTAACAGTTTCAAACAGAAGGCTTGTAAAGGATACCGACTATACGCTCACATTTTCGGGCAACAGCGCTGTAGGTACAGCCTATGCGACGGTAACGGGAAAAGGCAACTATGAGGGGGTCATCAAGAAAAGCTTTAGCATAAGGCTTGCAAACGTTACGGGCTTAAAAAGCAGCGCAGTCAATAACAGCTCTGTTACGCTTTCATGGAAAAAGACAGCAGGCGCAACGGGGTATAAGGTATACCTTGTAAACCTTACCTCGGGCAAGTATACGCTTAAGGCGAATGTTAAGACTAATTCGGCAAAGGTAAGCGGACTTGCCGTCGGCACAAAGTATAAATTCGCGGTAAGGGCTTAAAGAAAGCAGGGCGCTAAGACCTACCTCTGCCCGAGCTACAGCAGCTTAAGCCGTGCGACATCTCCTGCAAAGGTGAGCTTTACAATAAAGACCACCCAAAAGGGCAAGGCGGCACTTAGCTGGACTAAAGTGAAGAATGCAACGAGCTATGCCGTTTTCTATAAGCAGAAAAAGAGCGATAAATGGACAAGGCTTGCAACACTCAGCAGCAATAAGACCTCGTATACAGTCAAGAATATGTCGGGCAGCAAGGGCGGCTATCTGACAGTAAAGGCATATATCAAGTACGGCGGCGCTACAAGCGGCGGAAAGTTTTCCACAAAGGCCGTTTATAAATATCAGAAGGCGGCAATATGGCTTGACGGCTGCGGCTGGGATCTCAGAAGTGCCTGCTATGCGTGCGCTGTTCCGTGGATAGGCGCAGGCCTGCCGAGGAGCGGTGACGTTACTATGGAGTGGTATGCAAACTACGGCTTTGACCACGGCTACGGGCATTGCTTTGTTATGGCGGCGATGTTTACCGAAATGGCTAAGACTATGGGGTATAACTGCCGTCAGGTACACGGCGCTGTAGGTACAAGCGTTCATTCATGGGCGCTGCTTACGCTCGGCGGTGTAACATATATCTGCGACCCCGATTTTATTACAGAAACAGGCATGAACGGCTACTGCATAATCTACGGCACACCTGGTACATGGAGATATTCGCAGTATGGCTATGTAGCAACTAAGAGCTAAGGCTCAGGAGGAAAAAATGAAAAGGACGTTAACAGCATTATTGGCAATGGCACTTATTATAGGAATGACCGCCTGCGGAACTGATGAGTCATCAGATGACAGCAGCAGTAAGCAGGCTACGGCGGCAGCGACAACGGCTTTGGCGGAGGAAAGCTCATCTGAGAGCGAAACGGAAACTACTACCACCACTACCACCACGGCGGAGCAGACAACTACCACCCCCGAAACTACAACCACCGAAAAGCAGACGGAGGAAACCACCACCACTACAGAGGAAACTACTACTACCACTACGACCACCACAACTACTACAACGACTACAACTACAACGCCTGCACCTGCGCCCGAGCCCGAGCCAGAGCCGCAGAACCCCGATGACGGCTGCGTAGGCGATGACGCAGGGCTGTTCTTTTGAGTAAGGATAAGGGCGGCAGGATACTTTATTTAAGCAGGCTTAAGGCGCTTGCGTGCATAGCGGTAGTCGTGCTGCATTCCTTTTATGCGGCGGACGCTTATGCAAAAACTTCGTCACAGCATACGCTTATGCTTGCTGTAAGAAATGCCTGTATGTGGGCAGTACCCTGCTTTGTAATGGCAACGGGCGCGCTTTTGCTTGAGCCCGAGAGAAAGCTTACATATAAAAAGCTCTTCTTGCGCCTTGTGCTTAAAATGGTCATAGCACTTTTGGTGTTTACCTTTTTGTTTGCACTGTTTGATGCGGCGCTTATACAAAAAAGCGTTACGGCGGATATATTTACAGTCTGCAAGGATAATATCCTCTACGGCACGGGCTGGAAACATATGTGGTATCTCTACCTTATGACAGCGCTCTACCTTATGATGCCGATGTATAAGGCCGCCGCCGATAAAAAGGATAAGAGCCTTATTTACTACATCTGCATAGTTTTGTTTGTGTTTTTGTCACTAAGGCCTATGCTTGAAACGCTTATCGGCAGGCAGGGGGCGTTTTATATCTGCGCATTCAGCGTTTATCCGCTTTATATCTTTATGGGCTTTATGCTGGGCAATAAGATGATAAAGCTGCCGCGTATAGTGTATATCCTGCTCGCTGCGGCAGGGCTTGTGTGTATAGTTGTGCTTACTGCAAAGGCGGTAAATGATAAGTCGCAGACGATAAACGAGCTGC
This sequence comes from Ruminococcus sp., assembly GCA_017634275.1. GTDB lineage: Bacteria > Bacillota > Clostridia > Oscillospirales > Ruminococcaceae > NK3A76. The sequence continues at coordinate 16,482 of JAGBNQ010000080.1, read as the reverse complement.
TTGGCAGCTACTCATTCCCCGTTACGGTGATAATGTCAGCAGGCTTTTTCGGGGCATTTGCCATGTCAAAGGGGGATAAGCGCATACCCGTTATAGATACAGTCGCGGCAGAGCTTGAAAAATGCTCGTTCGGGATATATCTTATACATATGGCGGTATTAAAATACATCTTCGCGGTAATGCGGCTTGACCCGTTTGAGCATGGCGGAGTGTGGGCGGTAATTCTTATCACGCTCATATCGCTTTTGATATCCTACGCGGTAACAAGGCTTTATAAGCTGCTGCCGTGTGTAAAATAATAAAAGCAAAAGGGGCTGTTGCGGTGAAACAGCTCCTTTTTTCTTATCTTGCCTCTTGCCTCTAACCTCTTGCCTCTATAAGGGAAGATCCTTTTTCTTAAAAACGAGTTCGCCTAAGCCGAAGGCAACAAGGGCTATAGCGGCAGGGAAGATCATTTTTGTTATCCACTCATTGCCGCCCGTGAGGACTGAGTTGTAATCGTAGAATGTGCAGACTGTAAGGTATTTGAACTTATCAAGCCCTTCAACACCTAAATTGCCGAACATTGCAAGCATATTCGCAAGGATAGATACACCTATGAATGTGCCGCTCAGGCCTATGGAATATTTGGTGGAGCTGAAAATACCCGAGAACATAAAGCATACCGCCGCAAGTGCTATGCAGACCATAAGCGCTGAGAGGTTTACCTGCATTATCATCTTGCTTGTTAAGTCACCCTGTAAGCCCATAAAGCCAAGCTCGCCCAATGTTATGGGCTTTGCGGCATTGCAGGCAAGGTGCGCAAGCGTTAAGATGCCAAACATCGCGATAAGCGAGTTTACAAGGTAGAAAGCCTGCGTGAAGGTGACTGTCGTGCGCTTTGTGGGGGTCGCAAGAACATATGCCATCGAGCCGCGGTCGACCTGCGATGCAAGGAGCTTGTTTGATGTTACAAGGACGTAAATCCCGGGGAGAATGGTCGTCATCATGCCGTAGAATATAGTAAACAGCATAGAGCGCGTCATATCAAGCATTGAGAACTGAACGCATAAAAGCGTCATTACCCCCGTCATGCTGCCCCACATAACGGAATTTGATTTTATTGACTGTTTTAAAAGCGGTAAACTAAGCACTTTTTCTTCCTCCCTTTTCAAAAACCTCGGTGTAGTATCTTTCAAGCGTAAAGGGCTTGAATTTCATGTATCTCATATCATATCTGCTCATCTCACCAAAGAGGATGCCGAGCTGCGAGCTGTCGGCGGCTATGTCGATGTGAAGATTGCCGCGGCTCTCATGCTCTACCGAGAGGTGAGTTTTTCTGATAAAGCTGTCATAATCATCATCTGACTTAAAGCCCAATCTGTAAAGCGATGGCAGCTCATCGCAAAGCTCGGATTTTGTTACGATGTCCTTCTGAATGCCGTTTTCTATAAAGAGAACCCTGTCGGCAGTATCGTCAAGCTCCTTGAAAATGTGGCTTGACATCAGTATAGTTGCACCGTGAGCTTTTTCACTAAGTATAAGCTCAATAAGCGTATCTCTCATAAGCGGGTCAAGCCCCGTTGACGGCTCATCGAGCAGCAGAACCTTCGGGTGAGCCATAAAGGCTGCCACGAGGGCTGTTTTTTGTTTCATGCCCTTGCTCATTCGCTTTAGCGGCGCATCGGTGTCAAGGCCGAACATATCGGCAAGTTTTTTGATATATTCCTTGTCCTTTACCCCCAAAAACTCGGCCTGAATTTTCAGAAAACTCGTGCCGCTGCCAACGTCGGGAAAATCTATCTCACCCGGGACGTAGCCTACGTTTTTCATGATCTCCTTAGTGTCCTTTAAGCAGTCAAGCCCCATTACCGAGCAGCTGCCGCTGTCGGGCTTTAGAAAGCCCATAAGGTGGCGAAGAGTTGTCGTCTTGCCCGAGCCGTTTGTGCCGACGATGCCGAAACACTCGCCCTGCTTGACCGAGAAATCAAAATCAAAAATTCCCTTTCCCTCGCCATAGTCCTTTGTCATATTGCTTACCTTTATCATATCAGGCATAGCTTACACCTCCAAAGCTTTTTTCCTTTTTGTAAAAGTGCATAAAGTATTCTTCAAGCGTTACCGAATGCTCATCAAAGCTTTTTAGCCTGAATTTCTTTACAGCACTTATAAACTTGTTTATGTCCTCATCATCGACAATTACCGAGCATTTTAGCGTCTTGCGGTCGCGCAGCTTAAAATCAAGCCCGGCCTTGCCGAATTCGTTGAAATCCTTTTGGTTTTCAAACCCTACTGTCATAATGTTATGCAGCCCGTGGCGGATATCCGCCGCATCGACTGTTGAAACGAGCCTGCCCTCTTTGATTATCGCTATCCTGTCGCAAAGCGCCTCTACCTCTGCGAATATGTGTGATGAGAGGAGTATCGTTTTGCCGCGCCCCTTTTCTTCCCTTATAAAGTCGATGAAGACCTCCTGCATGAGTGGGTCAAGGCCGCTTGTCGGCTCATCGAGCAGCAGAATGTCGGGGTCGCTCATAAAGGCCGTCACAACTGCGAGCTTTCGCTTTTCGCCTATGCTCATTCGCTTTACGCTGCCGCTCGGGTCAAGCTCAAATCTTTCAAGCAGCTCGCTTGTGCGCTTTTCGTTTTTTATTCCGCGCATATCCTGCATCATCTTTATAAACTGCCTGCCGCTAAGCCCCTCGGGGAGTGCCACCTCGCCGGGGAGGTAGCCTACCGTTTTCATTATCTCACTTGACTTGCCCGTGCAGTCAAGTCCGCTTATAGAGAGGCTGCCCTTTTGCGGCTTTGAAAAGCCCATAAGGTGGCGCATCGTTGTGGATTTTCCTGCACCGTTAGGCCCTAAGAACCCGAGCGTTTCGCCGCCGCTCACCTCAAAGCTTACATCAAACACCCCTCTGCCGTGCCCGTAATCGTGGGTGAGTGAATCTACCTTTATCATACGCTTTTCCTCCTAATAGTATATCGTGTTATTTACAGTTATGTATCTTCTGCCCGTTATCTTGCAGTAGAGCCTTATTTTTATTTCGTCTATTTTTGCTATCATCATTTTTGCCGCTTTCATCTTAAGCCCTCCTTGTTTTCTTTAGTATGTCTGTATTATACCTGTGCTTTGTTTGGGAGATGTTTGAGAAATGTTTGAGAAATGTTAAAAGGGGCTGTGAACTGCTTTATAAAGCGCAGCTCTGAAAAATGGTTGAGGTTTCGGCTTGACACACGTCATTACGATTGAATATGTCATAGAAAACAGAAATTATTAACCTCTGGCATAGTATAACTGTAGATGATCCGCTGTTTTTGGATAAGAAAGCACTGAGGATCGCTGAAAAGCGTATCAATGAGCTTTATGACCTGTTTGAGCGTTTGTATGAGGACAATGTATCGGGTAAGATCTCCGATGAGCGTTTCGCTACGATGTCGGCAAGATATGAAGCGGAGCAGAGCAAGCTGAAAGCCGATGCAGCCAAGCTACATGACACGATCAGCCGCAAGGAGCAGAAGAAAAACGATGTGATGAACTTTGTGGGTATCGTCAAGAAGTATGAGGAGTTCACGGAGCTTACCCCTGAGATCATGCACGAGCTTATTGACAGGATCGTTGTTCACGCTCCCGAATGCGGCAGGGCAAACCCCACTCAGCAGGTGGATATTCACTTCCGCTTCAACGTCGTGACAGCAACCGCAACAGCTGATTTCAAGCAGTATTATGTAAGAAGAAAGGCTGTGTAGAGCATTTTCTACACAACCTTTCAATTAAGACCTGAGATAGTTCTTTATGTGTACTCGCCTTTCCCGGAACTTGACTTTGAGCTGCCTATATCTCCGCCTGCATCTGGTGTGTGCGTAGTGCTGCCGAAGGCGCACTTATCGGCAGCTGCGCTATTATGGTCGTATCGTTTCTCATCAGTTTCCGTAAGAGCACAAACTATGAATATTCGACAAATCTAAAGTTAAAATTTAGATTTGTCACAAATAATCCTTGACAAATACTTTTACTTGTGCTAATATAAAGTTATACTTTGGATTTGTCGTATTATTGTGAGTGGGTGATAAAAATGTATTCGATAAAACGTCATATAGCGCCTGTGATAGAGCGCGGAGCAAAAAACAGTAAGGCTATTCTGCTGACAGGGTCTCGTCAGGTGGGTAAATCAACACTTTTTAAGCATCTTTTCTGTGATGTGGGTCAGGTAACGTTTGATGACGATCTGCTTTTGGCGCAGGCTGACGAAGATGTCGGGCTGTTTTTGATGAACAACCCTGCTCCTCTTGTTATAGATGAGGTACAGAAATGCCCGTCAATATTCAATAAGCTGAAAATAGTGCTTGATAACACAGAGGAATACGGGAACTTTTTTCTTACAGGTTCTCAGAAGCTTCAGCTTATGGAGGGTGTAAGTGATTCTCTTGCAGGGCGTATATCTGTTGTTGAGCTTGACGGCTTGTCGCTCAGGGAGATATATGATATTGATTTTAATGAGCATTTTGTTCCTTCTGAAGGGTATATTGAAAGCCGGGAAAAAAGCCTAAAGAAATATAATAATGATATATGGGAGATTATTCACCGTGGAAACTACCCAGAGCTTTATGCAAACCCTGAGAGGGAATGGATAGATTATTATCAGTCTTATGTCAAGACATATCTGGAACGTGATGTAAATAAACTGATAAAAGCAAGCAACCACATGACCTTTGTGAAATTCATGACCGCCGTTGCTGCAAGAACGGGGCAGATAATCAATTACGCAAGTATTGCCGATCAAGTCGGGGTATCCGAGGTCACTATCAAGGAATGGATATCTATACTTGAAAAGAGCGGTGTTGTATATATTCTCAAGCCTTATACGTCAAGCGTTCTGAAACGTGCTATAAAATCGCCGAAGCTGTATTTCAGAGATACGGGGCTTTGCAGCTATCTCACACGCTGGCTGACCCCCGACACACTTAAAAACGGCGCTATGGCAGGCGCTATGTTTGAGACCTTTGTAATTAACGAGATACTCAAATCATACTCCAACGAGGGGCTTGATTATGATTTTGATGTATTCTTTTACAATGGCAGGGACAAGAAAAAGCGAAAGGTGAACGGGGTGACCGAGGAAGTTGACGGCGAGATAGATCTTATAATACAAGAGGGAGAGATACTTCACCCTGTTGAGATAAAAATGTCCACTATGCCAAAAGCAATTATGGCATCAGAATTTGATGTACTTGACGGTATCCCCGACAAAAAACGAGGTATGGGCGCAATAATATGTCTTATCGACAGAAAGCTGTATCTTCGTGACAACTTAGTGGCGCTGCCGCTGTGGTATATATAGATATATAGAATACCTTTTCAATTCTATATATTCTTATTAGATGCAGTAGGTCTTCAACGACATCTTCAGGCAAGCTGAGAAATAATTGAAAAGATAATAAACTAAGTCAAATTTCAATGAAATGAGAAGGCTAAAGGTGCAATTATTAGAATTTGAATATATATTTGGAGAAAAAATCTCCGAATGTGTATTTTGAATATTGACATTTCTGTGATTTTGGGATATAATAAAAGAAATATTCGGAAGGAGGTACGTTTCAATGCTGATTAAAGTATTGATTGAAAACTATAAATCCTTTGATAAAAATGAAGAACTTTTGATGATCTCCTCAAGTAAAATGCAAGGAAATAAGAATCATCGTGTAAAGATAAAACAGACTCAACTGTTAAAGAACGCTATCGTTTATGGTGCGAATGCATCCGGCAAGTCTAATCTTGTATCGGCGTTCGTATTTATCAAAAATGTTCTGATGGAAGGACTGCCTGTGGGCTCTGTGAATGATTTTTGCAGAAGCAGACAGGAAAATAAAACAAGAGAGAGTATCTTTGAACTTCAGTTTACAGTAGGAGATACTTTTTATGCCTATGGCTTTTCTGCAATCCTCAGTCAGAGAAAAATCACTGAAGAGTGGCTGTACGAACTGATGCAGGATGGTGGTTCGCATCAGCTGTTTATTAGAGAAGGCAGCAACAAGCCTTTACTGGGTGAGAGCATAAAGCTTTCGGCTGCTGAAAAGAGCAGATTTGACATTTACTCTGAAGATTTTGCAGGTCAGGATACCCGTCTGTTTCTTACGGAGATGAATCGTGGAAAAAAATACGCTGAGAATTCAAAACTCAGCTTTTTCTCCGAGGCTTTTGGCTGGATCATGAATAATATTATTGTGATCAATCCGAATATAGGTATATCGAATACAGAAACTTATTATAATGATGAATCCTTGGATAATATCAGCAGACTTATTCAGACGTTTGATACAGGTGTGACCGAGATCAGAACGAGGAAGATCACGATAGATGAAATGGGAAAGATGATACCTGCGGAGGTAGTGCAGAGCATCTTTGCTAATCTAAAAACTCAGATGCAGATGACAAATCTGCCGGGAATACAGATGACTTGGAGAGTGGAAGGCGTTTTTTTCAATATACGCATTAAGGAAAACTCGGAGCCGGAGATCACAACACTTGTTCTCAGACATGGCAGATCCGTTTTTGACTTTAGTTTTTCTGAGGAATCAGACGGAACAAAGAGATTATTTGATCTTATCGATATGCTGCTTACAGATAGGCCTGATACAGTTTTTGTCGTTGATGAATTGGAACGCAGTCTGCACCCAAAGCTTACAGAGCATTTCCTTAAGCTTTTTATGCAGGCTCATGATGGTATTAGAATGCAGTTGGTATTTACAACACATGAGGATACAATAATGGATCAGAGCCTTTTCAGAAGAGACGAGATCTGGTTTGTTGAAAGAGATTCGGATAATGCCAGCAAGATTTATTCACTGGATCGTTTTAAGGAAAGATATGATAAGAAGCTGAGCAAGGCATACCTTGAAGGAAGATACGGTGCGATTCCCGTATTCAAGCAGTTTTCTTTTCCGAAAGGAGAGTAAGTATGCCGGTACACACTTATACTAACTGGAACAGCCGCCCTTTCGATAATGAAGAGCAGATCGAGCCGTTCCGAAAATACTTTTTCATTTGCGAAGGTGCTAATACGGAAACGTTTTATTTTAAACGGCTGATCGATATGAGAAAGGAGTTGGGTATCCACCCTCTGATCGATATACGCTTGTGGGAGAAGACCGATGAGGACAAAAATCTGTCTTTTGCCAAGAACCTTATTGTATTTGCCGAAAAGCAAAAACATATTCCCGAAAATGATTTCGATCCCGAAAGAGATAAAATGGTCATTGTGTTTGACGGAGACATCTTTGAGGAGAAAGTACAGGGGTATAATGAGCTGATTGCGCAGATTGAAAAGACTGATATTGCCGCTGTATCAAATCCGGGATTTGAGTTGTTTCTGATCCTACACATAGACGGAGGCTATGAACAGAAAATCAAAGGGCATGAGTCTGAATACCTGACTATGGATGAAAAGGACAGTTACAGCTATGCTTACAATGTTCTTGTGGAACTGACAAGAATTAATGCCAAGAAGAATTGCAAAATAGGAAATCTGGCAGATAATGTGCTTATGGCCATTGAACAGGAGAAGAATATCAATCAGAATATTCATGATATCAAAGGAAAGGTCAGCAGCAATATAGGCAAGATCATCGAAATGATAATAAACGAAAGCCCTAATATCTGATTGCTACTGAGGGTTGCCGCACAATTGCAGCAGTCTCTTTTATGGTTATGTGCTTGTGACATTTTATGGAAATTCTTATGCAGTAAAAAAGCTGTTTTCATCCGGAGTTTTTCGGTGAAAACAGCTTTTTTCTGTCTTATAGCTTTAGTCAGAAACATGGAAATGATTATGAAATGTCAATGTTGCGTGCTAAAGCGAAAACTATACATCAAAGAATAATTCTCATTTTTTATCCAGCCGCTCAGAGATTATGCCATTAAAATAAGCATCTATCTCTTTATCGACCTTGGTACGCTCACTGCTGAAGGTCTGCTGATAAAAATTTTTTAAAGCGCTGTCAGATGCCCAACCGCCACGCTCTATAGCGTATTTGTTCGGAACACCAAGCATATGCATTACGCTTGAGCTCTACGAACGCCTTATGTCCCGAGGCAGTGCCCTCACGAAAAAGCTGATAATCAGGAAAGTGCTTCTTGATAAAATTATCATAGTCTTTTCTCTCAGCGCCCTTCTTAAAATCTACGAATGCCTGTGCTTGTTGGTCATCCCGATTAACATCTGGGGCAATAAGATTAGCACTCTTAAACCAACGTTTTTTACAAAGTTTTTGGTAATCGTTTATCCTATCATATAGCCCGTTATTTTTGATGCGATTTAGTATTTTGTATTTTTCACTACTTTCACTTGGGTGGTTTAAGTAGTGCTTGAAAAAGCTGTATTGTTGTATATCATATATTTCTTTGATTGCAAAAAATGTATTCAAATCTTGTAGATCAAGACTTCGGATATCAAAGCGGTCACGATCGGTATCTCCTATCGTTAGCTCAATATCCCACTGAGCAATCTAATAATTAAAGATAGCCTCCAGAGTATCAAGAACTGTCTCATCCCTTTGAGGTTTGATTATGCTTGTGTGGATATTAACACCGTCCACGGTATGCTCTCGCAAAAAGCATCTTACCTCGTCTTCAGTTCTTATATCGTTGATTTTTGACAGCAATATGTGATCGTGAAACTGTTTCTCTTTTTCTCCTAAACCACTTACCCCTAAATATTTAAACTCAGAGTTGTGTTTACTATATGCATTTGGCAGTTTGGTTTTCAGAAGATACTTTCGCTTCGATATCCTTTCTGCTATAGTTAAAAATGGACTATAAGTAAAATCAATCAGATAATCACCAATATAAAAGTTGTTCATCAAAAGGTTATAGAACTGATCTTTGCTTGCTTTGATGTTTTTCTGCTGCTGATGAATAGATGACGGTTTGCTTCTTCTCTTTCTTTCAGTGATTGACGGTCGTGTGGGATACATCTTAACCTGTAACACTCCTGATTGGCTTTCAGATGTCTTTAGCGTGTATGGCACAAAATATAAATCAGCCATAAATATACTCCCTGTTTTTAACCAATGTATTCTTTCTTTATATGGCAGCTCGCCTACTCATGCCATATTATAACATTATGGTGTGCGCCTTGTCAACAGTGCACATCATGAGCGTTCGGAGTGCATTTATGATTGTGCAAATTATACAAATCAAGCGATTCTGGTTTAAATTTAAGGTTTTTAACAAAGAAAAAGTATATTTGCGAAAATATCTTTTGTGAAATATTGGCAAAAATGATAATGTCGAAATTATCACTAGAAGTGGTAAACAATAAGTGAATTGATACTATTTTTGAAATTATTCAATTGGGGACATGACCAAATATTCGGATGAAACTTCGTGCATAACGTGCATGAGAATTTTTGTTTTTTTCTAAAATTAAACCACTTGGTCAAAATGCACAAAACATAAAAAGCGCAGCCGAAGCTGCGCCTATAAAGAGACATATTCTTTTGTTATTTGCCTTCCGTCAACCTCTGATACATCTTCATCAACTCGTTGACGATCTCACTTTCACTGTTGAACTTACCCCAAAAGCCTAAAAACCTTGTTGTTGACTTGGTAATACTGTTTTTGGAAGTAAGGTATTTGTAATTATAGTATTGAATTTAAGACAAGTAAAAAGCATTATAAAACTCTTACATTTTTTATTCTTGCAAAACTTCAATTATTTCTGCTCTATCTTCGCCATTAACACTATCTGAAAATAAATGGTATAAAACGGTTTTGCCATAAATCTCATTAAAATCCAAGTTTTCGTTGTCTTGTTCGTGGAAAAAAACATCACTTGGCAAATGCTGAATGAATCCATAGTTAAACCCATTACGATCTCGTCTACATTTTATAACACGACCTCTTAGTACGAGTTCTTGTTCTGTGCTGTATTCTATGTTTTCTGTGTTTCCACCTCGAATAAATGTAATAAGGAATTTTGTGAAATTAGGATTATCCTTTATTCCGTAACGATACTTTGCTCCAAATGTTTTAATCCATTTATTAATAGCTGATTGAAGTATTTCTTTAGCTTTTTCTATTTTTATTCTGTATTCATCAGTATTGTTTATTACTGGTAACAATTTATTACAATAATCATCGATTCGCTGAGAGTTATTAATTCCCGGACAAATTCCAACAATAGATTCACATGCAATAAACATAATATGATGCTTATAGTTCTCAGACTCTCGATCAATCAATCCATCTCGACGTATTTCCTCAAAAACAAGACACATGAGTGCAGCAGTATAATAAGGGAGAAATGATTGTCCCTCAACATAAATACTGTTTTTAAACTTCTTGAGAAGTATTGCTTCGTGTGATGTCCCTAAATGTGGAGAACTTAAAAAAACGCTGACAAAGCTTTGTGTAAGTGCTTTAAGTCCTATTATTCGCCCCGACGAAATACTTGGTTCTCTAGAATACTGTCTAGATCGACGTTCATAGTATATCCTTTTATTGCTATCAGATGGTTGAATAACATTTATAAATTCTTCCAAATGTTTGTGGAAATCACGAGTTGTCTCAAATGCTTCGTTGTATACAACATTTTGACTGTTCGTACCTCGTATTACCGATGTTGTTAATTCATCTTTTTGCGTTGCTATTACTTTAGCTAAAAGCGTTACTTTTGAAATGTCTATGCCAGCAGTATATGCATCAAACAGTACATTGCAAGTTTGACAACCATTTACAATTTGAGGGTTTACAAGAGAGAGTTTTCGGTTGCTGACAGTAACATTAGAGCACACGATTGTTATGCCATTATTCAATAATGCAAAATTAGATGGTGCTAAACGAATGGTATCCATTATTTCTGAGTTTATGATTGTTTCACCTTGATAATCACGAACATTGTCAGTAAACAAAGCTTGTCGTAACCTATGATCTTCAGTAGTAATCATTTTAATCAATTCTGCCGCAGAGAAGAGTACAATTAAAGAATTGTCTACTCCTGTTACCTCTGTAAGTCCAAAATTATCAATAGCAGTTAAGACAGCGGAGAAAGCGTTTTCATTTTCCTCACAAAATCTCTTTAGCACTATGCTGTCAATAAAACTAATAAAAGTTTCTTCATAACTGTGAAGATTATTAATATTAGATAAAAGTGTATTCTTTTTTGCTTCAATATGCTTGCTATCTCTCCATTGCCCAAATATTACATAGTATACTCTTACAATAGGATTAGATTTCCATCGTAGTATAATCTTATCTGAAAACAGGTAATCTTTTAACTGCAATAACGAATCTATTTTTTCATTGTGCGGTTCATTATGGCATTCAGATAAAAAATCAATTATTCCATCAGCATATTTCCCAAATTCGCTAGAATCAAGTTTATCTTTGTTCTTAGATTGAATAAAAATAAACTCAACTGATATCTGTTTATTTAGCTCAATTATTTCATCAATGTCTTGAGAAGTCGAAACAAATATTCCATTAACTTTTATGGCAAGACCATCTATTCCCATGTCATCTGATCCACCGACTGAGCATTCATCTAGCAAAACATCCCCTGTGACTCCCATATCAGGTTGATGGCTTCGTAATATGGTGTCATTTACAAATAGCTCGAATAATCTATCTTCTTTAATCCCTCGTAATGCATGGTTCTCCATAAATGAATTTATTCTAGCTTTTATCATCGGTTCAAATTGCATTTTTATATCCTCCTTTTTTACATGATTATAGAATTCTTAAGTATTGTTAAGATTATCAGCTCAACCTAGTAACACACTATTTCATAAAAAAATGTAATTCAAATGCTAACAAACATTATATAGACATCTTTAAATCTCCGTCAACCTCTGATACATCTTCATCAGCTCGGCGACGATCTCGCTTTCGGGCATATCGGGCTTGAAGCCGTATGCCTGCATTACCGCCTTGTCGTTGGCGTTGTGAGCAGAGACAAGATCACCATAAAGATACATATTATCGCCGTACATATCAGCAAAGCTGCTGTCGGGGTATTTGGCTCTTGCGTCAAGGATAGCCTGTGCGGTCTTTTCAATTTTTGCTTTCTGTTCAGGTGTAGGCTCACACCACGGGAAGTTATTATATACAATATCCTTTGAATAGCGATAATCGCTTTTCAGTCTGCCCGCTACAGCCCGCATCCAAGCCATATGAACAATCGAGGTAAGAATACCGAAATGATAGAGTGTTGCATTTGGAATGATAAAAACAAGATCACTACAAAGCGTATCGGGTGTTAAGAAGCCAATAGGCACATATTTTCTTCTTTCTGATGAGACTTTAGGAATAAGAATATAAGTGCTATCAGGCATATTTTCAGTTTGAAACCTTGTGGGCTTGTCAGCAAGTTTTAATGTACTGCTACGTTTACTTGAAAGTCGGAATTGTCTGACGTTTTCAACTCGCTTCATGCATTCGGGCAAACCCAATAATTCCTTTGGTGAACAGTCTCCCAGCCACAGGCAGTAACGATAATAACCGTTTATAAATTCTTGCGACCCCAACCACTTCTTAAAATATTTTTCGGCTTTTGGTTCTATGCGGATAAAGTCTTTCATTTCATTTTCAGTGAAAAGATAATTACCGTCTTCTATCGGCTGATTACCCATGCCGATAGGAGGTACTTTACAAATCGGCTTTGTTCTGCTGTTTATTATAATATCATCTGCTTCAACAAGATAACCGTTGATATTCTTTACGACCTTATCTCCATCTTTGTCATACAGGTGCTTCGGTGCAGTATTCGGGGCTACACTAAAGCCGACAATGACGCAGTGAACGTGTGCCTTGATACTTGCCTCGCTATCCCAGCGGAACGTTCTGTGCGCAAAGTCGATATGCACACCCTGCTTAAACAGCGTTTTCCAAAGGATAGCAACCTGTTCACCCTGCGTAATACTGTTCGTGGAAACAAGAGCTGTTCTGATATATGTCCCTTTCATAAGATCGGCTGCTTTCTTATACCAGCAGGAAACATAGTCAAGATTACCGTTGCTCTTAACACCGTCAAAGATGTAAAATACATCTGCCTTCTGTGCATCACTCATAAGCCTTGCGCCCACAAACGGCGGATTTCCCATTATATATGACAGCTTGTCCTTGGGCACAACATCTTCCCAATCCACACGCAGAGCGTTGCGCTCTATGATGTTGGCATAGCTTTTCAGCGGCAGGAAGTCGAGCGACTTGTTTATTATCTTCTCGGTCTCGTGCAGCATCTGGCTCTCGGCTATCCACAGCGCAGTCTTTGCGACAGTCACCGCAAAGTCGTTTATCTCTATGCCGTAGAACTGCCCGATAGACACCTTGACGGTTGACAGGCTGCTTGTGTCTGCAAACATGATAGCATCGCCGAGTGCGGTCTTGATAGCTTCATTTTCCAGTCGGCGCAGGCTCAGATAGGTTTCGGTAAGGAAGTTGCCCGAGCCGCAGGCAGGGTCTATAAAGACGCTGTCTTTGATACAAACAGAAAAAGCCTTCTCCGGCACATAAGTGCTGAAAAAGGCTTGAAATAAAGGGCTTTCGAGGTTCCGCTGTGTTTTACAGCAGAGCTTCGGAAGCCCTTTTTCTGTTTATTCGATTGTTTCTTGCCGGTTCTGTGGCCTTTGAAACTTACCCCTCAAAACCGGCTGTCGGAGGAATAATTAAAAAGTGTGAAAAAATTAAAAGGTTCAGTAGCCTCTATATTTCCTTGCGCTTCTTTGAATCAGCTCGTGTATTTCCTCGATATCGATGACGCTCATCATCGTATTCTGATTATCTACAAATCTGCGAGCACCACGGGTAACATGTCCAGTTGTTACGAGAATTGCTTTGTTTATTTGATCAGCCGACTGAACACCATATAGAGATCGAACGACATTTACACCCACAGAGTTCTGGCGTCCGTACCGTTTACACTCTATATAGAAAACGACCGGCTTTCCCATTTCATACTTTGTTGCGATAATATCACGACCACCATCTCTGGTTTGTTGTGTCAACTTTGTTTCAAAGCCCTCATCTTGAAGTACCCGCTCGATAACTGCCTCAAACTCTCTGGGAGAGATGTCATATATCAACTCACGGTTTTGGGCAATGTCCATGATGATTTGCTCCACACGTGTAAATGCAGGGTATGCATCATCGGGGTCAAAATCATCTCGGCTATATATGACTCCCATGTGCGGCTCTTTCTCAAACCGACCTCCAGCTATTTCGCTATCTTCATAGTTGAATGCACCTATAGGATACTCGTAGCCAGATATTCTGAAGGAGATTTCATTCCCACATTGATCACATTCAATGTATCCCTCGTGACGGAATTCGATTTCTTCACCCATCCTATTATCGCCACGATCATATACATAGGACTCAAAATCAAAATCTTCTTTGTGTATTCCGGTAATCTTCCCGCATCTACCACAGCGGATAAAAACATCTTCTATAAGCTCCATCATGCAAACATCTCCGAATTCCACACCAAATTAACAAGCTGAACAAGAAGCTGAATTCGCTCAGTGATTTCTGCTTTTCCGAACTGTGCATAAGGTTTGAATCCCAGACCATTGTCAGCAATAAACTTCTTGAACTTTGGATTATTCTGATAGGCCTGATCACCCAGCGACTCGGTATAAATGTTTCCTTCATTGGAACAATACTTCGAGAGCTTGTAATCATATTTTGAGTCATTCAGACTGGCATTGATGCTCTTATGCAAAAGTAATAGTGCGCCGAAGCTATTTCTCCACCGTCTGAATTCTTCTTGATCGGAGTATTCGCTGGTAAACCACTCGTAATGGTCCGTGATAATATGCTCGATTTCAAATGGATTCTTTGTCTGCGTATTCATGTAGTTGCAGTAATTCGAAGCTACACCGGTCTGCTCCTCAATATAGCCAGTGATGCGAGCAAGCATATTCTTGATGTATTTCTTGGTAAAGCTGTTCAAACGCAACTCAGGAAGGGCTGCTGCCGGATCATATGCGAGGTTATCAGATTGGGCTTTCAAACGAGCCTTCAGCTCATCAATAGAACAGCGACGAATATTCTTTGTTACGTTAAACACGTAATTCTTGATAGTGCTATAGTCTACAGACCTATAATTCGTTACTCTGGCAGTGATCAGCAGATCAATGAATCGAGCGACCAAATTCATCTTTTCAATGATAACCGGCCACGTATCCTCATAACAAATAGGAGCCAGTAGCAACTGCGGCTGAAGCGTAAAATTAACCTGTGCATTGTAATAGATATACTTTGTTTCCGCTGCAAATGTGTTCTCAGCTTCACGAATTTTCCTGTAAACATCCGCAAATTTAGAAAACTTCATAATAAAGAGCTCAAAATCATCTGTTGTGGATAGGCCGAGCTTGTCTCGCTCATCACGTACCCATTTGTGGAAAGAACCACCAATGATATCAAAATCCTGATTCACGGCACCGGCTTTCGTTTCACGGATGGTTTCAGCATATTGAGCTCTTAGCCATGCTTTGATAAATGTTTCATCTCCCTTATCGTCGTCTTTTTTGAGGGAGAGAACTTTGTCTTTCCAAATGTTATTGAGTTTTTCACGCTTGGAATCATCCTTTATCTCTGATAGTAGGTATCCTTTCAACATTTCTGTTGATGTGAGACTCAGACCTCTATCGTTCATGGTTACAAAGACTTTATGGGCATCCTGTTCTGTGGTGGCCACAATCTCTATAAAGAACACCTTTTCGGCCAGCCAGTCACAGAAATGCAAGAGCATGTCGTCAGTAATATCATCATTGGGAAAAACATCAATGATATCGTTATATCTGCCATAGAGGTTTTTCACGGACTCTCCGACATCGGTCGTGTCAAACGGCTGATCATTAAAAATGGCATTCATGCAATCAGCTCGATCCTCAACATTTATATTGAAGGATTTAGTTCCGTACGCCTCAGAAAAAATCATCTGTTCGATCATGCTATAGTTCTGACCAAGTGAACGGAGCCGATTGTTTAGATACATTAGCAGGAGCGTCAGCGATGAGAATCTCTGCTGGCCGTCTATGATTGCATTTTCACGACCGGCAAGAACAATGGAACCCATGAAATATGCACCATAGTCCTGCACATCTTTGCGATCATCACCGGGAACATAATAATCTAAGAACTCCGATGTAAGGTCATCGATCAGTTCCTCGATATGTTTTCTCTGCCACATATACTCACGCTGATAATAGTGAATCGAGTATTTTGTATTCTGTAAAAGCTGCTTTAGGCTCTTAGGAGAACCTTCAATCTTCTTCATAGGTAACTCTTCCTCCCGATTGGTTTATATCTTCTCTGCAAACAATTCCGGCATGTTATATCGCACACTCGACGCTTCTGTGCGAGCGTTAGTATTTGAGCATTCAAGCAATGCCGTGCTCAGATGCCATTTTCCATCCGGCCCTTCGATAATAAACTCATCCTTGTTGTTCCGGATATATGTGGATACCTCACGAGAGAATCCGTTCCGCTGAAGAAGGATT
>JAGBNQ010000079.1 GCA_017634275.1 Ruminococcus sp. | reverse complement strand
CGCACCTCAATTGTGCATTGTGCATTATGCATTGTGCATTGAAAAAGAAAGGAGATCCATATGAAAGATCTTACTGTCGGCTCGCCGACAAAAGTGCTTTGGGCTTTTACTGTGCCCATGTTTTTGAGCGTGGTGTTCCAGCAGCTCTATAGTATTGCCGATTCTGCTATAGCAGGTAAATTCGCAGGTGAGGACGCCCTCGCCGCGATAGGCGCCTCCTACCCTATCACTATGATATTTATGGCCGTCGCCGTCGGCAGCAATGTCGGCTGTGCTGTCGTTATCTCGCAGTTTTTCGGCGCTAAAATGTTTGAGCGCGTCAAGACCTCCGCTACTACTACCCTTATCGCCTCGACCTCTGTAGCGCTTATCCTTACCCTTTTCGGTATTCTTTTTTGTAAGCCGCTGCTTAATATGGTAAATACCCCTGCCGATATCTTTTCCGACAGCGCTACCTATCTTAATATCTATACCTTAGGCCTTGTCTTTCTCTTTGTCTATAACGTCTGTACGGGTATCTTCACCTCCCTCGGTGATTCTAAGACTCCCCTCTATTTCCTTATAGGCTCGTCAGTCGGCAATGTTGTGCTTGACCTGCTCTTTGTCGCGGTTTTTGAATGGGGCGTTGCAGGTGCTGCATGGGCAACCTTTATCGCTCAGGGAATTTCCTGTGTCCTTTCTGTCATAGTTATCCTTAAAAAGCTTAAGGAGATAAAAACTACCGAAAAAGCCCCCCTCTTTTCATGGCGAATGCTCGGCAAGGTTTCCGCCTACGCCGTCCCGAGTATCTTGCAGCAAAGCTTTGTTTCTGTCGGCAATATCTTCATTCAGGGTCTTGTCAACAGCTACGGCAAAAGCGTTATCGCAGGCTACAGCGCCGCGATCAAGCTTAACACCTTTGCTGTCACGAGCTTTTCTACAATGGGCAATGCCCTGTCAAGCTTTTGCGCGCAAAGCTACGGCGCAGGCAATACAAAGCGTATCAGGCAGGGCTTTAAGGCAGGCCTGGTAATGGCGCTCGTTGTTGCCGTTCCGTTTATAGGCTGCTATTTTCTCCTCCCAGAAACGATGATGGGGCTGTTCCTTGAAAAGGGCGCAAGCACTGCCGTCCTCGATACGGGCAGAGAGTTTCTTAAGATCGTTGCCCCGTTCTATGCCGTGGTCGGCATCAAGCTTATGGCCGACGGCCTGCTGCGCGGCACGGGCAGAATGCCTTTCTTTATGGGAACAACCTTTTCTGACCTTATCCTGCGTGTTATCCTTGCGTTTGTCCTTTCAAAGAATATGGGTCAGGCGCGCGGCATATGGCTCTCATGGCCTATAGGCTGGTTCACCGCAATGGTGGTGTCACTCATTTTCTATATGATAACAATGCGACAGATAAAGAAGGAAATGAATAATGAAAAATAATGGTGAGCGGCATAGCCTCGCGTGATCCCCTATCCATTATTTCTCCAAAATCAGAGCAGTAATTTTAAGCAAACTGACGAAAATATGAAAAATATTGTAAAAATAATAATATTCTGTTGAAAAATTGTCTGAAATGTGTTATATTTAAGATACTTCTAAAAGTAGTATTATGGGAAAGGAAATGAAGATCATGAAGAAATTTATTGAAGAATTCAAAGCCTTTGCTCTTAAAGGCAATGTAATGGATATGGCTATCGGTGTCATCATCGGTGCTGCATTCGGTTCTATCGTAACTGCTTTGACAGACAGCTTTATCAATCCTCTTATCGCTGTTATCACAGGTGGTGCCAAGAAGGATGAAAACGGTGTTATGCAGGTTGTCGGCGGAACATTTACCGTCAGAGGTGTTGAGTTCTCCTACGGCGCGTTTATCTCCGCTGTTATCAACTTCCTTATCATAGCACTTATTCTTTTCTGCCTTATCAAGGCTGTAAATAAGGCTATGACTATCGGCAAGAAAAAGGCCGAGGAAGAGGCTGCTGCCGAGCCGCCCAAGGAAGAGGTTCTCCTCACAGAGATCCGTGACCTTTTAAAGGCACAGGCTGAGGCAAATGCTAAGTCCGAATAAAATAAAAACTTAAGGCACGCTCCGCAAAAGGGCGTGCCTTTTTTATAAATAACAGAGGTATCGTCTGCGCCGATGAAAAAACCATGCCGCGACAGCTCAAAGGCTGTTTTTGCCGTTTTGATGATATTTAAGAAAAATTAACAAACCCTTATTATTGGCGCTATTGACATTTTAGGGGAAAAAGTGTATATTATTTATTTATAAGATAGTAAAACAAATATTGAAAGTGAAGAAACGGAGGTAAAAATTATGCTCAATACGAATGCGGAGAATAAGTTTATCAAGGAGGCGCTCACCTTTGATGATGTACTGTTAGTGCCCAGAGAAAGTGACTGCACACCTGATATGGTAGACCTTCACACACACCTTACAAAGGATATCGTGCTCAATACCCCTATCCTTACATCGGCTATGGATACTGTTACCGAGTCGAAAATGGCTATCGCTATCGCAAGAGAGGGCGGTATCGGCATAATCCATAAGAATATGACTATTGCTCAGCAGGCTGAGGAGGTCGATAAGGTAAAGAGATCAGAAAACGGCGTTATCGTTAATCCCTTCTCTCTTACCGCTGATAAGACTGTTGCCGAGGCTGACAAGCTTATGGGCAAGTATAAGATCTCGGGCGTTCCGATAGTTGACGAGAACGGCAAGCTTGAGGGTATCCTTACAAACAGAGATCTTCGTTTCATCACAGATTTCAGCATAAAAATAGGCTCGGTAATGACAAAGGAAAACCTTGTGACAGCAAGCGTTGACACCGATCTTGCAGGCGCTAAAAAGATACTTATGCAGCATAAGATCGAAAAGCTCCCCCTCGTTGATAATAACGGTATCTTAAAGGGTCTTATCACAATAAAGGATATCGAAAAGAGCGTTCAGTACCCCAATTCCGCAAGGGATAAAAAGGGCAGGCTCCTCTGCGGCGCTACTATCGGCATGACGCAGGACGTTCTTGACAGAGCAGGCGCTCTTATCGAGGCTCAGGTGGATATCTTAGCTCTTGACTCGGCTCACGGCCATTCAAAGAATGTTGTCGAGTGCCTGAAGAAAGTCAAGGCAGCTTACCCGGATATCCCCGTCATCGCAGGAAACGTTGCAACCGCCGAGGGTGCTGTTGCTCTTTGTGAGGCAGGTGCAGACGCTATCAAGGTAGGTATCGGCCCCGGCTCTATCTGTACGACAAGAGTTGTTGCAGGTATCGGCGTTCCGCAGATAACAGCCGTTTATGACGCTGCCTGTGCAGCCGCTAAGTATGGCGTTCCCGTTATCGCTGACGGCGGTATCAAGTATTCGGGCGATATCGTTAAGGCTCTCGCCGCAGGCGCAAGCTGCGTAATGCTCGGCTCGCTTTTGGCAGGCTGCGAGGAGGCTCCCGGTGAAACTGAGATCTATCAGGGCAGACAGTTCAAGGTATACCGCGGAATGGGCTCGCTCGCCGCAATGAATAAGGGCTCTAAGGACAGATATTTCCAGACAAATACCAAAAAGCTCGTTCCCGAGGGCGTTGAGGGCAGAGTTGCCTATAAGGGCCCCGTTTCCGATACGGTCTATCAGCTTGTCGGCGGTATCCGCTCGGGTATGGGCTACTGCGGCTGCCGCACTATCGAGGAGCTTGCAGAGAAGGCTCAGTTTGTAAAGATTACGGGAGCAGGCCTTAAGGAGTCCCACCCCCACGATATCTATATCACAAAAGAGGCTCCCAACTACTCGGCTCAGATATAAAATAGAAAAAGAAATAAAAAGAGGTATCGCCGCGCGGTACCTCTTTTTTGCCTTTCCTCCCCTGCCCGGTGTTTTATTTTTCCTTTTCTCCTCACTTTTTTGCCGAAACCCCTTTTCAAATGTGAAAATTTGTAGTATAATAAATAATGTATAGGTATGTGCGGATATTCATACCTTTGTTCTGATTTGATATTTTAACCAAAAGGAGATAATATATGGGTAAGGTAATAGCCGTTTCAAACCAGAAGGGCGGCGTAGGAAAATCCACAACGGTGGTAAATCTCGCGGCTGTGCTCGGCAAGCTCGGCAAAAAGGTGCTTATAGTCGATTTTGACCCGCAGGGCAATACCACCACCAGCTTTGCTATCAAAAAGAGCAGGATAAAGAATACTATCTATGAGGTGATAACCGATGAGTGCGAGCTTGTCGAGGCGATAACCGCGACAGAGTTCACGGGCGTTTCGGTAGTGCCGACAACGCAGAACCTCTCGGGTGCGGCGGTGCGCCTGCTTAAGGAGCAAAACCGCGCTACACGCCTTCGCTCAAAGCTTGATACCGCGCGCGGCTTTTACGATTACGTTTTTATCGACTGCCCGCCGACACTTGATATGCTAACGATAAACGCCCTCGCGGCGGCTGATTCGGTGCTGATACCGCTCCAGTGCGAGTTTCTCTCGCTTGAAGGCTTGGTCGAGCTTTCCGACACGATAAAGCGCGTTCAAAGCTCGTTCAACCCGTCACTTGATATCGAGGGTATACTTTTTACGATGTATGTCGAGCGCTATAAGCTCACGGGGCAGGTCACGGGGCAGGTGAGGAAGAAATTCGGCAGCCTTGTCTTTGATACGGTGATACCGCGAAACGTGGCTATCTCCGAGGCGCCGAGCTACGGCGAGCCTGTCATCTACTACGACAAAAAGTCAAAGGGCGCAAAGGCCTACGAGGAGCTTGCAAAGGAGATAATAAAGCGCGATAAAAAGCAGGCCGCAAAGCCCAAAAAGAGTAAAAAATAAAAAATGTTCCACGTGGAACATTTTGCATAGGAAAGGATTGTGCTATGGGAAGAAAGAAATCAAAAAAACAGCAGTCGGGTCTTGATGACCTCTTTGGCGACTTCTATGAAAGCCTTGACGATAACACGGAAGAAGAGGATACAAACGAGAACGATGAGGACGCAGCCGCTCTATCTGACGGCGCTGTGAACATACGCTTGTCGCTCGTTGAACCGAACCCCGACCAGCCGCGTAAGGAGTTTGATGACACCACACTCGGCGAGCTTTCCGATTCGATAATGCAGCACGGCATTTTGCAGCCGCTGCTCGTCCGCCCGATATCAAACGGCGGCTATCAGATAGTTGCAGGTGAGCGCCGCTGGCGCGCGGCAAGGCTTGCAGGGCTTACAGAGGTCCCCGTGATAATCAGGGAGCTTGACGATAAGCAGGTCGCGCAGTTCGCACTTATCGAGAACCTGCAAAGGGAGGATCTGAACCCGATAGACGAGGCCATGGGCTATCAAAGCCTGATAGAGACCTACGGCTATACCCAGCAGGAGGCTGCGGATATCGTTGGCAAGCCGCGCTCATCGGTAGCAAACAGCCTAAGGCTGCTCTCACTTTGCAGCACGGCTCGAGAAAAGCTCATAAGCGGCGAGCTTTCGTCAGGCCATGGAAAGCTGCTTGCAGGCGTTGATGATGCCTTGCAGGAGGAGCTTGTAAAGCGAGTGGTAGGTGAGGGACTAAGTGTAAAGCAACTAAGCACGCTCATTGACGCGGCAAAGGTGCAGAAAACTGCAAAGCCTCAAAAGCGCATCAAAAAGCCCACCTTTTTAGTTGAGGCGGAGCTTGCGCTAAAGCAGACCTTCGGCCAGCCCGTTAAAGTCGAGCAGGGCAAGGGCGGCAAGACTAAGCTCACGATAGAGTGCAAGAGCGAGGAAGAATTCCGCGAGCTGATGAAAAGACTGACGGATAAATAAAAAATGTTCCATGTGGAACAATATAAGAAAACAAAGCATTGAATGGAGGAAATTTAAAATGCTGGATATTAAATTTTTAAGGACAAACCCCGATGTTGTAAAGGAAAACATCAAGAAAAAGTTTCAGGACGAAAAGCTCGTTCTCGTTGACGAGGTCATTGAGTATGACAAGAAGTTCAGAGAGGCTAAAACTCGCTGCGATGAGCTAAGAGCGCTCAGAAACTCCAAGAGCAAGATGATCGGCGGCCTTATGGCAAAGGGCGAAAAGGACGAGGCCGAAAAGGTCAAGGAAGAGGTAAAGGCCTTCGGCGCAGAGCTTGAAGAGCTTGAGGTAAAGGAAACAGAGTATGAGGCCGAGATCAGAAAGAGAATGCTCGTTATCCCCAACATCATCGACGACAGCGTTCCGATCGGCAAGGACGACAGCGAGAATGTTGAGATCGAGCGCTTTGGCGAGCCTGTAGTGCCTGATTTTGAGGTGCCCTACCACGTTGATATAATGGAGAGCCTAAACGGCATCGACCTTGACGCTGCAAGAAGAACGAGCGGCAACGGTTTCTACTATCTCAGCGGCGATATCGCAAGGCTGCATTCCGCTATCCTTTCCTATGCGAGAGATTTTATGATAGACCGCGGCTTTACCTACTATGTTCCGCCGTTTATGATCCGCTCTGACGTTGTTACGGGCGTTATGAGCTTTGCTGAAATGGAAAATATGATGTATAAGATCGAGGGCGAGGATCTCTATCTTATCGGTACATCAGAGCATTCGATGATAGGCAAGTTTATCGACACGATAACCCCCGAGGCAGAGCTGCCGAAAACGCTTACAAGCTACAGCCCCTGCTTTAGAAAAGAGGTAGGCGCTCACGGCATCGAGGAGAGGGGAGTTTACCGCATTCACCAGTTTGAAAAGCAGGAAATGATAGTTGTCTGCAAGCCCGAGGATTCTATGAAGTGGTATGACAAGCTCTGGCAAAACAGCGTTGATTTCTTCCGCTCGCTTGATATCCCCGTAAGAACGCTTGAATGCTGCTCGGGCGACCTTGCCGATCTTAAGGTTAAGAGCTGCGACGTTGAGGCGTGGAGCCCGAGACAGAAGAAGTATTTTGAGGTAGGCTCATGCTCGAACTTAGGCGACGCTCAGGCAAGAAGGCTCAAGATAAGAATTGCAGGCGAGAACGGGCAGAAATACTTTGCTCACACGCTCAATAACACAGTTGTTGCGCCGCCGAGAATGCTTATCGCATTCCTTGAGAACAATTTGCAGGCTGACGGTACTGTAAGAATACCCGAGCCTTTAAGAATGTATATGGGCGGCAAGGACAAGCTGGAAAAGTGTACAAAGTAACAGGATAAAGGGAAAACTATGGCTTTTGCATCAATGTTTCTGGTTTTCCTGGGGTTTGTGGTAATTGTGCTCGGGGGAATGTTTTTCCTCGGGCTTTTACTGCTTATCATAGGCATAGTCAGAAGGAAAAACCCTAAAAACGCAGGCAAAAAATCCCCGATAGTGGCTATAGTGCTGGGGGTGCTGCTGCTTATGCCGCCCGTAGGCACGGGACTGTTCATAGGCGGCGTTATCGTAAAGGATTTTATCGTTTCGCACCGCGATTATGAGGTCGTAACCGACGAATGGCGCGCGCATTACGTCGTACCCGGCGAGGCTGTAAGGGACGTGACCGAGGGGCTTTTAGAGGCGGCTGAGGATAACGACAAAGAGCTTATAGCAAAGAATTTTACAAAGACGGCGAGGGAGAGCCTCGGCTTTGAGCGGCAGCTTGACAGCTTTCTTGAAAGCGTGCCGAAGGGCAAGGCAGAGATATCCTCAAAAAAGACCGTAAAAGGGGTAAACTATGAGCGCACCTACCAAAATACACAAGAAAACCAGTATTACAGCGAAACGCTCGCGGTCACGATAGACGGCGAGGAATACTTTGTCTACGCATACTTCTGCATGAAAAATGAAGACCCCGACGAGATAGGGCTTATATTTTTCTGCCTGCAAAATGAAAAGGGCTATCAGGAGCGTTTTGATTTTTCAAACCAGACCATAGCCTGCCTTGTAAAATAAGATCTTACTTCTTACATTTTATTACTATCATCTAAAAGGAGAACACAATGGCTGAGAAACTAAAGGAACTGAGGGAAAACATATATAAAAACCTTCACCCTGCGATGTTTGACAAGGAGCGGTATCTGCTGCTTTTTGTGCTGTCGATGCTGGGGATATTTATATGCTGCTTTCCGTCGCTGCTTGTAAATGACGGGATATTTCTGTACTATGGCGACTTCAACTCGCAGCAGGAGATGTTCTATTATCACTCAAACGAGATGATCAGAAACGGCAATTTCGGCTGGGACTGGGGCACTGACCTCGGTTCAAGCTTTATAGGCTCATACTCGTTTTATTTGCTCGGCAGCCCGTTTTTCTGGGTGACAACGATATTTCCGCCCTCGTGGGAGGTCTATCTGATACCCGTAATGCTGGGTGTCAAGACGGGGTGCGCGGCGATGTTTGCTTACGCTTATATCAGGCTCTTTGTCAAGAACAAGGACGCGGCGTTCATCGGGGCGATGCTCTACGCATTCTCGGGCTTTCAGGCATATAACGTGTTTTTTAACCACTTTCACGATGCAACGGCGTTCTTTCCGCTGCTGCTGCTCGGGCTGGAGCTGAATATAAAAGAAAACAAGCGCGGCGCTTTCGCACTTGCGGTAGCGATTTGCGCCTGCATCAGCTATTTCTTCTTCTTTGGCGAGGTCATTTTCGTTATAATTTACTTTGTCATAAGGCTTTTGAGCGGCGAATACAAGATAGGGCTGAAAAAGCTCTTCAACCTTGCATTTGAGGCGGTAATGGGCGTTATGCTTGCGGCGGTGATCTTCCTGCCTGCCTGCCTTGATACGATAAACAATCCGCGCCTTGATGAGCATTTATGGGGCGATAATCTTATAGTTTACAATGACAAATACCGCATATTAAGGATAATACAGAGTTTCTTTATGCTGCCCGATATGCCTGCAAGGCCGAATATATTCAATGCTGACAGCGCTAAGTGGGCATCAATAGCCGGGTATATGCCGCTGTTTTCAATGACGGGCGTTATAGCATTTCTGCGGACAAAGCAAAAGAGCTGGGCTAAGCGGCTTGTGATAACCTCTTTTATAATGATGGTGATACCGGGGCTAAATGCCATATACGCTATGATGACGGCGAGCTACTATGCAAGGTGGTACTTTATGCCGATACTCATTATGGCGATGATGACGGCTAAAATGCTTGAAGAAGACCCCGAGGAGATAAAGAAAGCATTCCCGCCCGTTGCAGGGATAACGGTATTCTTTATCCTCTGCGGACTTGTGCCTAAAAAGGTGGATGACAAGATACAGTGGCTTAAAATGCCAAAATACCTTGTGCTTTACGTTATTCAGGCAGGGGCGGCGGTAGTGCTACTCATAGCACTTGCGATAACGCTTTATAAGCTTTCAAAGAGCGAGAATTTTATGAGATACGCATCACTTATGACAGTCGGGGCGTGCATGATAAGCATGGCGCTTTGCGTATGGTACGGCGTAACGCAGGGGCCTTACAATGACTACTACATCGAGCACGCGATAAGGGGAAGGGAAAAGATCGACCTGACCGAGTTTGAAACGGCGGAGGAAACGAACGCCGCCAACAGCTTTTACAGGATAGATACCTCGCCGAATGTGGATAACTGGTGCATGATATGGGGGCTTAGCTCGATGAGGTGCTTTCAGAGCGTTGTGCCGTCGTCGATCATGGAGTTTTACGAAATATCGGGGCAGGAGAGAAATGTTGCCTCGCGTATAGAAACGAAATACTACGCTTTCAGAGGGCTTTTCTCGGTAAAGTATTACTTTGACGAGGTGGTGGACAACTACAGCGATGACAAGACCCCCAAAGAGCCTAAGGAACAGCTTGATGATATGACATCGTTCAAATATGTCGGCACGCAGAACGGCTTTAACATCTACAAAAACGAGCTGTTTATCCCTATGGGTTTTACCTATGATGAATATATCACCAAGGAGGAATACGAAAAGCTCCCGACGGCGAAAAAGGTAAACACGCTTATGGAGGCGCTTGTGCTTGATGAGAGTGACATTGAGAAAAACGCTGATATACTGGAAGAATTTACCAAAGTATCAAAAACTGTAACAAGGCTTTCATTTGAGCAGGAGTCAAAGGAGAAGATAGAGAGTGCCTGCTATAGCTTTGACTATGACACAAACGGCTTTGAGGCGAAAAACAGGCTTGATAAGGAATCACTCGTATTTTTCAGCGTGCCATACACAGAGGGGTGGAGTGCAGAGGTAAACGGCGAGAAGGCCGAGATAATCAAGGCCTCATACGGCTTTATGGCGGTAAGGTGCAAGGCAGGGGAGAATGATATAGTTTTCCATTACGTTACACCCGGGCTTAAAGCAGGGGCTGTTATGACGGGGATAAGCGCCTTGACGCTTGTAGGATATGTATTATACTACAGACGGCTTAAAAAAAGAGAGGAGAAAAACTAATGCATTTAAAAGAGGACACCGTAAGCTCGGAGCTTATTTTTGACGGAAAGGTAGTAAAGCTTTACAAGGACAAGGCAGAGCTTGAGGACGGCTCTATAGTCAGCCGCGAGCTTATCAAGCACCCGGGCGGCGTTTGCGTAGTGCCGCTTGATGATGAGGGGAATGTTTACATGGTAAAGCAGTTTCGCTACCCGTTTCAGACGCAGCTTATTGAGATACCGGCCGGAAAGCTCGAATACGGCGAGGATCACAGGCAATGCGGCTTAAGGGAGCTTAAGGAGGAGGCAGGTGCTGAGTGCGGAAAATTTACCTACTTAGGCAAGCTTTACCCGACTGTTGCATATGACAGCGAGGTAATTCATATGTATTTAGCGCAGGACTTAAGCTTTGGTGAGCAGCACTTAGATGATGACGAGTTTTTAGACGTTTTCAAGGTGCCATTTGACAAGGCGGTGGAAATGGTGATGAACGGGGAGATTCTTGATTCAAAGACACAGCTTGCGATACTTAAGACAAAGCTGCTGCTCGACAAGGAAAAATAAAAAGCAAGGCTCGGAGCGTAATTTTTTGCTCCGAGCCTTGTTTGGTTATGTGGGTAAAAGAGGGGGCAGGGGAAATACTGAACAGCGGCAGACTTGCCGCGCTTAGTTTTCGGGGGCTTTCCGGTCGCCCCCGAGCCCCTTCGGTTTGCGCGCGGCGGAATTTTAATTATTAATTGTAAACCGCGTTTTCGTTGTATTTTAGCGAAAAGCCCTTAAACTCAGCATCGCCTTTAACTGCGTAAAGACCTATCATAGCGCCCGTAAAGCCGCCCGAGACCTCGCTGCTGATGTATTTTGTCTGCCCCGTGCCGAGTGGGGTGCCGTTTGCTTTGAAGGTGTAGTTAAAATTATCTCCCTCAATGGTGAGGGCGGCGCTGCTGCCGTTGATCGGAATGGAATTTTGGATATGCTTTATCCCTCCGATATTAAGTCGCAGGACAGCCTCGCAGCTGCCGTCGGAGCGCTTTCTTATCGCTATCTCGTAATGCTCGCTCTCACACATATAGACACTGATGCCGCCCTCGCCGCTGTCTATGCTGACATTGCAGCTGAGGGTAAAGAAATGATCTCTCTGCCTTAGCGCTATAAAGGTGGGGGAGTCAGCCATATCAAGGGTGATATCCGTGCCCTTTAGAGTTACGCTTTCTTTGGTGAGCGTGTAGTCAGCAGGGTCGGGCGTGCGCAGAAAGCACCAGTCTATACCAAAATCGGTGCTTTCAAAGGTGTATTCCTTAAGCGGCTTTTGGGTAAAGCTGCCGTCAATTTCATAGAACTCATCTGTCGTGCCGTCATTTCCTGCGGTTATCCAGCCGTCTGCCGTGAGCCGTGCAGGGGTGAGGAATACTTCACGGCCTAAGTTATGGTAGGGCATCCATTTATGTATCTGACGAAAGCCTAAGCTCAGTATAAACAGATCGCCGTTTTTATCAAAAACGAGGTCGCCGTGGCCTATGCCCTGAATAAGGTAAGGGGCTTTGTTGCGGTTGGTAAGAATGGGGTTACGGGGGCAGTTTTCAAAGGGACCCCACACGCTTTTGCTGCGTGAGAGGGTTATCATATGGCCGTATTCCGTGCCGCCCTCGGCCGCCATAAGGTAATAGTAGTCACCGATTTTATAAAGGTGGGGGCTTTCAAGGTACCTGCCGCCCGAGCCCTGCCAGATACATTTGCTTTTTGAAAGCTTACGCCCCGTTTTTATATCAATTTCGCACTGAACAACACCGCCGACACCGTCATCATCAGCGCCGTTTGACATAAAGAACGTTTTGCCGTCTTCAAAATACAGTGATGGGTCGATACCGCCCTGATCGACGGTTATCGGGTCAGACCACTCGCCATAGATATCATCGGTATAGACGTAGAAATTCTCATGTGTGGTGTCATTTGTCGTGACCATATAAAAGCGGCCGTTGTTAACTCTTATAGTCGGGGCGAAAACACCGCCCGAGCTGTTTATATTTTTTAGCATTACCTGGTTTTCACGGGTGAGGACGTAGCCTATCTGCTCCCAGTTGACGAGGTCATCGCTCTCAAAGAGGGCAACACCGGGGAAATACTGGAAGGTGCTTGTGACAAGGTAGTATTTGCCATTGTAAAAGCACACGCTCGGGTCGGGGTAAAAGCCTTTTATTACGGGGTTTTGGTATTTCATAGGTTATCTCCTTTGTGGTGGGTATGCAGGTATCAGCCGCAGACAGCGACGATAGCGTTTGCGTACATATTGCAGTTTATCATAAAGGTCTTAAGGGAGATATGCTCGTCAGCGCCGTGCATATTATTATTCTCATCGGGGAACTCTGCGCCGAAAGCGACTGCGCCCTCGGTATTGTGAACGTAGGTGATGCCGCCCTCGCTGATGCAGTATCCCTTTTCGCCTGAAACGTCCTCATAGACTTTAAGGAGCGTCTGAACAAATCCGCTTTGCTCATCGACATAGTGCGGCTCCATACCCTCGCAGTTATCTATCTCAAAGCCTGCGCCTTTTAATGCGGAGATGATTATAGAGCTTATCTCATCATATTTTCTGTCGATAGGGAAACGGATATCTATTCCGCCCGTAAGCCTGCCGTTTTCGGTATTAAGCAGCGTGAGTGCGCAGGTCATCTCACCCGACACCTTATCGCTAAAGCCTAAGCCGCAGCTTTTGCCGCTGCATTCGCCGTGTGGGAAAAGCGCTTTGAGGCCGATGCTTTTTTCCTCATCATCGGTGAGGGAGGAGAGGAATTTTGTTATCGCGTTATCGCCGTTCTCGGGGCGCGAGCCGTGCGCGGCCTTACCTGCGAATATGAGCGTTTCGCCGTTTTTTACAGCCGTACAGCTTTCGGGGATAGCGTTAAGGGCTGTTCCTGCTTTGATGCTTGTTATGGCTTTGTCGGCAAAGGGCTTTGAAAAGGTGATATGAACAAGCCCCTTTTCGCAGTTTAGCACGGGGAATGAGCCGTCGGGTGTAAAGGTATTTTCGGGGAAAGGCCTTTTTTGCTGATAGTATTCTATATCCTTACAGCCGCGCTCCTCATTGCCGCCCATAACGGCGCGAAAGCCCTTTTTGAGGGGAATGTCAAGCTCCCTGATACATTTCATAGCGTAAAGCACCGCAACGCTCGGCCCCTTATCGTCGATAGTGCCGCGCCCGTAGAGAATGCCGTCACGCTCGGTAAGGGTAAAGGGGTCGCTGTGCCAGCCCTCGCCCGTTGCAGGAACAACGTCAAGGTGGCTGAGGATAGCAAGCGTTTGCTCCTTATCATCAAAATCTATATCAATTGCGTAGTTATCGTAGTTTGTGGTCTTAAAACCGTTAGCCGCGGCAAATCCCTGCGCCCAGGCAAGTGCCTTGGCCGAGCCCTCGCCAAAGGGCTCTGAGGGGTCATCGCTCTCCTTAAAGGAGGAATCTATTGCCACTATCTCGGCAAGGCTTTTGAGCATTTCGCTCTTATGATCTTCAAAATACTTTGCGATTTTTTCTTTTATCTGTGACATTAATGGTACTCCTTTATTATTCATTTTTCATTATTCAATATTCATTATTCATTTCTTATCCTCTTGTGAGGGTGCAGACGACTATCTCGGCAGGGTTATTTACCCTGAATTTACCGAGGCCTGCGGAAACTATCATTTTTGAGCTGTCATAAAAATATGTGCCCTTAGTATATTTCGGGAAAAAGCGCCTTTCGGGGGATAAAAGCCCACCCAAAAGCGGCAGCCTTATTATTCCGCC
Source organism: Ruminococcus sp. (assembly GCA_017634275.1). Lineage (GTDB taxonomy): Bacteria > Bacillota > Clostridia > Oscillospirales > Ruminococcaceae > NK3A76. Next base: position 21,796 of record JAGBNQ010000079.1, on the reverse strand, counting down.
GTGGCAATGCCCCGAGAAAACGAGGTCGGCGCCCCACTCAGCGTATGCCTCAAAGCCGAAGGGGTTGTGCGAGAGGAGGATATTGAATTCATCTCTGTCACACTCGCCCAAAAGGCTTTCAACATATTCCTCTGTTATCGGCAAAAGGTCGGCGTAGCCGTTATTTGTGCGGTAGCATTTTACCGAGGGGCGAAGGCCTGTTACCTTTATCCTGTCACCGTTTCGGTAAACAAAGTCGCTTTCGTTTTTGAGTATCTTAACCCCGAGCTTTTTGAGCTTATCGCAGATATACTTGCAGTTTTCGGGGTTATACTGCTCGTGGTTGCCCAAGATAAAATAGACATCACATATAGCCGTCAGCCTTTCAAACAAATAGAGCTTTGCGTCAAAAAAGCTCCTGTTCTCGTTTTTTGAGATAAGGTCGCCGGTAAAGAAGATGATATCGGGCTTGCACGCCTCGCAGGAGCTTATAAGGTTGCCGTTCATCTCGCCGAAGGTCTTGCTGTGAAGGTCGCTCAGGTGCAGCACCCTTGCCCCCTCAAATCCCTCGGGCAGGCGCTCGTGCCGCACGGTTATGCGGTGGACATCGAGCTGTCTGTCATGGATATAAATGCCTGCGGACGCAAAAAAGCCTGCGGCGATCAAGAGTTTTGTTAGATTTTTCATGCTTTCTCCATTCCATTATCTTGCAAGATAGCGCTTAAGGTTTTGCATTTCATGCTCTGCGTGGGCGTAGCCGTAGTCATAGAGCCTTTTGAGCTTTTTGCGGTCATTTTCCGTTCGGTTTACACCAAAGGTATGCTTAGGCGAGAAAACGAACACCTTGCCCTCGTGCCTCAGCTCCTCAAGCTCGGCAATACACTCGTTATACCTTTTTGCCCTTGTGCGCACCGACTCAACGAGGGCAGGGTATTTTCTGTAGCGCTTTTCGATAAGCTTTAAAAGCGGCTCGTCCTTTTTAACATAGCCGCGCGGACGGGTGAGGATAACTATATTCTTATCACACCCTGCCGCCATAACGTGCTTAAAGGGGATAGAGTCAGCAAGGCCGCCGTCAAGGTAGCGCTTGCCGTCAATTTCTATCATCGGGAAAAGCATAGGCAAAGCACAGCTTGCACGAAGGAGCATAAAATCCTCATCATCACGCGGACATTCGAGATACTCTGCCTGCCCCGTTTCAACGTTTGTGACTACCGCCTTTACCTGACCCTTATACGCTGCAAAGGCCTCATTATCGAATGGCAGCAGTTCACACGGGATATCGTGGAAAGCATAGTCAAGGTTATAGTAGCTCCTGTTTGACGGGCGGAAAAGGTGGTGAGCGCCCATATATTTACTTGTAGGCATAAAATCGCTCGCAAGCGAGAGGTTACGCCCCTTTTGCTTAGATATATACGATACACCGAAGGCTATGCCTGCCGACACGCCGACAAAGTAATCGCACATTATATCCTCCTCCAGGAATTTATCAAGCACACCGCAGGAATACACCGTCCTGCTTGCGCCGCCCTCACAGGTTATACCAAGCATAAGATCAACTCCGTTTTGATAATTAATAGTTAATAATTAATTATTAATTGATAAAGCATTCCCCACTCCCTCAATTGGGGTGGGGAATGCGAATAAGGTTTATTCTGTGGAAGAGCTGCTGTCGGCAGGGGTAACTACCGAAAGGCCTGCACCCTCGACTGCCGTTTTAGCATCGGACATGGCGTTTTCTACTGCGCCGTCGTCTTTAAGCTCAACTACCGTTTTATCCTTGTCAAGCTCGGAAAGCTTAGTCTTAAGCTCATCAAGAGTAAGCTCAGCGCCGTCATAGACGTATGATGAGCCCTTGACTGTTACTACAACGTTTGTCTTTTCTGTTGCGGTATTGCTGTCATCGGCTGTTGCTGCAACGCTCTCGTTGCCGTTTGATGAGCCGCCGTCGCCCTTGCCGCCGCCAAAGCCGAGCCCCAAATAATTCATAAGCAAAAGCAGAGCCGCTATAAGCAAAAGCAGCACTATAAAAAGCAGCGGTGCCTTGCTTTTTTTCTTTTTCTTTTCCTTGCCGTTTCTTTCATCGTAATTCTTTGCCATGTTAATACCCTCCTGTTATTTTATTGACGTATCAATATATCCTATATAAATATTATCATTTTCCTTTGAAAGCTTATCAAGGGCTGAGCGAATGCTTTCCATATCGCGGTAGAGCACCTTATTTCCGTCATAGATGACCGCTGCCAGAACTGCCGAGCCCTCGGGGACATCCAACCCCATAACGGCATCCTCTATTTCCTTAGTCTGCTCAAAACCGAGTCTGTCAAGCTCCTGCCCTGCGAAGGAGAGAACAAGCACGTCCTCGGTATCGTCAAAGTTTATTTTAAGCTCGTAAAGCTCGCCGCCCTCAAAGCCCGAGAGTGCATCGGCAAGCATTTTTTCGCGCTGCTTGCCCTCGTCAAGCTCTTTTTTTACCGCCTCGGTCTGCGCCTGAGCAAGAGCTATCTCCTCATCGGCCTGCTCGCGGTATTTCTCATTCTGCTGACCCGACTGCATCATCACAAAAAATAGCATTATCAGGATAACATCAAGCAGCGAGGTAAGCTCGATAACTATACCCTTTTGTTTCATGATGCCGCGTCCTCGTCCTTTTTGCCCTTTCTGCCCTCCCAGTTACGCTGGAGAAATAGAGCGACTGTTTTTTCATTATCTTCTATCTTAGCGGAGATAACGCCGTCCAAAAACTTAAAGATGATAGCAAAAACGAGCCCCCAGAAGGTAGAGGTAAGTGCTGCATAGAAATTGCCCTGAGCGTTGGACATATCCTCCATAACAGAGAGGAGGGAGGCAACCGTACCCAAAATACCGAGCAGCGGAAAGATACCCGTAAGGTTTACAAACACGCTGTAGAGCTTGCCGCAGCGCGTGCGCATATCCGTAAGCTCTGTTTCGGTGAGCCTGCTGACAGCGGCCTGCGCCTGCGCGTTTGAATCATCATTATCGGGCACGAAAACGGTCAGATGCATCTTTTTATAAAGCTCATTAGCGGCGCTGTAGGCAAAATAAAAGACCACCGCGTTAACTATGCCTGCTATAAAGATAAGGGCATCAAACCCTGCTATATTTGAAAAAATAACACCAAACATTTTATTCACCTGCATTTTTGACATCATTTTTATTCTGCATACCTTAATGATAACATATTTATGCGCAAAATGCAATAGGGGGAAGAAAACAAAATGGGTAATAAAACAAAAAAATCGCCCCTGCGGGCGATTTAATTTTGTAATTTTAATTACTCAGCGTTAGCCTCGATATACTTAACGATGTCGCCAACAGTCTTCATGTTTGCTACCTCTTCATCGGGGACCTCGATATCGAACTCCTCCTCGATAGACATTACAAGGTCTACTACGTCAAGAGAATCTGCGCCGAGATCATCAGTAATAGATGCGTCCTGTGTTACATCGTTCTCATCAGCGTCAAGCTGGTCAACAATGATTTCCTTAACCTTGTCAAATATCATTTTAAGCACCCTCCAATCCATAGGTTGTTTATTTAAGCAAGGGAGTTACCCCTGAACTTAAGCTAAGTTATTCAGTAAACTCTCCGATTGCCCTAAACTTATTATAGCGTTCATTTAGCAATTCGTCAAGCCCTTTTTGAAATTTTCTTTGCAAAGCTGAAAAAATATATTCGCTTATAGCCTTTGCTGTCGATTCGGGGTCATTATGCGCGCCGCCTGTCGGCTCGGGGATAATGCTGTCGCACACCTTAAGCGCCATAAGGTCATCGGCGGTTATCTTCATAATATCCGCCGCCTCGCGCTCACGGGACGCATCCTTCCACAGCAGGCTTGCAAAGCCGCGCGGTGAGATAACAGAGTATATAGCGTTTTCCAGCATCGCAAGCTCATCGCACACGCCCAGAGCAAGCGCGCCGCCCGAGCCACCCTCACCCAGAATAATTGAGATGATAGGCGTTTTAAGCGTCATGAACTCCATTATATCCTTAGCTATCGCCTCGCCCTGGCCGCGCTGTTCAGCCTCAACACCGCAGAAAGCGCCTGCCGTATCAATAAGGCAGATAACGGGGCGGTGGAATTTCTCGGCCTGCTTAGCAAGCCTCAGCGCCTTTCTGTAGCCCTCGGGGTGGGGCATACCGAAGTTTGATGCTTTATTCTCATCTAAGTTTCTGCCCTTGACCTGAGCGATAACTGTAACGGGCGTACCCTTAAAGTATGCGATACCGCCCTTTACAGCGCCGTCATCGCCATAGAGCCTGTCGCCATGCATTTCAAAAAAGTCATCAAAAATAAGGGGGATATAGTCATTAACGGTAGGCCTGCCCTTCATTCTGATGATATCAAGCTTTTGGCTTGCAGGAATATCACTCATTTTGCAGACCCCCTTTCTCATGCAGCGCAAGCAGGTGAGCGAGAGTTCTTCTCATTTTCTTGCGCTCTACTATCATATCGACAAAGCCGTTTTCAAGCATAAACTCCGCACTCTGGAATTCATCGGGGAGCTTTTGTCTGATAGTTCCCTCGATAACTCGCCTTCCTGCAAAGCCTATAAGCACCTTAGGCTCTGCAATGATTATATCGCCAAGAGATGCGAATGATGCGGTAACACCGCCTGTTGTGGGGTCGGTCATAACAGTTATATACAAAAGCCCTGCCTCGTTATGGCGGGCGACTGCGCCGCTTGTCTTAGCCATCTGCATAAGGGAAACGATGCCCTCCTGCATTCTTGCGCCGCCCGATGCGGTAAAGGCTATAACGGGGAGTTTATTTTCAGTAGCATACTCAAAAGCCCTTGTTATCTTCTCGCCGACTACCGAGCCCATTGATGCCATAAGAAAATGCGAATCCATAACGATAATAACGATATCTTTTCCGCGAATCTTCGCTTTTCCCGTGATGACCGCGTCCTTAAGGCCCGTCTTAGCCCTTAAGGCCTGCTGTTTTGCCTCATAATCGGGGAAACCTATCGGATTTTTTGAAAGCATATCCTTATCAAATTCCTCTAAGCTGTCCTTATCTATAGTTATATCGAGTCTTTCCCTTGCGCTTAAGCGGGAATGGTAGTTGCAGTTAGGGCAGACCTTGCCGTTTTTATCAAAATCCTCCGAAAAGGAGACACTGCCGCAGCGCGGGCATTTAAACAAAAGGTCTTTTGGTATGTCGGGCTTTTTGCCGTCCTTCTGTTCGGGAGAGGAGGTACCCCACCTCTGTCTTACCACCGAGAAAATATCATCAAGCATTTATTCTTCCTCCAAAAGCAGCTGAATACTTTTTGCCGTTATACAAGCTTTGCTCTGTTTAAAAAGCCGTTATCGTAGTCACCCTTTTTAAACTCATCTGTTGCTATAAGCTTAAGCTGGAAATCAATATTCGTACTTACTCCGCCCACAACAAATTCCGAGAGCGCCCAGTTCATACGCCTTATAGCCTGCTCTCTTGTATCGGCATGGACGATGAGCTTTGCTATCATCGAATCATAGTAGGGGGTTATCTCATAGCCCTGATAGGCGGCGCTGTCAACTCTTACGCCAAAGCCGCCGGGGGTGTGCAGTGATGTGATAACGCCCGGTGAGGGGCGAAAGCCCTGCTCGGGGTTCTCGGCATTTATCCTGCACTCTATCGCGTGGCCGTGTATCTTTATATCCTCCTGCTTAAAGCCAAGGCGCTCGTTTGCGGCTATTTTTATCTGCTCGGCGACTATATCTATCCCCGTTACCTGCTCGGTTATCGGGTGTTCTACCTGGATACGGGTGTTCATTTCCATAAAGAAGAAATCGCCGTTTTTATCAAGCAGAAATTCGATAGTGCCTGCGTTTGTGTAGCCTGCCGCCTTAGCCGCCCTTACAGCCGCCTCGCCCATGCGCTTTCTTAAGCTGTCATCAACAACGGGGGAGGGCGTTTCCTCAAGCACCTTCTGGTTTCTTCTCTGCATTGAGCAGTCACGCTCGCCCAAGTACACAACGTCACCGAAATTATCCGCAAGTATCTGGATCTCGATATGCTTTGGGTTTTCGATAAACTTTTCTATATACACCTCGTCATTGCCAAAGCAGGCGAGAGCCTCAGTCTTTGCGACCTTCATCTGCTCGTCAAGGTCACTTTCGTTATGCACTATCCTTATGCCCTTGCCGCCGCCGCCTGCTGATGCCTTTATCATAACGGGGTAGCCTATCCTCTTTGCAAGGTCATGGGCATAGAATTCGTTTTTAACAGCGCCGTCAGAGCCCGTGATAACGGGAACGCCTGCGCTTTTCATAGTTTCCTTTGCCTGCGCCTTGTCACCGAGCATCTCAATAGCCTCGGCGCGCGGGCCTATAAAGGTAATGCCGCATTTAGTGCAATACCTTGCAAACTGAGCATTCTCCGAGAGAAAGCCAAAGCCGGGGTGGATAGCGTCCGCCCCCGTCACCTCGCAGGCCGCGATAAGGGCTTTCATATTAAGGTAGCTGTCCTTAGCGGGGGCTGCACCTATACAGACAGCCTCATCGGCTATCTGTGCGTGCAAAGCACCCTTATCAGCTGTAGAATAAACAGCAACAGTATGAATGCCAAGCTCTCTGCACGCGCGGATTATACGCACGGCTATTTCTCCTCGGTTTGCTATAAGAACTTTTTTAAACATAGTTTTTCACCTGTATTGATTTAATAGCGTATCAATTTACTTTAAGTGTTGCAAGGATATCCTGCACGTCCTTGTCCTCTAAGGATATCTTATCATCGCCGTTTTCGCAGACCATATTGCACACCCAGAGGTCGCCGTCAGAATCTGTCTTGATAGTTAAACCCGGGGTATCAAGGCTTGAAAAGCTAAAGCCCGTCCATTCCCTTGTGCCTATCGTTACGGGGTCAAGGTCCTTTACGTTATCATAAAATGCCTTGCTTGATGACCATTTCCCGGGGTTGTCGTAGTGGACTATCCAGAGGTAGGGCTTGTGCAGCACATCATCAGAGCTTTCGCCGCCCTTTATAACGTAGACCGCGTTCGGGTCAGTATCGCCGTCATATTTATCAAGCGAATCGGGAACATCGCAGACCTTCCAGCCCTTAGGCTCGGCAACAGTGATAACACCCGTATCATAGGTGCTGCCGTCATAGGCAGGTGGCTCTTTCTTTTCGGGCACTGAAGAACTGTCAGCGCTGCTTTCAAGCGTGGCTGCAAGGCTGTCGGCAAAGTCCTTAGCCTTAGATGCGTCCTTTTTTGAGGCAGCTGACGAGCTGCTGTCGGAGCTGCCGCAGGAGGCCATCATAGCCGCTGCGCAGACTGCAAGAATTACCGATAATGCTTTTTTGCTAACACCTTTCATTATTTATCTCTCCCTATATTATTCTTATATATATTTATGTATATTACTTTATTGCAAAGGTTATCTCGGCCTTTACTGCCATTTGCCCGTCAACAGAGGCTATGGCCTTGCCGACACCGATAGGCCCTTTTACCTTTATTATCTCGACCTCGATATCAAGCTTGTCGCCGGGAACTACCTGCCTGCGGAACTTGCAGTTGTTGATACCGCCGAAAAAGCCTATCTTTCCCTTATTCTCGTCCATGGCAAGCAAAGCCACGGCACCTGCCTGAGCGCACATCTCCACCATAAGCACGCCCGGGGTAACGGGGTACTCGGGGAAATGCCCCTTGAACCAGAAATCATCTTCCTTTATATATTTTACTGCCTTTACCCTTTTGCCGACCTCAAGCTCCGTCACCTCATCAATAAGCAAAAACGGGTCGCGGTGGGGGATTATTTCCTTTATCTGCTCTTTATCAAGCACTACTGCCATAATTTAAAACCTCTTTTCAATGCACAATGTAAGGCGTTTTCCGCCGCAGGCGCACAATCATAATGTCAGCCTATTATCATTATCGGCTGGTCAAACTCAACGCTGTCGCCGTTGTTTACAAGTATTTCCTTAACAACGCCGTCAAAATCAGACTGAATCTCGCTCATTACCTTCATACTCTCGATTATGTAGATAACATCGCCCTTTTTGACCGTATCGCCAACGCTTACAAAGGGGGCTGAATCGGGCGAGGGGGCTGCGTAGAATGTGCCGACGATAGGGGCTTTTGCGGCATTGCCGCTTGCAGCTGCCGCAGGGGCTGCCTGAGCTGTCTGCGCGGCCTGCGCAGGAGGCGGCATCATGCCCTGCATAGGGGGCATACCCATAGGCGGCATAGGCGGAGGGGGCAGCTTTTTGCCCTTTATCGTCACCTTAACGCCGTTATCGTCCTCAATTGCTATTTCCGAAAGTTCCTTATCATTTACGATATCGGCAAGCCTTTCGATGTTTTCAAATGTAAAATCAAAACCAAGCTTTGACATATATTTATTCTCCTTTTAGATGTAAGGGGTAAGCGTGTTATCCCTCAAATTTCTTTATGCAGATAGTTGCGTTATGGCCGCCGAAACCGAGTGAATTTGAAAGAGCGCCCTTGATATCAAGGGTTCTGTTTGAATCTGTTGCATAGTCAAGGTCACACTCGGGGTCGGGGGTCTTAAAGCCCAGCGTCTTATGGACAAAGCCTTCCTTTACAGAGAGGGCGGTAACTATCGCCTCAACGCCGCCTGCCGCACCGAGAAGGTGGCCTATCATGCTCTTTGTGGAGTTTATGACGGTCTTTCTTGCGGCATCTTCACCGAGGGCGAGCTTGATAGCGGTAGTTTCGTACTTATCATTAAGCCCCGTTGATGTGCCGTGAGCGTTAATGTAGTTTACCTCATCGGGGCTGAGGCCTGCCTCCTCATAAGCGCATTTCATAGCGTATGCCGCAGCCTCGCCCGTAGGTGAGGGGCTTGTCATATGGTATGCATCGCCCGTAGCGCCGTAGCCTGCTATTTCGGCTATGATGCTTGCGCCCCTTGCCTTTGCGTGTTCGTATTCCTCCAGGCAGAGAACGCCTGCGCCCTCGCCGAGAACAAAGCCCTGACGGTTAAGGTCAAAGGGGGTGGAGGCACTTTCGAGCGTTTCCGCACGGGAGAGCGCCTTCATATTGTTAAAGCCGCTTAAGGCAAAGCGCGAGATGCAAGCCTCGGAGCCGCCTGCAAGGGCAACATCGAGGTAGCCGTCCTTTATCTTGCGGAATGCCTCGCCGATAGCGTGAGTAGCTGATGCACAGGCGGTAGTCGTACAGAAGTTATCGCCCTTAAAGCCCGTCTGCATAGCGACTGTTCCTGCCGCCATATTGCCTATCATCATAGGAATGAAGAAAACCGATACCTTATCGGGCTTTTGGTTAAACTTAGTTACCTCAGCCTCGGTCATATTAAGGCCGCCTATGCCGACACCGATTATAACGCCTGCTCTGTAGGGGGTGATATCGGAAAAATCCGTTCCTGCCATTTCAAGGGCCTGCTTTGCCGATACAACGGCAAACTGCGTAAAGCGGTCAAGCCTTTTGGCCTCTTTTTTGTCGATATATTCGCCTGCGTCAAAATCCTTGACAGCGCCCACTACCTTTACGGGGAAATCAGATGCATCGAACTGATCGACAAACGACAGCCCGAGCTTGTTTGCCTTGATATTCTCCCAGTATTCCTTAACATTTTTTCCGAGTGGGTTTACAGTACCCATTCCCGTAATAACTACTCTTCTGCTCATAAGTTTAGTCTCCTATCTGAAATAAGCATTTTTTCCTGCCGGGGGTCACATCATGATACCGCCCGATATCTCTATTACCTGCCCTGTAACATAGTCTGCGTCCTTTGATGCCAGGAATGACACAACGCCTGCTATATCATCTACCTCACCAAAGCGTTTCATAGCTATCTGTTCAAGCATTGCGGCCTTCTGCTCATCGGTGAGCTTATCGGTCATAGGTGTTTTTATAAAGCCGGGGGCAACTGCGTTGCAGGTGATGCCGCGCGAGCCCAGCTCCTTTGCGACAGTCTTTGTCATACCGATGATAGCCGCCTTTGTAGCGGAATAGTTCATCTGCCCGGGGTTGCCGTAAAGGCCTGCAACAGATGCAAGGTTTATTATTTTTCCCGACTTCTGCCTCATCATGACCGCGCCTGCAAAGCGGCACATATTGAATACACTTTTCTGATTTACTGCGATGACCGAGTCATACTGCTCCTCGCTCATTCTTGCAAGCAGGCCGTCGCGAGTGATGCCTGCGTTATTTACCAAAACGTCGATAGTTCCAAAGCGCGCCTTAACGTCCTTTACGAATTTTTCGACCTGCCCGTAATTTGATACATCGCAGATGAATACCTCGCATTCCACACCCTGCGCCTTTATTTTTTCTACGATGTCATTATCCTCAAAGCTTTTTTCGCTGATATCATTAAGGGCGATATCATACCCGTCCTTAGCGAGCCTTAAGGCTATCGCCGCACCTATGCCCCTTGCCGAGCCTGTAATAACTGCTGTTGCCATTATCTATTCCTCCAAAAATCATTCTGTTATCTGCTCTAAAATCACGCCGTACCAGAAGTCTGCAAGCTTTTTGTAGCCCTCCTCGCTCGGGTGAACGCCGTCATAAAGGTCTGCCTTAGTAAGAACAGAGTGAACGTCTGCCAAAACTATATTTTTGCCCTCGCCCTTTTTCTTTTCGACAAGTGCCGCTACCTTTTCATTGTATTCCTTAACGCACTTGTCCATTGACTCTGCGGTAAAGGTCGCCTGATCTATATATGTATCCTGACCGCTCGCATCGGGGGTGGGCAGCTTTGCATCAGCGTCCATATCGGGGATAGTCGCAAGAATGAGCAACGCACCCTCGGGCAGCTTTTCAAATGCCGAATCGACAACGCCCTCAAGCCTTTCGCCTGCCTTGTCAAGCTCGTAGTTGGAAAGCAGGTCATTTGTGCCTATCATAAGGGTAAGCACATCGGGCTGATATTTTTCAACTCTTTTTGGCAAAAGCTTGTCTATACCCATTCTTGCGCCCGTTATGGAATCCTGTATCCTGCAAATGGAAAAGCCCGAATAGCCCTCATGCTCGTTATCGTAGCACTGACCGCCCTTTTTGGAGCCGACAAAGTCAACATACTGCGACAGGCCGTTTTCTTCAAGCTCATTTGCAAGGAAGGTTCTGTAGCCGCCTTCGAGCCAGAACCCGTCGGTAATAGAGTCACCAAAGGTCATAAGCTTGATGCTTTTATATGTGGGGGCTTTTTGCTCCTCCTGAGAGCTGCTTTCCTGCGGCTCGCTTTCCGTATCTGCCGTAGTTTGCGCAGCGGAAGATGTATCTGCCGCCTTGCTGTCTGAATTTGATGATGAGCTGTCGCCGCAGCCTGAAAGCATAGCGGCAGCGAGAATGAATGCTGCAATAGAAGTTATCTTTTTCATAAATTTCTCCTTTATCCGAGCTGTGTTAAAAATATAGTGTTGTTGTCATTATCTATGACCACCGCCGAGGCAGAGGGGTGGTTGAAATCAAGGTTTGATGAGATGATATAAACGGTATCATCAAGCGCCTCGTCCTTTACCTTGCCGTAGGCCGCGTCTGAATAATGTGAGCCCATATAAAAGGTAAGGGAAACGTTTTTGTTTTGCTCCTTTTCCTTATCAAGCTCGGGGAAACGGCCGTCATATATCTTACCCGTCTGATATTCCTCTATGGTAAAGGTGTATTTTGCCTTTTGTGCAAAGCTTTCCTCATAGCTTTTTCTTGTCTGCTCGTCCGTTTCAAAGAAAACGCTGTAATGCCCCGTACCCTGCATGATTGAGGGGATATAGTCAAACTCATACTCACCCTTTACTTCATCATAGAAATCGGGGAACCAGTCAGGCTCCTTGATATTCTGATAGCAGCTTATAAGCGCTTTCTGAAAGGGGTATTTCCAGAGTGACTTTGAATATATCTCCGTCGGGGCAGTCCCGAGGCCGAACACTGCCACGATAACGGTAAAGATTATTTTTACAGCCATCGGGCTTTTGCTCATGCCCCAGATGATGACCATAGCGAGCGCTATCACAAAAAACCTTATAAGCCCAAAGAGCATAAGCCCCAAAAAGCCTATAACAAAGCTTACTATAAGCGCTATTACGATGCCCTTTGTAAACTTAGGCCACCATACGGGCAGAGGGCCTTTCTTTTCCTCTGCTTTCATCGCTCAAGTAATTGCTGAGCCTCAGAGAACATTTCCTCTATCATATCCTTAGCAGGCTCGGTCTTTTTAACAAGGCCTGCTATAGCGCCGCAGAGGAATGAGCCCTCTTCTAAGTTGCCGTCCTGAACGGCCTTTCTGAGTGAGCCCAAGGTTATCTTTTCAAACTCATCGGGGGTGAGTGTTCCGTTCATTTCACCGCTTGCGAGCTTTTTGGAGAATTTCGTTTTTACATTTCTGCACGGGTGGCCTGTAGTTCTGCCTGTAACTATGCTGTCGGTATCCTTTGCGCCGACAACAAGCTCCTTGTAGGTCGGGTGTATCTGGCATTCATCAGCCGCAAGGAAACGTGTTCCCAGCTGAACGCCCTCGGCACCCAGCATGAAAGCCGCCGCGATACCTCTGCCGTCAGCGATGCCGCCTGCAGCGATAACGGGGATAGAGAGCGCATCCACCACCTGCGGAACAAGGCACATGGTAGTGTTCTCACCGATATGGCCGCCGCTTTCCGTTCCCTCGGCAACTACTGCGTCAGCGCCTGCGCGCTCCATTCTCTTAGCAAGCGCTACGGAGGGGATAACGGGTATGACCTTTATGCCTGCCTCTTTCCACGCCGCCATAAATTTACCGGGGTTGCCTGCCCCTGTTGTAACAACCGGAACGCCCTCGTCGATAACGAGCTTTGCAAGGTCATCGGCATTGGGTGACATAAGCATGATATTCACACCAAAGGGCTTATCGCCCACCGCTGCCTTTGTAAGCCTTATCTGCTCTCTTAAATAATCTATCGGGGCAGAGCCGCCTGCGATAAGGCCGAGGCCGCCTGCGTTTGTAACGGCAGAGGCGAGGGTATGCTCGGCTATCCATGCCATACCGCCTTGTATTATCGGGTACTTTATCCCGAGAAGGTCTGTAATGCGCGTGTTAGAAATGTTCATTTTCTAAGCTCTCCTTTATAATAGTTTTCTATCGAATAATCGTTTATCGAAAGGTAATGTCTGTTTTCCTTAAGCGAATTTATCTCTTTTTCTATCACATCACTGCACTCGTTTATAAACTCATCTATAAGCTCCCTTGTAAAGTGCATAAGCTCACCCTCGGGGCGCTCATCAAGGTCGCCCTTCATATCATCGAGCCATTCATTTATCTGAAAATCAAAGCGCCTGACGATATCCTCTTTTTCTATCCCCTTCGGAACAGTCGGCAGGGTGATGCGAAATCTTTCACAAAGCAAGGGGTTTAGCAGGTGGTAATCTCTGTAAAGCTCATCAAGCAGCTCCCTCTCACCGCGGCGCTTTAGAAGGCCTACGCGGTAGTAGAGGTATTGCCTGAAGATGTTATCCTCTATCAGGTGAACATAATAGCCGAGGTAGAGCATATCCGAAAGCTTATCCCTATAATCCTCATAAAACCTGTAAAAATCATAGGTCTTTCTGCCGTTTTCGAGGAGGGTGTAAAAGTGCGTTTTCTTTTTTGCAGGCAAGCGGTATTCATACTCGCCCATTATCATATCGGGCAGAACGTGCCCGAAGAAAAAGCGCTCCTTATCCTTAATATCAAGCCTTGCTGCAAGCTCGTATGCTACAGCTAAATGTATAACTCGTGATGCCATAGATCTTACTCATTCATAAAGTCAAAATGTCGGCGGTAGCGTTTTGATATGACGATATCGCCCTCTATACCTATTTCCTTTAAAGCAGGGGAGCATATGCTGAGCCCGTCTTTATAAAAGCGCTCTATCCGCCTTGCTTTGTTATCGATGTGCTTGTAATCGGGAGGGCAGACAAAAGTCCAGTCAGCGCCCTCGCCGTCGGCAACAAAGCGGAAGAATTTATCTATATCCCTGTCATCAAGCCCTGCGGCTAAAAGCAGGAGGTGGGGCTCCATATACTCATCTATATCCCCGACAAGCATTTTCTTTCCGTCAAACGAGATAAGCACCAAAACGGGATCGTTTGCAAGCAAAAGCTTTTCAACACTCGCTTTATCAGGGAAAAACTCTATATCCATCAGTATTCAAAAATAACTGCCGCGTAGGTAAGGCCGCCGCCAAAGCCTACAAAGCAGACCTTATCGCCGCGCCTGATCCGCCCTTCGGCGACTGCATCGCAGAAGGCTATCGGGATAGATGCCGAGGAGGTATTGCCGTAGCGGTCGATATACACCACCATTTTATCCATAGAAACGCCTAAGTTCTTAGCGGCAGTTTCTATTATCCTCACATTTGCCTGATGAGGAACTATCGCGTCAAGCTCCTCGGGGCTCATGCCTGCCTTTTCGCAGGCGTGCGTTACCGCATCGGGCAGGGCTTTGGTAGCAAACTTGTAGACCTCCTTGCCGTCCTGCGCAAAAAAATAGTCCTTAGTCTGCGGCATACCCATATCAAATTCTTCCTTATTTGTTCTGAAAACATTCTCGCTCTTAAGCGCACGGGAAACCAAGAACTTAGCCCCGTTCCCGTCAGCACCGAGGTAGGAGGAATAAAGCGTGCTTTTATTTCTTTCAAGCACGAAGGCCGCCGCGCCGTCACCGAAAAGGATACAGCTTGAACGGTCGGTATAGTCAACGAACTTTGAAAGCTCCTCTGTCGCAACCAAAAGCACCGTGTCAACATCGTCCTCGCTTTGCAGATATCGCTTAGCCATATCAAGCCCATAGTCAAAGCCCGTGCAGGCGCAGTTGATATCTATCGCCATTGAGCCTACAGCCCCTATCTCGCGCTGAATGAGCGCCGCCTCGGAGGGGGTGTAGAAATCGGGCGTGCAGGTGGATACTATTATAAGGTCGATATCCTGCGCGGTGATGCCTGCATCGTCAAGCGCCTTCTGCGCTGCCTTAGAGCCTAAGTAGAAGTTAGGCTCACCGTTTGTTATATGCCTTGTCTTTATGCCCGTTCTCTGGGTTATCCACTCATCGTTTGTGTCAACTATCTTTGAGAACATCTCGTTGTCAGCGATAAGCTCAGGCACAAAGCTCCCTATTCCTTTGATATGTATTCCGTAGTTGTTTGCAGGCACTTTTGCTTTCCTCCAAATTCTTATATAAATTTCTTGTAAAATGAAAAAATATATGTTATAATGTATGGGACGAGGCGGATACCTCTAATATTTGTAAAATATTTTAACGTTATTTTACTGCTTTACCCCACCATAACATTATAATTATAACCTTAAAAACCGTTTTCGTCAAGCAGATTTTATGAATATATTGAAATTATCCTCTTAAAAGCCATGTTTTCCCACTAAACACGAGGGTTTTTAGATAAAAATGACGAAGAAGGTTGAGTTTAATTAACAATTAATAATTAATAATTATGGTTATCCACCTGACACACCACAGCTTTGCCCCCAAACCCTCGCTCGTGGTGTGAGCATTCGCTCACAGCGAGCTCGGGAGAGTATGGGGAGGGCTTCGCACCGAACCCCATTATCTAAGGCATTTTAATTGATGTGTCAAGTATATAACCATAATAATTAATAATTATGGTGTCGGCCGCGCCGACTTGTGCCTATTCGGGTGTATATTTATAAATATCCGTCCGCCAAAGGCGGACACCTTAACCCAGCATTGTGCATTATGCATTGTGCATTGAAATATGATGAAGGGAGCAATGACCTATGTTAAAGACCGCGATACACGCAAGCAGCAGCGCTGACTACAAGGAGAAGTCCAAGGCCTTACGAGATGAGCTTTCGGCCTTGCAGCTTAAGATGAAGGAGAAAAGCCGCCCTGCGATAATTGTTTTTGAGGGGTGGGGCGCATCGGGAAAGGGAACGCTTATCGCTGATACGATAAAGCTGCTCGATCCGCGCTTTTTTAAGGTGGTGTCTGCCGTTGAGGCTACTGAAACGGAAAAGAGATACCCGAGAATGAAACGCTATTTTGAGAACATTCCCGAATACGGCAAGCTCTGCGTTATGGACAGGAGCTGGTACAGAGAGCTTGCTGCCGCAAGGTGTGAGGAAGATATATCCGAAAAGGAATACCTAAGGCGCGTCAGAAGTGTAAATATCTTTGAAAGACAGCTGACAGATGACGGCTATGTTATCATAAAGGTATTTCTTGATATATCAAAGGAAGAGCAGAAAAAGCGCTTTGACAAGCTGGAAGAGAGCGGCTCGACAAGCTGGCGCGTAACTTCAAAGGACAGGCGGCAAAACAAGCACTACGAGCGTTATAATGATGCCTTTGAGGATATGATATCAAAGACGAACACCGAGAACGCGCCCTGGTATGTCATTGATGCGCAGGATAAGCAGTTTGCAAGGTTCATGCTGTTTGACATAGTTACAAAAAGGCTTTCCGCGGCGCTTGAAGGTGAAACGGCTTTCCCTGCCGAGGCTGATGTGAGCGAGATATTCAGGCTTAAGAAAATGCCAAAGCTTTCCGAGGTGACGCTTTCCGACAAGACCGTTTCCCCCGAGGAATACCCCGAAAGGCTAAAGGAGCTGCAAAAGGAGCTTTCAAAGCTGCACGGCAAGCTTTACAAGAAAAGGATACCCGTTGTGATTGCCTTTGAGGGGTGGGATGCCGCAGGAAAGGGCGGCGCTATAAAGCGCTTAGGCTCGGCACTTGACCCGAGGGGGTATGAGGCTGTTCCGATAGCGGCACCGAATGCGGCGGAAAAGAGCAGGCATTATCTCTGGCGGTTCTGGACACATCTGCCGAAGGACGGGCATATAACCATTTTTGACAGAACGTGGTACGGCAGGGTAATGGTAGAGCGCTTAGAGGGCTTTACGCCCACAGAGCGCTGCGCTATGGCATACAGGGAGATAGACGAATTTGAGCGCGAGCTTTGTGAGAGCGGCGTTATTATCATCAAATTCTGGGTGCAGATAGACAAGGACGAGCAGCTAAGGCGCTTTAACGATCGCATGAACACCCCCGAAAAGCGCTGGAAGATAACCGATGAGGACTGGCGCAACCGCGAGAAATGGGATTAGTACGAGGCGGCGATAGATGAGATGATACAAAAGACCTCGACGGAAAACGCGCCGTGGACGATAGTTGAGGGAAATGACAAGAAATATGCAAGGCTCAAAGTCCTTGAAACGGTGATAGAGCGCATAAAGGAAGAGCTTAAAAAGAGAAAGTAAGGAACGATATGAAGAATAAAAGGCTGTTATGGCTGATATGCATTTTAGCGCTTGCGCTTGCAGGGTGCGGGGAAAGTGAAGATTCAAGTGCGGCGGTGACTAAGGCGCAGAGCGTTACGGCGGCCGAGAGCAGGGTGTCAAAGGAGCAGAGCGATCAAACGCAGACGCAGACTGCCGAAAGTACGACCACCTCTGCCACTACTACGGCTAAAACCACCACTACCACCACAACATCTAAGACCGCTGCTGCGACAAAAAAGCAGACGAGCAAAAAGCCCCAAAAGACCACGACCACGACTACAACAACTGCAAAGGCGATCACGACTACTGCTTTGCAGACGACCACTGCTGCGCCTGCACCGACGACCACGACCTCTGCGGCAACGACAACTACAGCGGCAGCAACGACAACTACAGCTGCATCAACTACTACTACAGCAGCGCCGACCACTACCACGGCTAAGACCATGGCGAGTACAAAGCCTGCGGCGACATCGGCGGAAAAAAAGCCTGCGGCTGAAAAGGCGGAGGTGACAGCGCCTGCGGCGGTAAGGTTTCAGGTTAGCACCACTAACAAAAAGACTAAGATAAAATGGGAAAGCGTCGAGGGCGCTGACGGCTATGTGGTATGGATAAAGCGCAGCAAGGACGGCAAGTGGGAGCGGCAGCTTGAAACGGATAAGCTTTCCTGCACGCTGAAGGAGCCGAGGAACAAGAACAATTCCTTCTGCGTAAAGGCCTACAGAAACGATGAAAACGGCAAAAAGATATACAGTGAAAAGGCGCACGTCAGCGCATTTCCCTACCTTTATAAAAAGGACGGGGTAACGTATGTTGACGGGATACTGATAGTAAACAAGACCTACAGCCTGCCGGCAAGCTACGGCAGCGGCCTTACCGAAAAGACCCTGAGCGCATTTTACGAAATGCAGCAGGGTGCGGCAAATGACGGGGTAAGCCTTTGGATAACCTCGGGCTTTCGCTCATATGACACGCAGAGCTGGCTTTACTGGAGCTATGTGAACCGCGACGGCTCGCAGTGGTCGGCAGACAGATATTCTGCGCGCGCAGGGCACAGTGAGCATCAGTCGGGGCTGGCATTTGACTTAAACTTTGCAGGAATGGCATTCAACGGCACGCCCGAGGCGCGCTGGATAGAGAAAAACTGCTATAAATACGGCTTTATCGTCCGCTACCCCGAGGGGAAAGAGGACAAGACGGGCTTTAGCTACGAGAGCTGGCATTGCAGATACGTCGGCAAGGAGCTTGCAAAGACGCTGACCGAGAGCGGACTTACGATAGAGGAGTATTACGGGCTCACATCGGTTTACAATTAAAGTGTCTGCCTCTGGCGGACGGATATAAAAAAAGGCGGCAAGAGGGAAAGAGATGCATTTTGATATGATCTTAAACCCTGCGGGGGCATCGGGCAAGACCGAAAAGCTCTGGGGGAAATACGAAAGGCTTTTTAAAAAGAGCGGCAATGAATATACTCTGCACAAGTCCACTAAGGAAAAGGGGATAGGGGATATAGTAAGAGAGCTTACCTCATCGGGGGTTGAAAGGCGGCTTGTGGTGATAGGCGGTGACGGAACGCTCAATGAGGCATTGAACGGCATTGCCGATTTTGAGCACACAGCGCTCGGCTTTATCCCCTGCGGAACGGGCAATGATATGCAGAGGGATATGTCGCTGCCCAAAAGCAAAAAGGCGCTTGTGAAGCGAATGCTTGACGGCGAGGTGAAAAGAACTGCCGATGTGGGCGAGCTGACCTTTTTCGGCGAGGAAGGTGTCAAAAAGCGGCGCTTTAACATTTCAAGCGACATAGGTTTTGGTGCGGCTACCTGCGCTTATGCCGATAAATCGCCCCTAAAGCCGATACTCAACCGCCTGGGGCTCGGGCGGCTTATCTACCTTGTCCATGCGGTAAGGGTATGCTTTACGGCAAAGCCTGCCGACATAGTTATCCGCTATGACGGCAAGGGCAAGAGGTATAAAAAATGCCTTAGTGCTATAGCTATGAACCATTGCCACGAGGGCGGCGGCTTTAAATTCTGCCCCGATGCGGATTTTGATGACGGGCTTTTAGACGTTGTCGTTGGAACGGGGCTTAGCAAGCTCTCATTTTTAAAAATGCTGTCGCTTGCCTACAAGGGCAGGCACCTTAGTGTCAGGGGGATATATTCTCACAGGGCTAAGGTGGTAGAGATGATATCCGACAAGCCCCTATGGGCGCACACCGACGGCGAGGTGCTTGGGCAGACAAGGCACGTAATTATGAGGATAACGGGAGAGAAACTGAGGCTGATAGTTTAAGCTATCAGCCAATGAATAATGAATAATAAAGGTATCGCCTTTGGCGATGTATTTTAAACTAAGGAGCATAAAGAATGGTAATTGGTGACCCATATAAATTCGGATTTCTGATAGAGAGGGTGGAGGACTGGGAATATCCGCCGTTTATAAACGGGCTGATGTTTTTATACCTTAACAAAAAGGCTTACCCTAAGGAGCTTGTGACAACGGCGCTCAGCACAGAGCTGCCCGAGCTGCTTGATGAAAGCTCACCGCTCGTTTCTCCGAAGGAGGATAAAAAGCTTTTTTATATGGACAGCGATGAAAGGTTCGATCTCCTTGCGCTCAGGACATTCCCCGAGAATATCGACAAGCAGAGCGACTTATCTTACCTTGTGCCGTTTCATGAGATAAATGACGCAGGCTTTGCGGTATTTACGCTTTCTGACGGGGAGAGTGTTATGATAACTGTCGGCAAATGGGATAAAAACAAGCTTATTCCGATAGATGAGAAAATAATAGAGATGAGCGAATACAAAAGGGTGATAGACAAGCTAAGGGAATTTAACACGCAGATAAGCTCAGCCCCTAAGAAAAAAGATAAAAAGGGCAGAGTTACTATACACAAAATAAAGAAATAAAGGACGGTAATGAAAAAATGGCAAAGAATGTTTTTCTGTTTTCGGGGCAGGGCTCACAGTATGTCGGAATGGGCAGGGAGCTTTATGAGAGCTTTCCTGCGGCTAAGGTGTATTTTGACAAGGCCGCAGAGGTCTTGGGCGCAGACATAGCCGACATCTGCTTTAACGGCCCCGACACAGAGCTTAACAAGACGATAAATTCACAGCCTGCGATAATGGCGACATCGCTTGCGGCGTTCGCGGCGGCAAGAGAGAGCGGCATAGCCTTTGACGGCGTTGCAGGGCATTCGCTCGGTGAGTATGCGGCAATGGTAGCGGCAGGTGTCGTAAGCGCAGATGACGGCTTTAAGCTGATAAAAGCGCGTGCGGCGGCCATGCAGAAGGCGGCAGATAATTCAAGCGGCGCTATGTATGCGATAATCGGGCTTGATGCTGAGGAAGTCGAGAAGATATGCGAGCAGACAGAGGGGTATGTAGTGCCCGTAAACTACAACTCCGCCGTGCAGACGGTAATTGCAGGAGAAACCGATGCCTGCGAAAGAGCGGCGGCTGTTTTTACTGAAATGAAGAAAAAGGCTATAAAGCTGAATGTTGCCTCGGCTTTTCATTCAAAGCTTATGCAGAGTGCGGCCGATGAGTTTATAGAAACTGCGAAAACCATAACATTTAACACACCGAAGGTCGAGTTTTATTCAAATGTTTTGGGAGCTAAGCTTGAAGATGTATCAAACATGCCCGAAATGCTTGCAAGGCATATAGTTAGCCCCGTAAGGTTTACCTCGGAGCTTACTGAAATGGAAAAGGCAGGGTATGAGAATTTCATAGAGCTTGGGCCTAACAAGGTGCTGACGGGGCTTGTCAAGAAAACCTTAAAGGGCAAGACGGCTGTAAACATCGAAAACACACAAACGCTTGACAAGGCGACCCAAACGATAAACGGATAAGCATTTAAGAGAGGGGAAAAACTATGAAAAGGAGCGATTATCTTTCCTGGGACGAATATTTTATGGGGCTGTCACTTTTTTCCGCTATGAGGAGCAAAGACCCTAACACTCAGGTAGGGGCGTGCATAGTTTCGGAGGATAACAAAATTCTTTCGGTAGGCTACAACGGTATGCCGATAGGGTGTGATGATGACGCTATGCCCTGGGGGCGCGAGGGTGCGTTTTTGGAAACGAAATACCCATTTGTTGCCCATGCGGAGCTTAACGCCATACTCAACCGCCCGACGGTGAGCCTTAAAAACGCGCGCATTTATGTATCGCTTTTCCCCTGCAACGAATGTGCAAAGGCGATAATACAAAGCGGCATAAAAGAGGTAGTATACTGGCACAATAAGTACAAGGACACCGACGGCGTCAAGGCAAGCGAGATGATGTTCCGCTTAGCAGGGGTAACGCTTAGGCAGTATACCCCCTCGGGCAGAGAAGTGAGCTTTGATATCTAAGATAAACAGGAGTTTGGCGAAGGGGTTCGGGGGCGACCGCAAAGCCCCCAATGCCGCCGCAGGCGGCTTGCCCCTCGGAGCGCTGAACAAAGCCTTAGCTTAGCGCTCGTTATGCAAGCTTTTTATATTTGCTTACGCTCAAAGCTAAGGATAAAGTCAAAGTAAGCCTCGCGCTCTGTTTCGGGGGCTTTGCCTGCTCACGAAGTAAGCAAGTGCCCCCGAACCCCTTCGCCGTTGCGTCTTTACAAGCCCGATAT
>JAGBNQ010000078.1 GCA_017634275.1 Ruminococcus sp. | reverse complement strand
TTTCGTCTGCAGATAGTGCTGCCGTCAATACCTTAGATGGCGGCAATATCCTTATCAAGAACGGAAGTACGATCAAAGCTACTGGAAAGTACGGCCTTTATGCAGCCGGCGGCATAACAGTGGAAGGCGGAACTGTCAATGCACAGGGAAGCAGCAACGCCGTATATTCCAATACCGGAACCATTACGATTCATTCTCCGCTTGCGATTACAACGCCCGACGGCGGCAGAGTCAGCGGAAAGACCATTGTCGGCTCCGATGGTAAGACCGCAACGGAGGTCGTTATACAAAACCGTCCCCTTCCCGGTTCTGTTTCCATCGCGAACGGAGTGTTGGCCGAAGTCGGCGATGTATTGACGCTGGATTTCAGCAGTGATTTCCCGTGGAGTGGTCGCTCTGTCCAATGGCAGAAGGAAGTAGGCGGCGGCACCTGGGAGGATATACCGGGCGAAACGCACTGGACATACACGGCAAAGGCCGCGGATCAGGGCCGCGCCTTCCGCGTGAGGGTAACTGTTGCGGGATACAGCGGCGAGAAATTCTCAAACCCCTGCACCATCCTTGTCAAGCCCACCCTGGGCGGAACGGTGACATACAGCAATTCCGGCTATAACAGTGTTTTTGGCTATGCATATCTTAATGATGTGGTCTCTGCCGTAACCAGCAATATGACGCCGTCGGGTATCCCGAATAACAGATTGCGTTTTACCTGGCAGGTCAGCGCGGATGGAAGCACCGACTGGACTGATATTAGCGGAGCGACGAGTTCGAGCTATAAAACCAAAGCCGGCGACCACGGCAAGTATATCCGCGTCGTCGTGTCCGCTCAGGGATATACCGGTACGGTAAACGGACCTGCGCTGAAGGTTAGGAAAAGTACTGCGGTTGCCGTTATAGCGCCTGATCTCGATATTTCAGGCGGCGAGGTGCGCGTGAAGGATGCACAGCCGAATCAGGAGTATCTTATTTTCAGCTCCAAGCAGAACACTATCCCGGAGTCCGCCTGGGCAAGTGCACAAACCCCCGACACGGTTTCCGCCTTGTATCTTGGCGGCACGGCAAACAGCGTTAATTACGTATATACCCGTGTCAAGGAAACGGAAAACTCCTATTCCGGAGCGGTTGCATCATCGAGCATCTATCTGGGAAGCACGACCTATTTGCAAGATTTCTATCTGGACGTAACGTTCATGAGAGGCGGAGTGGAATACACGCCTGAACGGGATGAGATGGGACGTTACAATATCCGGCAGGGCGATGTGCTGAAGATCGACGCTGTGTCCGTTCCGTCTGACGCAACGAATTACTGGGGGATTTCCGGGCAGAATTGGCTGGTTGATAATCGGCAAACCGGACAGTCTACCTATGGTGGATATTTCCAGACAGCGTCGGGAACGTATGACCAGATTCAACCGAGTGAAAGTTATAAAACAGTATATTTTAAGCCGAACCAGCCGAAAAACGGGGTGACATTGTCTGCCTCGCTCTTTAGCAGCAGCATTGGGAATAAATATGATGAAATCAAGCTCAATATCGGCACTGAGGAAGGCGAATACTTAACCGATAACCTGTATGTGGAATCCAATATCACCATCCGGAAAGGCGAGATACTAGAGGGTTTCTCCTTCTCCACAACGCCGGAAATGGCGACAACCGGCACCATGACGGCTCAGTTGACCGATGGAACCGGAACGCCGCCCGTCATCACATTTAACCCGGAGAACCGCACCTTTGCGGTGAACGCGGAGGGGGCAAGTGTGGGGACATACAAATTTAACGTGTCCTGCCAGAATGGAACCGCTACTGACAGTCTGACCGTGACAGTTATTTCCGATGAGTGTACCGTTACGCTGAGCGCAAACAACGGCAATCCGGCTGAAAATATAACGCAGGTCGTGAAGATCGGCTCCGAGTTTATCCTGCCGGAGCTGCCAGGCAGCTTCACAAAGCCCTCCGATTTTGATTTCGGCGGATGGGACAAGGGCGCTGTCGGCGAAGGCATTATCATTGAGGGAGACACGGTAATCAAAGCAAATTGGATTACCCATGTGCATAACATGGTCTTTGTTCCAGGCTTTGAACCCACATGCGAATGGGACGGCAATGCTGAGCATTACTACTGCACCGTCTGCGGGAAAGAGTTTGACGATGCAGACGGCAGCGTTGAAGCGCCGACGGCGGACTATTACATTATTCCCGCAACAGGTCATACGCCTGGCACAGCGGTCAAGGAGCATGAAATTGCAGCGACCTGCACCGAGGCGGGCGGTTATGACGAGGTCGTGTACTGCTCCGTCTGCCATACTGAGCTAAGCAGGACGCACACAGACATTCCGGCAACGGGGCATACGCTGACGCATGTCCCTGCAAAGGCGGCTACCTGTACCGAGGACGGCAATCACGCATATTATGAGTGCTCCGTCTGCGGCGATTGGTTCGAGGATGCTACAGGGGCAGTGAAAATCACGGACTACATTAGTGTGATCATCGACGCTCTCGGCCATGACTGGGGCGATTGGGTAGTAACTACACCTGCAACCGAGGATACAGAAGGAGTCGAAACAAGGACTTGTAAAAATGACGCTACCCACACCGAAACAAGACCTATCCCTAAGCTGACCCATGTTCATACACTCGTTAAGACCGAAGCTGTTGCAGCGACTTGTGAAGCAGACGGAAATATTGAGTATTGGACTTGCTCCGGCTGTGGCAGATATTTCAGCGATTCCGATGGCAATACTGAGATAAATGCAGAGGATACCGTAATTGCAGCACTCGGACATGATTGGGATGAGGGTGTAGTCAAAAAGGAGCCTACCGCAACAGAGGAAGGCATAAAGACCTACACTTGTAAGCGTGACCCGACTCACACCAAGACCGAGACTATCCCTGCAACGGGCGAAACACCTGCGGATATAACCTATACATTCTCGGCGGTTCAGACCGACTGGACTAAGACCAGCAAAGAAAACGCTGAGTTCACCGTAAACCGCAGCGAGGAGGACGATAAGACTTTTGAGCTGTTTGACCACATTGAGGTAGACGGAGAAACAGTTGACGCTGCAAATTATGAAGCCGCAGCAGGCAGCTTGAAGCTGACCCTCAAGGCAGAGTTCCTTGAAACGCTTTCAGTCGGAGAGCATACCTTAAAGGCTGTGTTTGCAGACGGCGAGGCAGAGACCAAGCTGGTCGTTGCCGCAGCAGCAGTTGATCCCGATGATAACTCAACTCCCGATGATTCGGATAAGGACAACTCAAACCCAGACGATTCCGATAAGGATAGTTCAACTCCCGATGACTCGGATAAGGACAGCAGCCAACCCGATAACAGCAGTTCAAAGGGCGGTGACTCGTCTGATAACTCCGACAAGGACAATGGCTCATCTAACGGAGGCTCGAATGGAGGCTCAAATGGTGGAAACAATGGCAGCGGTAACACAGGTAACGGTAATACTGATAACCCGAACACCGGAGCGACAGCAGCAACAATGAGCATTATGGCTTTATTGGGCGCAGCTATTGTTATCACAAAGAAAAGAAAGTAATTAACAAGTCAAGGCGGCAGCGGTAAAACGCAGCCGCCTTTGTTTTTCAGGGTAGCTGAAAGACAGACTGTTCAAAGTAAATGGTAGTTACTACTCTGAATAGATACTCATTAAAACTGTCGTGGCAAATGATTTTTAATTGTTACACGTTTCTATTCAAATCAAAAAAAGTTCCCATAATATATAATAGAGAGCAGTTTTCGGGCGAGAACTGCTCTTTTTGTTTATCTTGAATATAAAACAGACGTTCGATTTGTGCAAAGCTGCTGAATCTCGAAAATTGTCGAACGAAGCACTTGACAAACGAACATAGGTTTGATATAATATAATTAGGCTTAAAGGCCACATAAATATTTTACTATAAAACCGTGCCACCCATAGTCGGCTCGACCGACACCATAAGCCATAAGGCTCTTTACATATCGGCACGAATATGCAATTCAGGCAGTACATTTCGGTGTGCTGTTAGCTTTGCTGTTCGTGATGATATGTAGAGGGCCTTTTTGTTTTGCCCGCAACTTGAAAATTGAATCCCACAGCAGGAGTGATACCTTACCTCATTAAGAGTGTGCCACGATACCATAGGAGGGGCTAGCGCGCCGGGTAAGGCAATACCTGTTCTGTCACGCAAAGGCAGATCAGAGGAACGGTACTGTATGTGGACTACATAATTCGTCAGCACCAGCGGTGCGTAACAAAACGTGCTTTGCGCTTGTCCTTGCAAGGGCTGGCGCCTGCTGACGGCAAAAATCAGCCTAACACAGCCAACAGCGCAGTCCGATTCGGACAGCACTACGTTTCAAAAAAATGTGCACCTACAAACGGCTGAAACGGCGTGTCCTTTTTCGGCACACGCCAACGGTAGTATATATGAGGACTGTTCTGCTTACATAAATTTTGAAGGGAGTTGATAGATTGAGAAATCTGATCACCAAAACAAGCGAGGAGATCATGACCACGCTGTACAAGCCCACTGTGTTCGCAGTCGAAGGCCTACTGGCGCAGGGGTTGTTCATTCTGGCAGGCTCACCGAAGGTTGGCAAATCGTGGCTTGCACTGGAGGTGTGCCTTTCTGTTGCGAAAGGAGAAACTCTGCTTGACCGTCAGACCCAGCAAGGCTCTGCACTGTATTTCTGTCTGGAGGATAGCTACCAGCGAATCCAAAGCCGCCTCTATGAACTGACCGATGAGCCGTCGGACAAGTTGTTCTTTGCTCTTAGAGCTGACACTATCGGCAATGGTCTGGAGGAGCAGATCATCAAGTTCAAGTCCGAGCATGATGACCTGCGACTCATTGTTATCGACACCTTACAGATGGTGCGTAACGAAACGGAGTCCAGCTACGGCAGCGACTATGCGGAGACTGTTCCGCTGAAATCTCTTGCGGAGCAGCTTGGGATAACGATAGTGCTTGTACATCATCTGCGCAAGGCAGCGGACAGTGACCCGTTCAATATGATCTCGGGCAGCACGGGTCTGAGCGGTGCGACCGACGGTCAGCTGGTGCTGAAAAAAGATAAGAGAGGTGGTACACAAGCTGTACTCTATGTCACTGGGCGTGACATAGAAGATCAAGAGTTGTCTCTGACAAAGCATGGCGCAAGGTGGGTACTGGCTGATGAGCGTACTGAAAAGCCGCCGGACACTTTTCCTTTCGCTGTGCATGACTTGATGGTGGAAAGGTGTTCGTTCAAAGGCTCAGCAACTGAACTATGCGGTCTTCTGAAAGACAGGTTTGGCAGTGAGTATTTTGCCAACCGACTGACGAGAGATATGTTCAAACACGCCTACGAACTCCGTGATCTGGGTGTGACCTTTGAGCCAAAACGCAGCAACGGTCAGCGGCTCCTGCTGCTCCACTATGATAAAAACAGTGACAGTAGTGACGGTAAAATGCTGATGCCCGAGCAGCCGCAAACTGCTGACCCTACCGTCACTCCCGATGGTGCAGACTGTTCGGAAACCGTTGAAAATGCGGCATTAGCAGTTGATGATGTCAGTACAAGCGCAGATAATTTTACTGACCCTGTGTGCGAAACTGCTGTCCCTGCTGACGGTGCTGCCGACCCTGAGTATGTTCTCATCGACGGCAAGCAAGTACCTATCGTGAGATTCTCGCTCGACGATCTTATCAACCGCAGCGCCGCCAAGATCAGGGCGCAGATTTATCAGGAGCGTGGTATCCTTGTGCCGGAGTTCAAACTCGCACCGTGAGCCGATTTAAGCCCGCCCTCCTCCGAGGTCGGGTAAACAGCCGAGTGCAGACCGAAAACGCCTCACAAGCGATTTGTGGGCGGCTGTGGGGCGCACAAGGGAGAACGCACCGTTTCTCTTTCCGCCGATAATGGTGCGCTGAATATCGGGTGCTTTCGGCAGTCCGTTTCCGAGGGCAAAGCGTTGGGGTCAGAGTGATGCTGCGCATCACTCGGTCAAAGCCAGCATCGCCTCTGGCTGTCCACCTGCTCCGCAAAAGCGGGCTGGCGGCCGCCGAGGCAGCTGGCTCGGGGAGAACCCCGGACCCCCCTTTATTGGTGGAAAAGAAAAAGACCACTACCCCGAAACGAGGGAGTGGTCGGAAAGGAGTTCAGATGAGAAAACGAAACGTAACGATCACCGTCCGCTGCACCGAGGACGAGCGTGAGAAGATCAAGTCGAGAGCAGCACAGCATGGCTTGAAGCTCTCCGATTACGTCCTGCGGTCAGCGATGGGAAAGAAAATTGTTGTTGTGGGCGGCCTCGATGAGGTCGTGCGGCAGCTGAAAGCCCTGGGCAATAACGTGAATCAGATAGCCCGAGCCGTCAACGAAGGTCGGCTGCAGGCTGTTCAGCTTGGAGAGGTTCGGCAGGCTCTTTACTCGATATATGGCCGGCTCGGAGAGATACTGAGGGAGGTGAGGTAGTGCCGATAGTCCACTTTGTGAATAATAAATCCCAGACCGCAGGCGGCATGAAAACTGTGCTTGGGTATGTGTCGCAGGAGAAGAAAACTGTCCGAGAGGATAGAAAATATGTGACGGGGATAAACTGTTCACCGCAGAGCAGCTATGAGGAAATGATGCTGACCAAGCGGCTCTACAACAAGACAGGCGGCAGGCTCTACTATCATTTGGTGCAGAGCTTTCCGAAGGGCTATGACATTTCGCCAGAGCTTGCACATCGGATAGCTTGTGAGTTTGCAGAGAAAGCATTCGGCAAGTATGAGTGTGTGGTGGCAACTCACATTGACCGTGAGCATATCCACTCGCACATTGTGTTTAACTCGGTGAGCTTTCAGGACGGCAGAAAGTATCATTCCAATCTTGACAGCGTGAAGGAGTTGATGGAGCTATCAGATGAGATATGTGCGGCACATGGGGTGTCCACTTTGGACAGTCCCGATGACAAGCTGGTGCAAAAGAAGAAGGTCACAAAAATGTCCGACCGGGAATACCGAGTAAGGCAGAAGGGTCAGAGCTGGAAGGACGGGCTTGAGTTTGCGATCACCAGCTGTATGAAGGTCGCCAAGAGCCGCAAGCAGTTCTGTTTTCTGATGAAGCACAATTTCGGCTACGACGTTCGCTGGGAGGACAACCGCAAGTATATCACCTACACCACGCCTACGGGCTACAGGTGCAGGGACAAGCGGCTGCACGATGACAAATTTTTGAAAGAGGCAATGGAGAATGAGTTCAGAATAAGAATCGGTGAGCTTCAAGCAACCGGAGTAACAGGCTGGGAGCCGGAGCGACGGTACTATCAGCGACACATCGAAATGCAGATCGGTGCGGATATCGTCAGCGGCTTGGCTGACCTTGCAACGATCATCGACAACTCGCCCACCGATCCCGAGGAGCTGGAGCGCTACATTGACAGCGTGAGGGCTGTTCAAAATGCTGGGGTTGTGATAGGCTTTGTGGTCGAAGCCATAAAGCTGCTCTCGGAACAGCTGGAGGAGATGAACGCAGGCATGGAGGACGAGCTTGACAATGATGAGGGTGAGGTGATGTCGATGATATGAATTTTAAAGCCATGGGGAACATTTTAATATGCCTCGGTTCAGGGCATACCCGATACCGAAACGGTATTGACTTTAAGTACCGAATCGGTAGCCGAGAGATGCAATCCCAAAACGGGAATCCAATGTGGCGGGATAACCCATCCCGTCAGCGTGAGGTGGTGAAGCACCACCCCATCAAAGCGGTGAACAGATCGTTCACCATCGGTAGGTCTTAACTAACGACCCACTGCACCAGTCCCTAAACATGGCGGTGCAGACATAACAAAGGGGTACGCCAAACCAGCGTACCCTTGAAGATCACTATGAAAGGAACGATGTACTATGAACATCACACATACCAGACGCAACACAACCAAGACAATAAGGAGTGTGATAAGCAGATGCCGAGAAAAGCAGAGGTACCGAACATCAATTCAGCAGTCTTCACTTACAACGGCGATAAGACCGCCTTCGACTTTTTTATGGAGGGTCTGATACGAGCCTATCTGGATTCGGATAGTATGCCCAAATCTGACGAGGGTGATTCTGTTGGTAAGGTAGAAATTTCTGAAAAAACAGCCTAAATGCTGGATATGCAAGGCTCTTTGTGGTATGGTGTGTCGTAACGCAGCAAGAGGTGCTGTGAGTGACAAACCAACCACAAGGAGGTCTTAAAATGCAAGAGCCAATTATCAACCAGGCGGTCTTTAAGTACAACGGTGATACCGAAGCCTTTGAAATGTTTATGAAGGCGCTCATAAGCGAATACCTGGGCAACAACGAGCCTGCGGATATTCGCATTGAGATCTTGGATAAGGATGAGATAACTATTGTGCTAAAGACCGCTTAAAAACCAAAGGAGTGAACAGAATGAAAAGAGCATGGCTATATTTCAGGCTGTCCCGTGATGAGGATCAGGAGATGAACAGCCTGCAGAATCAGCGTCAGATACTGGTAGACTACGCCGAGAAAAATGACTACACCATAATCGGAGAGAGCTTCGATGACAACGTGACCGGAATGACCTTTGAGCGCGACGGTATCATCAAGATGGAGGAAGCCGTTGACAGAGGCGACATCGACACTATTCTGGTCAAGGATATGAGCCGCCTGGGTCGTCACAGAACGCAGACTGCGCTGTTCCTTGACTACCTGTCAGAGAACAAGGTCAATATGATATCCGTCACCGAGGGGATCGACAGCTCAAACGAAAACGACGACCTTATCATCGGCTTCAAGCAGATCGTGAACGACCTGTATTGTAAAGACATCTCTCGTAAGGTCACAGCAGGTGTTCGGCAGAAGCAAAAGGACAAGGGGCTTGTGGAGACCCTGCCGATGGGATATTACAAGGACAAGAACACTAACAAGATCTGCATCGACGAAGAAGCGGCAGAGATAATCAGAGAGATATTTGATCTGTTTATCGAGGGCTTCGGTATGACTACTATCGCAAAGAAGCTGAACGAGCGAGGGATAAAGTCCCCCGAGTTTTATATGCGCCGGAGGATTGCCGTCTGGAAGCCTGACATCAGCAAGCGCTACCTCTGGGTGCAGACAGCCATTCAGCGTATCCTTCGCAACGAGCTTTATATCGGGGTAATGGTAAACCACAAGACGGTCTCCAACAAGATACGCAAGACCAAGACCGCTGTGCCGGTAGAGCAGCAGTTCAGACACCCGAATTTCTGTGATCCTATCATAGAGGAAAATGTTTGGAATCAGGCACAGTTCCTGCTGGCACAGCGAGCCGAGATCAAGCCGAGAGCCTCCGGCGGTAAAAAGATACACCGATACTGTGGGATAATCAAGTGTGCTGAGTGCGGTGCGAGCCTCATAGCCCGGACACGAAGGTTTGAGAACAGGGAGTATGTTGAATACACCTGCAACAGCTCACACAGATACGGCAAGGCGCACTGCACTCCCCACACAGTAAGGGAGAGTCAGCTTGACGAGCTGATAACAGACGAGATACGCAGCCTGCGGGACTATATCGTTGCCGAAGCCGACAAGTACGATAAGATCGTTAAGGAATGGAACAAGAAAAAGCCTATGTATGACCAGCAGATCAAGCAGTATGAAGCAACCATTGCCGGACTGAAGCGTGAGATAGAGGGCCTGATCATCGACCGCATGAATGACCGAGAGCACAGCGAGCTCTACAACAAGATGATAGCGGACAGAGAGAAGCAGATAGCCGATCTGCAGCAGAAGATAGACGAGTGCCGTGAGTTCGACAGGGTTAGCAAGGAGAAGCACAAAAGCCTCAAAAAGACCTCCGAGGTCATTGATGAGATAATAGATGAGGGACACATCAGCGACGCACACCTGCGAATGCTGGTGCGTAAGGTAACTATCCACCAGAACGAGGACAAGAGCCTTGACATCAACTTTGAGATGAACGGAAACTGGAACGGCTCGGTGGCTGTATACGTTAAGCCCGACGAGGAATAAAAGCAAAAGCCGCAGGGGAAACTCTGCGGCTTTATACATATATTAATATTTTAACCTGTCAGACGCACCAACCTATAACTCGAAACGACAGCAGCGGCACTCGCTTGAATTCCCGATTTTGCGCGTTTTTTAAATATCGGTTGGCAGACTCACCACCGTAGGTAATGCGGGCGTGACAAGCGGACAATGGCCAACCCAAAAAAATTGGCAAAAGAAAAAGCCCGTAAATACGGGCTTTCGTGGTGCAGGTGAAGGGACTTGAACCCACACGACCTTGCGATCACTAGCACCTGAAGCTAGCGCGTCTGCCTATTCCGCCACACCTGCAAATGTTAAAATATGAATGTGTTTACCCTCGTCATATCACCGAGCTGCTGATGCAGCACTGACGTAGCGCTGCCCGAAGCCAGCGCGTCTGCCATTCCGCCACTCCTGCATATAAAGCCGAGTCTGCTTTATGCACCCCGACTTTAAAATTATATCATATTCCGCGCCGCTTGTCAAGCATTTTTTTGAAAAATCAGTAAAGCTCAGGCAAAGAATCAAGCATAACAGCGCGCTCGCTTTCGTAGACCTTTTTTAAATACTCAAAGCTGTTGAACTCCTCGCTTAAGCAGAATACCTTTGACCATACCATAAAGCTTGCCCAGCCTGCCTTTTCATCATATACCGCCTCGGGGTCGGGGAGAACGCCTATCTCGCCTATGGTAACTATCTTTTTGGTGTCGGTCATCCCGAGCATTCCCTCGTATTCCGCTTTCTGTGAGCCGTGCTTGTGCGCCTCGGGGTACATATCGCGCGATATTATGTCCACCATTTCGTCCCCGGGGTAGCATTCCTTCTTTGTCGAGTTCCATACCCATATCAGGTTGTCAAGCCTGTGGTGATAGGTGTAGCGCTCATACATTATCCTCCAAAGCTCCCTTACCGTTTCGGGACCATGCTTGCCCCACCAGAACCAATCGCCCTCGCTCTCGTGAAAAGGCCGCCATAAAATGGGTATGTGCTTGTCGCAAAACGGCCGCAGCAGCCCTGCCATTACGTCTAAGTCGGAAATAAGCGACTTATATTCTTCCGTGCCCTCTGTCACCGCGCGCCTTGCATCAAAGTCCGTGTTTGCGGAAAAGAACGATTTGCTCCGCCCTCCCGTTGGTGAGAACCAGTGCCATGTAAATGTTATAAGCCCCTTTTTCTGCGCCCACTCCCACGCGCGCTTTAGCATTCCGTAGTTTTCCACTACCTCCGTCATGCACTCCTCGTCTGTGTCAAGGTAGTTTATGTTCGGCGAGTATGAAAGTAGCTCAAACCCCAAAAGCGCAGGCTCTTTTCCCGTGTGCTTTTTGATCGTTTCAAGCTCCTCCATAGCAAGTGTCTGAACGTGCTGCCCCGTGACTATTTTTTCATATGTTATGTCGGATAGGTATTTAAGTACGTTTTTTACTTCCTCATGTGCATTTTTGTTAACGGGTGTGTATAGCTTGTCACTCATAGCGCTCTCTCCTTATAGTTTTTCATATTATATCATAAAGTAAGCATATGTGCAATATGATTTTTTGAACATAAATAAAACCGCGGTGTTCAAAAAGTGAAAACCGCGGTTTTGTCTTAAACTGTAGTTATATAATGCTTTTTACCGTCATTGTACTATTGCGCCCGTAGTAAGATAAATTGGAGTTGGCAGGGGCGAGCGCTATCCCGAAGTGGGTACGGGGGGCTTTGCGGTCGCCCCCAAACCCCTTCGGAATGCCCCCTCCCAACACTTCGCCAAACTCCAATTTACTTAAGAAACATTTCTGTAAAAATGGTTTTTCTTTATAAGAAAACATATTTCAGCACAAACAGCACCGCTAAAACATACATAAGCGGATTAATTACCTTCCTCTTTCCGCAGAAAAGGTTTATTACAACGTAAGAGATTATCCCTATCGAAATGCCCTCTGAAATGCTGTAAAAAAGCGGCATTGCTACAATGCATAGATACGCTGGTATCATCTGCGTGTAGTTGTCATCTGTAAACATCAGCTCGCCAATTGACGAGAACATTAAAAAACCTACCAGAATGAGCGCAGGCGCAGTTGCAAATGCAGGTATCGCTATAAATATCGGCGCTAACAGCATTGATACTAAAAACAAAACCGCCGTTGTCATCGCAGTAAGCCCCGTTCTTCCGCCTGCACCAACGCCCGATGCACTCTCCACAAAGGTAGATGTCGATGACGTGCCAAGCACAGCCCCTGCCGATGTCGCTATAGCGTCTGATAAAAGTGCTGACTTTATAGCAGGCAGCTTTCCGTCCTTGTCAAGCATTCCTGCCTTTGAGCCGACACCTACAAGCGTTCCTATCG
This sequence comes from Ruminococcus sp., assembly GCA_017634275.1. Lineage (GTDB taxonomy): Bacteria > Bacillota > Clostridia > Oscillospirales > Ruminococcaceae > NK3A76. The sequence continues at coordinate 40,226 of JAGBNQ010000078.1, read as the reverse complement.
TGTCAAAAAGGTTTACAAATAAAAACGAGAACACTACCACGAAAAAGTTGAATACCCCCGTATCCTTCAGCCCGAAATCAAAGCATTTACCGAATGTGAGCCCGAGCTTTGAAAAATCAGTCAGCCTGAATGTCGGTATTAGCGTCATAAACTCCTCGCCGTCAGGTGTGTAAAGCCCCGTAAGCTCGCAGATTATCCCAAGCACCCACGTTCCGACTATTCCTATAAGTATCGAGCCGGGCGCTTTTTTGATGTAGAGGATAGACATTGCAAGTGTGCCTATAACAGCAAGCAGCGCGCATATTCCTGAGGTGTGAAAGCTCTCTCTGAAATCAATTATAGAAACAAGCGTCGGCGCGTCTGCCGCAAGGCCTGCGTTTTGCAGCCCTATAAAGCAGATAAAAAGCCCGATACCTACTGATATCGCTTTTTTTAGCGTAATTGGAATGCAGTTAAATATCGCCTCGCGCACATTTGTAAGAGAAAGTATTATGAAAATGATACCCTCAACAAATACCGCCATGAGCGCTGTCTGCCACGAATAGCCGTTGCCTAAGACCACCGTGTAGGCAAAGTAAGCATTAAGCCCCATTCCTGCCGATAAAGCAAATGGCAGGTTTGCAAGCAGCGCCATGCACATAGTGCCTATAAATGATGCAAGGCAGGTCGCAAGCAGTACAGCGGTAGGGTCCATTCCCGTTGCCGATAAAACATTCGGGATAACGGCTAAGATGTACGCCATAGTCATAAATGTAGTAAGGCCTGCCATAAGCTCGGTCTTTACATTCGTGCCATGCGCTTTTAGCTTAAAAACCTTTTCTAATATCCCGTTTTCATTCATGATTCATACTCCGCGATGTAGGGGAGGTTCCTGAAATACTCCCCGCAGTCAAGCCCATATCCTATAACAAAGTGGTCGGGTATCGTAAAGAGCGTGTAGTCGGGCTTAAAATCGACAACTCTTCTTTCGGGCTTATCAAGCAGAGTTATCACCTTAAGCGACAGCGGCTTTCTGCCTTTTAGCATTTCGTGGATCACCTTAAGCGTCCTGCCCGTGTCGATGATATCCTCAACAATCACTACATTGTAATCACTTATATCCTGCGCTATGTCAAGCGTTATCTTCACATCTCCCGATGAGCTTGTTCCCTCAAAATAGCTCTTAGCGGCCATAAACGCTATCTCGTGCGGAATGGTGATGTTTCTTGACAAGTCGCCCAAGAAGATAAACGCGCCCTTTAAAATGCTCACAAGCAAAAGCGGCTTACCCTCATACTCACGGCTTAAAAGCTCACCGTATTCTTTAAGTTTTCCCTTTATTTCTTCCTCTGTGATGAGCGTTCGTTTTATTCTGCCCTGAAATTCCAAAACATCTGTAATTACCATATTTATCTCCCCTTATCTTAAAATAAATGTAAATAATCGTTGATTTTATTATATCACACGCCAAAATTTATGTCAATGCTTGCCATAATAATAAAAGTCTGTTATAATTATAGTTGATACATTTTTACAAAAGTGTACCTAAGATAAATTCGAGTTTGTGGGGGCTTTCCCTGCTCACGAAGTAAGCAAGTGCCCCCGAACCCCTTCGGTATGCGCCCTATCAATTGTTCATTTTGCAATGAAAAAAGGAGATGATAAAATGCTAAAAAGCATTCCCGAAAATATAGCTCACTTTGTAAAGGATAAGCCCTGCACTTCCGATAATATCGGTGCATCGGGCAGCGAGGTGTATATCTTTGACGATATGGTGCTTAAAATAGAGGATATAAATGACAGCATTTTCGCTATGATAAGCGTTATGGAAAGGCTTGAGGGCAGACTTCCTCTGCCGCATATCATCCACCACTCTGTTGGGGGTGGTAAAAGCTATCTGCTTATGAGCCGCGTCAAGGGGGTTATGGCCTGCGATGAGTTTTATCTTGAGCATCGAGAGCTTATGCTGCCCGTGCTTGCAGATGCTCTGCATCAGCTCTGGTCGATAGATGTGCGCGACTGCCCTCGTGACCGCTCACTTGATACCGAGCTTAAGGAGGCGCGCAAAAGGGTAGAGCAGGGCCTTGTCGATATTGCTGACTGTGAGCCCGAGACCTTTGGCGAGGGCGGCTTTAAAGACCCGTATGAGCTGCTTTTGTGGCTTGAAAGCAATAAGCCGAAAGAGCAGGAGCTGTGCGTTTCCCACGGCGACCTCTGCCTGCCAAATATCTTTATCGACGGCGATAAGCTAAGCGGCCTTATAGATGTCGGCGATATGGGCATTGCCGATAAATGGCGCGATATCTCACTTTTATACCGCAGCCTTAAGCATAACTTTGACGGCACCTACGGCGGCAAGGTGTATAAAGACTTTGACCCCGAGTGCATTTTTGGTATTCTGGGTGTAGAGAAAAACGAGCAAAAGCTTAAATATTATCTTCTGCTTGATGAGCTGTTTTAGTAAAAATACTCCCTTTTCACAAAAGCGTTTCCAAGATAAATCGGAGTTTGTGGGGCGAAGGAGGGCGTACCGAAGGGGTTCGGGGGCGACCGGAAAGCCCCCGAAAAGCCCCTCGGAGCGATGAACATAATCTTAGCTCTACGCTCGGAATGGCTCTACCTAACCCCCCCAGCCCCCTTCCCTTCAAAGGGAAGGGGGAGTGACAAACTCTGGTTTGTCCTGCTGTGTAAAAAAGCATAAAAAAGGTATCTCTCTGCGATAGGTTTTAATTGACCCGCGCATAGTGATACCTTTTTGTTTTGTTTGTATGCTTACAGCCTTATGACCTCTGCTTTTTTCTCATCATCTTGTAGCGGTACATATTCTCGTCCGCCTCGGAAAGCAGCGCCTCAAAATCAGCATCGCTCTCTGCACTTAAGGCAAGCCCTATGCTCGCCGTGACAGTAAACGACTTTTCGTCGTGTGAGGCAAGCTCACTCAGCTTTTCATTAAAGCGCTTTGTGCATTTGTCACTGTCAAAGCTGCCTTTTTCTCTTGTGCCTATAATGAAAAATTCATCGCCGCCTGCGCGTGCGCAGATATCGCCGCTTTCGCAAATGCTCTTTGCAGCCTTGCTTACAAGTATTATCCCATAGTCGCCTTCGGAATGCCCGAAGGTGTCGTTTATGTATTTTAGCCCGTCCATATCTATCACGCAGACCAAAAGCTCGCGCTCGTTTGTAAGGCTGTCTTTAAGCTGTTCAAGCCCCTTGTACATTCCGCGCCTGTTTAACAGCCCCGTCATCTTGTCGTGAATGGACATTTCCACAAAGCGGTTTTTCGTCCTTGCCATTTCAAGGGCGTTGTTTATAAATCTTACAAAGTTTCGGTAAACAAGGTTGTATTTCTGATGATGCGAGAGCTTTCTTTCAAGCACCGCATAGCCGAGCGTCTTGTCGGAATAATGCACCGCCGAGAAATAGAATACCGACGGCTCATCACTCTCCTCAAACATCTGCGGCAGCATAAGTGAGCTGTCAAATATCACCTTGTCTTCATCTTTGTTTATGTCATCTTTCCCGACGTTTGATTTTAACAGCACAAGGCTTGTCTTGTCGGTCTTTGCAAGGGCAAGGTCGGCATTTTCATCAAGCCAGTCATCACGCAGGCAAAGGTAGAAATTCTTGTAAGGAGATATAACATAAAGTGAGCTGTATATCCTCATGATACAATCCTGCGGGTCGGTCGAAGAAGTAAGCTGCTCGGGAATGTAGTTTTCCATAAGCAGGCCTATGTCGATGTTGTCCTCAAAAACATCGCTTGTGTAGTTTCTCTCCGTGTAGTAAAGTGATGTTCTTACCGCGTCCATAGTCCTTTTAAGATCGGGCTTGCAGCCGCAGCTCATTCCTATGTGCAGCATTTTCTTTGTTTCTACCGTGTAGGGGTCTATAGGCTTGTCGGGCTCTATCTGCTGCCTTATCATATCAACAGCATCAGCTGCCGATCTTGCAAAGTTGGATTCTATCGAGGTTAGGGATATATCATCAAGTGCTGCCTCATTCGTTGCCTCAAACCCCAGCACCACCATATATTCGGGCACCTTTTTGCCAAGCCTTGTAAGCTCCTCTATAAGCCCCAGCGCCATGTGGTCACTCGCAGCTATCACGGCATCGGGCTTTTCTATTTTGCCACCTACGATGTCGCGTGCAAGCTGTTCGCCGCTTGTGAACCAGAAATCACCGTATATCCTATGCTCGGGCAGAACGGTAAGCCCTAAGCGCTCTATTTCATCAACTATTATTTCAAGGCGCTGCTCGGCCTCAAAATTTCCCTGCATTCCCGTCAGAACGCATATCTTCCTGCACCCGTGAACCTCAACAGCGTGGCGGCAAAGCTCTTTGAACATCTCATCATTGCAGCTTGTTACAGTGGGCAGGTCTTTGTAAGGAATACCTATGCAAACAGTGGGTATATCGCTTTGCGCCTTTACTTTTTCATACAGCATTTCGATAAGATCGGTCTTGTTGTTGTAAATAAGGCTTATATTATCAAGGATTATCCCGTCAAAGCGCGAAAAATCAATGATGTCATAGATCCGCCGCTCGCCGACGGCATAGTTTTTAAAGTAAAAATCAAGGTTTACCATAGATGCGAACTGCGCTATGTTGTAGCCGTATTTTTCGCACTGTGTAAACGCACCCATGCTTACTCTTTTAGCGTGTGTGGTTTCGGGAAAAGAGGTCACCAAACAAATGGTCTTGCGCTTGCCCAAAATAATCACCTCGTGGTAAGATTATAGTTTAGATAATTATATCATATACTTTTCATTTTTTCAAGTACCTGATGCAAAACGTTACGGTCAATGCGTTAGCAAAGGCTAACTTTTTGAATTGGTTATTGTTAGCTAACCAATTATTAATAATTCGTTAAACTTTGCGTTAAGCTCTTGCATTTTTTTAAAATTATGATATCATTATTATAGACGAGGATACACCTCGTGCAATGAGAAGAATAGTCGGGCTGTTCCCGACAAGAGATAATGAGGAGGATATTATTATGGCTTACAAGATTTCTGATGAGTGTATCGCTTGCGGCGCTTGCGCAGAGGGCTGCCCTGTTGGCGCTATTTCCGAGGCTGACGGCAAGTATGTTATCGACGCTGACGCTTGCATCGACTGCGGCGCTTGCGCTGGTGTTTGCCCCGTAGGTGCACCTAACGCTGACTAATTATAGCGAATCAAAGACCGCTCGGGTTTCCCGGGCGGTTTTTTTGTGCCCCAGTAAAAGACAAACCGGAGTTTGTGGGGCGAAGGGGGGCGTACCGAAGGGGTTCGGGGGCGACCGGAAAGCCCCCGAAAAGCCCCTCGGAGCGATGAACATAATCTTAGCTCTACGCTCGGAATGGCTCTACCTAACCCCCCAGCCCCCTTCCCTTCAAAGGGAAGGGTGAGTGACAAACTCCGGTTTACCTTTTGCCCGGCGTGTAAAAACTTTGCACAAAAAATTACTTGCCAAACATAAAAAAATGTGTTAAAATAATAATGGGATTTGATAAATCTTTGGAGGTGATGATATGTTTCGGGTAAAGAGAATGGGCTGCTCCTGCCGTCATGACGGCGATTTTGTGCTTGACAGCCCGAAGGGGTTTGAAAACTACCTCTGCCTTTTTGTTAAAACTCATGCGCTGTTTCTTATTGACGGGGTCGAGCATTATACCGAGCCTGATACCTTTATAATATATGATAAGGCAACGCCGCTCTACTATAAGGCGGTGAAGGATGAGTATATCAATGACTGGATAGAGTTTGAATGCACCGATAACCTTGAGGCTGATACGGGGCTTGAATTTGCGACCCCCTACCTTGTGGGCGAGAGGGTCAACGTTTCTCAGTATTTCCGCCTGATAGCCGATTGCTACTATAAGGCGCAGAACCACCACGCAGCAGGCTATCTTGTAAAGGCTATGCTGTCAGACGTTTTCTCAAATGTAACGGGGGAGAGTGCATCTCTGCCGCATTACCGCGAGCTTTTAGATTTAAGGCGCCGTATATATGCCGAGCCTAATGAGGACTGGACGGTCGGGCTTATGTCGTCTATGATAAATGTTTCCGAGCCGTATCTTCACCTTATCTATAAAAAGGCTTTCGGTGTCACCTGCAATGCCGATGTGATAAACAGCCGTATCGAGGCGGCGCGCCACTATCTTGAATGCTCGCAGATGACTATTGAGGAGATAGCCTTTGAATGCGGCTATAAAAACCCCGTGCATTTTTCAAGGCAGTTCAAGCAGGTGTGCGATCTCTCGCCGCTTGCCTACAGAAAGCAGAATACGGCGGTGTGAATATGATAAGAGAAATAACCGACCGCGATTTTAATGAGCTTTTTAAGCTTTATATGCAGCTGCATGATAACCCGTTCCCCGAAAAGGACGAAAGGGTAATGGCTATATGGCAAAGTATATTGCAGGATAAAAACCACCACATCATTGTTTGCGAGGAGGAGGGGCATATCGTTTCTTCCTGCGTGTGCGTTATAATACCAAACCTTACAAGGGGGCAGCGCCCATATGCTTTTATTGAAAATGTGATAACCGATAAGGCTCACAGAAAGCAAGGCTTAGCTACAGCTTGCCTTGATCATGCAAGAGAGATAGCTAAGAAAGAAAACTGCTATAAAATGATGCTTTTGACAGGCTCAAAGGAAAAAAGCACCCTCGACTTTTATGAGAGGGCAGGCTATAACAAAAATGATAAGACGGCCTTTATAATGTGGCTGTAATACTAATAAAAAGGAGTAATGTAAAATGGCTTATGTAATAGGAGTTGACTGCGGAACGAGCGGAACAAAGACGGTGCTTTTTGATGAAAAGGGAACGGTCATTGCCTCCGCGACTGTCGAGTACCCGATGTATCAGCCCAAAAACGGCTATGCCGAGCAGTGGCCGGGTGACTGGGCAAACGCTATGATAGATACTATCAAGGCGGTAATGGCTAAAAGCGGTGTCAAAAAGGAGGACGTCAAGGGCATAGGCATCTCGGGGCAGATGCACGGCCTTGTAATGCTTGATAAGGATAATAACGTTATCCGCCCCTCTATCATCTGGTGCGACCAGAGAACAGAAAAAGAGGTAGAGTGGATGACCGAAACTGTCGGCCGTGAAAAGCTGATAGAGATAACCGCAAACCCTGCACTCACGGGCTGGACTGCCGCTAAGATACTCTGGGTAAAGAATAACGAGCCCGAGAACTACGCAAAGGTAGCACATATCCTGCTGCCGAAGGATTTCCTGCGCTTTGTGCTGACGCACGAGTATGCAACGGAGGTCAGTGACGCATCGGGAATGCAGCTTTTAGATGTTCCCAACCGTAAGTGGTCTGACGAGCTGCTCTCGGCATTCGAGATAGATAAGAATTGGCTCGGCAAGGTGTATGAGTCCTGCGAGGTAACGGGAACTCTTACTAAATCAATGGCAGACGAGCTGGGCTTATGCGAGGGCACGATAGTTGTCGGCGGTGCAGGCGATAACGCAGGCGCTGCTATCGGCACGGGCGTCTGTGAGGACGGCAAGGCTTTCACAACTATCGGCACATCGGGCGTTGTATTTGCTCATACATCGAAAATTTCTATCGACCCCAAGGGCAGAGTTCACACCTGCTGCGCGGCTGTTCCGAACTCGTGGCACGTTATGGGTGTAACTCAGGGCGCAGGCCTGTCGCTTAAGTGGTTCAGGGATAATTTCTGCGGCGCGGAAAAGGAAACCGCAAAATACATGGGCGTTGATGAATACTACCTTATGGATAAGCAGGCGGAAACTGTTCCCGTCGGGGCGGAAAGGCTTTTGTATCTGCCTTACCTTATGGGCGAGCGTACACCTCACCTTGACCCGAACGCAAGGGGAGTGTTCTTCGGGCTTTCGGCGATGCACACCAAAAAGCATATGCTAAGAGCCGTTATGGAGGGCGTTTCCTACAGCCTGCGCGACTGCGTTGAGGTGTTCAGGGAAATGGATATAAATGTAAGCGATATGATGGCCTGCGGAGGCGGCGGCAGCTCACCGCTGTGGCGCTCAATGCTCGCAGACCTCTATAACTGCCCTGTTAAGACAGCCTCCTCCAAGGAAGGGCCTGCTCTGGGTGTTGCGCTTTTGGCAAGTGTGGGCGCCGGGATATATTCCTCCGTTCCCGAGGCCTGCAAGGCGGTAGTTGCAGTCGATAAGACACAGCAGCCCGACCCTGCAAAGGTGCCCGAGTATGAGAAATTCTACAGGCTCTACACCGAGATATACCCTGCACTCAAGGAGCAGTTCAGAAAGCTCGGAACACTATAATAAATAAGAAAGAATAAAGAATAAATAATAAAAGAGGTATCGGCTGCGCCGATGAATATTAAGATCATCGCGGAGCGATACCTTAACTATTATTTATTCTTTTTTATTTATTCTTTATTATTTTAGCGGCGGCGAACACGGTTTATATTAAAAAACTTCTTACCGCCGCCGCGCTTTGGCGATTCCTCTGATTTTTGTTATTTATATTATCGAAAACGGTTAATATTTTGGACAAGTTGTAGGAAAGTGCCAATATATGCACTTTTGCATAAAAATTATTTGGGAATAATATGTAAAAAAAATAAAAATTACCTATTGACAAGGGGAATTAAACGTGCTATAATAAACTTGCACCCAAATAAAAGAGCATACTAAAGTATTTAACATCTGTGAAGGTCAGCGCAGGTGCGTTCCTTTGTATGTGTAAATTGTAAATATTTTACGACAGCTGAGTTATTCGGATCTTTATTTGGGTGGCTTGGCTTTTTGTCGTTCATTTTAACGTGTTTTGTGGCCTTAAACGATTGCGTAAAGCTTGATTTTTGGCACTCTTTGTGGTGAAAAAGCTTTAAATTGCACAATAAAGTGTTACATTTATTGTATTCATTCACAAAAAACGCTAAAAATATACGTTTTTCGCTTGACATAGCATATAGAATGTGTTAAAATGAAGTATGCTAACAGACTGGGCGTGCCGTAATGTGCGCGGCTGCGATGAGGCTATGGGTGCAATGCCGAAACGCGGCTATTTATGGTAGCTTGGTTTGTTTCAGAAATAATAATCCCGAAAGGGAAATTTCAAATCTCTAAGGAGGAAAATGATAAATGGAAAAAACAAATTTATCTAAGAGAGTCGTAGCCGGTACTCTTGCACTGTTAACAGTGTTCGGTTCCGCTCCTGCTTCTCTCCAGGGCGTGTTTGCTCCGACAACACTTACTGCAAGTGCTGCTGATACGAGCTATCAGGTCAACTTTGCAGACGCTAAGCCTTATATTACATCTATTCAGATAGGCTCAAGAACTGCTATTACTGCTGATATTATTGAGGCAACAAGCATTTCTCAGTCTAACGTAACTAAGGGTGACGTTATAGTTGTTAAGTCGAGTGTTCCGCTTTCGATACAGAAATTATCTACAGCTCAGGTTGAGCCTGAAGACGGAAAGCGTTGGGTACTTAAGGACGGTGTAACTGCTCCTGTAAAGTGGAGTCAGAATGCTGCTGCTTCTGAAAGCTATGCTGCTACATACAATTACACATATGCTGTTGAGGATGATCCGACAACAACGGAAGTAGATGAATCTGTGCCGGAGACTGATGGCCTTGATGATGCTGTAGCTACTGTTAAGGACGCTATAGAAAACTATTATGATACTCAGATTCAAGGGAAAACGACTGAAATCGGTACTTATAACGCTCGCATAATTAATTTTGAAGATCTGCTGTACGGTGTGGGCGGCAGCTCTTCTGAACCTACTTCTGACAGCATAATGGGCAATATCAATGCAGCTGAAACAGCTATTGAGGCGGCAGAGGCTAATATACAAAATGCAAATACTGAAAAGGGTAATATAGAGGCTGCACTGGGCGAATTAAATACTTCTGCTCCTACTGATGCAGTCGAACTGACAGATACTGCAGATTATCCTTACGCATCTGTTTATTGGCAGGATTTTGTTAATTCAACTACATCCGGATATAACGCTGCAGATAGTTTTGCAATTAATTTAACTGTATTCGGGAATTATTTAGACATTCTTGCAAATAATCAACAAGAAAAGATTACAGACAATACAAACACCATAAATAATAACGAGCAGAAACTTTATGTTAATTCTGAGTCCGCAAGTACAAATGTTGTAACTAGTGGTGAAAAGGCCAGATGGATGACTGCGCAAGATTCTTTGCTTTACAAAGAGAAAGATTTGAGGGATCAAATTGAAGGTACAACTGCACACAAGAGCCAAGCTGAGACAGCTAAGACCAATTTAGAGAATGAACGTGATGAGAAACTTGATGCTGAGGATGATAAAAAGGACTGCTACGAAAGATATACTATAAATACAGGTTTTGTAGATGTAACTGCAGCAGATGATTCCTATACAGCAACAGAGAAGACGGGCGACTATACATACCAGTTCAAGGCTCCCACTATTGAAGGACTTGGAACAGCGGACGCAGGAATAAAAATCAGCGCTAAGACTCAGCAGGCATCTATCGATCTTGTTAAGAAGAACGATCAGGGCGCTTTTGTAGCAGCAACAGAAGAAGCTGATAAGGCTGTGGTTTATATAAAGGGCGTTGATCAGAACGGCGATAATATAACTGCTAACACAGAAGACAAAACTAATAAAACAATGGCTGGTACTGTTATAGATACAGAGGTAGAAGTACACTCTGCCGATCCGTTTGCGATCACTGTTGATAAGAACAGTGCAAGCGCAGGCCTTACAAAACCCGCAACAACATATGATGCTGACTATGACAACGGAGCCGGTGAACCTAAGGGTGCATTTGTTGCTAAGTTCAATATGCCTGCATCTGCAAACGGCGAGGATGTAAAGATCTATGTTGAGAAGGTAAATGAGGTTTACACATATACTGTAAACGGCACTAAGGTTCTTGCATCTACAGAAAGCAAGTCTATCCAGAACGCAGAGGCTGCATCCTTCAGAGTATTCTACAAGGAGCCTGTTTATAATGGCGGCGATTTCGCAGGATACAAGAAGGATACAACAGACAATACCAAGGATAAGGAAACAACCGTTGAAGAGGGCGGAAAGGTTCCTTATGGTATGCATACATTTGTTGAGTTTAAGGGAACACAAACTCTTCTTGACGAAACAAATGGCGCAAAGGCAACCTTGAAGAAGGGCGCAGAGGTCGTTCAGGGAATTAATCAGACAAACGTTGTTGACGGTGGTGCAACAGAGTTAAAGACTGAAACAGAGATCACAGCTCCCGGAAGCTACTCGGTAACTTATGATGTTTATGGCATTACAGCTGAGGGCGTAAATAAGAAGACACTTGCTCAGTCATTCTCAATTGCTAACCCTGATGAGTTCACGGCTAAGGATGTTTCACTTTCTATCGCATTCCAGTATAAGGATGCTGATGGTGTACTTCATGATTATAAGGTAGGCGATCCTCCTTCTGATCTCACCGCTAAGGGCGTTGACAATGGCGTGGCTGACTTTAAGATCGCTACAAAGGGCATTGTTCCTGACGGTAAGTTTACTGTAACAGTTAATAAGATCGGCAACCTCACTGTTGGTGCCGGAATTCAAGCAAAAACAGATGGTTTTGTTTCCGGTTCTACAGTTGGCAACGAGTATTCGTTCAATGTTGTAGTTGACGATCCTGTATACGGTCAGTATGACATTCCGATCAAGTGGAAACTCAGCGCATATGCTGCACCTGTTTCCTTCAACAATGATCATGACGCAACTGCTGAGCATCGTCTTACACTTGATCTTCCTGATGATAAGCTTGATCAGCTCGAGTCTATGATTTATGACCTCGTTACATTAGGCGTTGATAATAAGGCTGCTGCTACAGAACTCTCATACGAGTATGTTGAGGGCGAAGGCGCAACAACTCAGGAGGATGAGCTTGATGAGCACATCAGTGATCTTCCTAAGTCTGTAAAGGCAGGCGACAAGTTTACAGTATATGTAATCTACAACGAAGAGGCAAGAGTAAGCGTAGTTGTTAACGTTGTTAAGGCTGCAACACTCAAGATCGATGTTCCGGACTCTGCACTTGCTATGACATTCGGTGATAAGATCGAGCTTTCTAAGTATACACTTACTAATACTGAGACAAAGGCTGCTGTAACTGATGTTGAGGCTAAGTTGGAAATAGCATCGATAGCTCCCGCAGTTCTCAACGATAAGACGGGTGAGCCTGAAAAGAATGCTGACGGCACATACAAGGTTCAGCTTATGGAAGATGGCAAGACACCTGTAGCAGCTACATATATCGGCGGAGATGATGGCAGAACATATCTTGAGGCTGGTACATACATAGTTGTATATAAGAATAGCATGGCTAACAATGTAGCTGGATATTCATTTGCTAATTCCGATCAGAAGGTACTCGTTGTATCTAAGAAGAAGATTACAGGCGATATGATAAACATTGATCCTATTGAGTATACCGGTGAAGAAATCAATGTAGTTGAAGCGACTGCTGGTTTAAACCCTGCTCTTAACTTTACAGCTTATGATGCAGCTACAAAGGTAAACATCAGAAATGGTGTATATGTATCTGAGGGTGCAAAGAAGACAGCTATAGGCAGGTATGATGCTACTGTAAGTATGGTCAAGACTGCTAATGATGGCGATAATTCTGCAACAATTCTCAAGAACTATGAGGGCACAGCTACCACAAAGTGGTCTATCGTAAATCCTAAAATCAATCAGAACTTCGTTGATTGGAATGAAGAAATGACCACAATGTATGATAAGGGTAGAATTCATTTCCAGATTGATAGAGTTCATGATGATAGTCTTATAGTTGATAATGCTAAGAGAACAGTAAAGGAATTCGGTGTTGTAATAGAAAAGGATGGCAAGTTTGCTGCTCCTACATACTACAAGCCTGATCCTGCTGTAGAGGAGCAGGTTGATACCTATAATCGTGAAGTTGCTGCTGTAGAAACAAAACTCGTATATGGCAATGGCTATACAACAGGTAAGTATATTGCTGGTGCAACTAATGAAAAGGTTGATGCACTTAAGACTCAGAATTATCTTGTAAATATCAAGGTTAAGGATGTTGATACAGGCGTATGGGCAAGACCTTATATTCTCCTTGATGATGGTTCTGTTGCTTATGGTACAACAAAGTATATTAACCTTAAGAACTGGGCTAAGGAAGAACTTCAGCTTAAGCTTGCTCCTAAGACTGCAGAGGGAACAGCATCAAGAATGGCAGATCTAACTGGTGATAATGCTAAGTTTGATAATGTTAAGTCGGGTTATGTGCCTACAAAGAATAAGTTCTATGCTTATGCTGAGTTTACATCACTTGATAAAACTAAGAATGCAAAGTCTTTGACAGTTTCTGATTTTGGTGTAATTATTGATAAGACTGGTTCTATTGGCGGCGCTGACAAGTCAGCTGATGCTAATACTAAGCTTGTACTTGGCAATGGATATATTGAAGGCCACTATAATCCTGATAATGAAAAACTTGGTAAGAATCAGTATGCTGCAAGTATATCTCCTAAGGATACAGTTACTGGTGTATGGGTAAGACCTTATGTTGATCTTGGTGATGGACTTGTGGTTTATGATACTCCTGTATATCTTAATAGTGTTTCTGAGTATTATCGTGCATCTAAGGCATTGTTTAACTTAGATGAAAACAACTACAACAACTTTGATGTGGTGGATCAAAATACAGGAAAGATTAAGATTGCAGTTCAAGGTATGCCGAAGCCTACAAGCAAACTTGCTGGAGTAGATAATGATGATAAGGTTACTGTTGTTAAGGCTGGTGTTATTGTTGATAAGACCGGTGAAGTAACATATGCTGAAGCACCTGCTAAGTTGCTCCTTGATTCAGGTTATACAGAGGGTAAGAAAACTTCTAATCTTGTTGCTGGGTGGACATATACTGGTAAATTAACTCCTCAGAGTAAGAAATTTGTTATCAGAACTTATGTTATTTATAGCATAAACGGAGTAAATGTTCCTGTATATGGAGATGTTGTAGAATACAATGCTACAACAAAGACGGTAACAAATGGCCAAACAGCATTTAATAATCAAGTTTAATCACTAACAGTACATCAGTACTTAAAATAGTGAACAAATCAATAAGGAGGGAAATAATATAATGAAGTACACAGAGGCTGAGATCAAAGTAATCTCTTTCGAGGCTCAGGATGTTATTGCTACATCTTATAATGGTGATGGTGAAGAGGAGCTTTAATCTCTAATTAAGCTAAACACGGCAGCCGCCGTACCTTCGGGTACGGCGGTTGTTTTTATGCCTAACCAAAACCATTAATATACTGACTAATCCGTAAAAATTTTATTAAAAGCTATTTACAAACTTGTCTAAAAGTGCTATAATAGATTTATGTAATATGGACGTATTGCGCCCACTTAACTACATACATTTATTTGAGGAGGATAAAATAATGGCAAGAAAAATGAAAACCATGGATGGTAACAACGCTGCTGCCTGGGCTTCCTACCCGTTTACGGAAGTAGCTGCTATCTATCCTATCACACCTTCGTCAGTTATGGCTGAGGTGACAGACCAGTGGTCTGCAAAGGGTCAGAAGAACCTTTTCGGTACACCTGTTAGGGTTGCTGAAATGCAGTCTGAGGCAGGTGCATCGGGTACTGTTCACGGCTCGCTCGCTGCAGGCGCACTCACAACAACTTATACAGCATCTCAGGGTCTTCTCCTTATGATCCCGAATATGTATAAGATCGCAGGTGAGCTTTTACCGAGCGTTATCCACGTTTCGGCTCGCTGCGTAGCATCACACGCACTTAATATCTTCGGCGATCATTCCGATATCTACGCTTGCCGTCAGACAGGCTTTGCAATGCTCTGCTCGTCTAACGTGCAGGAGGTTATGGATCTTGGTACTGTTGCTCACCTTTCAACTATCGAGGGCAGAGTTCCTTTCCTTCACTTCTTCGACGGTTTCAGAACATCTCACGAGATCCAGAAGATCGAGACTTGGGATATCGAGGACGTAAGAGAAATGGTTAACTTCGAGAAGATCGAGGAGTTCAGAAACCGCGCTCTTAACCCTGAGCATCCTGTACTTCGCGGTACAGCTCAGAACGGCGATATCTTCTTCCAGGCAAGAGAGGCCTGCAACCCCTACTATGAGGCTATTCCTGAGATCGTTGAGATGTATATGGATAAGGTCAACAAGAAGATCGGTACTAACTACCAGCTCTTTAACTACTACGGCGCTCCCGATGCAACTCATGTTATCGTTGCTATGGGCTCTGTATGTGATACTATTGAGGAAACGATCGATTACTTAAACGCTAACGAGGGTACAAAGCTCGGTCTTGTTAAGGTTCGTCTTTACAGACCTTTCCGCGCTGATAAGCTCGTTGAGGCTCTTCCTGATACTGTTACTCAGGTATCTGTTCTTGACAGAACTAAGGAGCCCGGTTCTCTCGGTGAGCCGCTCTACTTAGACGTAGTTGCTGCTTTGAAGGATACTAAGTTTAATAACGTTGCTGTTGCATCGGGCAGATACGGTCTCGGCTCTAAGGATACAACTCCTGCACAGATCAAGGCTGTATTCTGGAATGCATCATGGAAGGAAGACTATAAGAAGAGATTTACTATCGGTATCAACGATGATGTAACATATCTCTCACTCCCCGAGCAGGAAAAGCTCAACTCCGCTCCCGAGGGTACAACAGCTTGTAAGTTCTGGGGTCTCGGCGCTGACGGTACTGTTGGTGCTAATAAGAACTCCATCAAGATCATAGGCGACCATACAGATCTCTATGCTCAGGCTTACTTTGCATATGACTCTAAGAAGTCGGGCGGTGTTACCGTTTCTCACTTAAGATTCGGTAAGACTCCTATCAAGTCCACATACCTTATCAATATGGCTGACTTCGTTGCCTGCCATAACGAGTCTTATATAGACAAGTATAATATGGTTCAGGACGTTAAGCCCGGCGGTACATTCCTCCTCAACTGCCAGTGGGACGATAAGGAGCTTGATAAGCACCTCCCCGGTCAGGTAAAGAGATATATTGCTGAAAATAACATTAAGTTCTATACGATCAACGGCGTTAAGATCGGTAAGGATATAGGCCTTGGCAACAGGATCAATACTGTACTCCAGTCTGCATTCTTCAAGCTTGCTAACATCATTCCGATCGACGAGGCTGTTAAGTATATGAAGGACGCTGCTACAGCTTCCTACTCCAAGAAGGGTGAGGCTATCGTTAAGATGAACCATGACGCTATCGACGCAGGCTATCAGCAGGTTCATGAGGTAAAGGTCCCCGCATCCTGGAAGAAGGCTAAGGACAGCAAGATGGGTATGGCTAAGGTCAAGGATTCCAACAAGACTCTTCAGGACTTTGTTAACAATATCCAGATCCCCTGCAACGCTCAGGAGGGTGACAAGCTCCCCGTATCCACATTCAAGGATATGGCTGACGGTACATTCCCGCAGGGCTCCGCTGCATTTGAAAAGCGCGGTATCGCTATAGATGTTCCTGCTTGGAACGGTGACAACTGCATACAGTGTAACTTCTGCTCGTATGTATGTCCTCACGCTGTAATCCGCCCTGTAGTCATGACAGATGAGGAGCTTAAGAAGGCTCCCGAGCTTGCTCAGAAGAAGGCTAAGCCGATGACAGGTATGCCCGGCTATAACTTCGTTATGACAATGTCTGCACTCGACTGCACAGGCTGCGGCTCTTGCGTAAATGTATGCCCCGGCAAGAAGGGTGAGAAGGCACTTGCACTTCAGCCGCTTGAAACTCAGCTTGCTGAGCAGGAGGTATTCAACTATGGCTTGACACTTGCTGAAAAGCCTGAGGTACTTGAAAAGTTCAAGGCTACTACAGTTAAGGGCTCGCAGTTTAAGCAGCCGCTGCTCGAATTCTCGGGCGCTTGCGCAGGCTGCGGTGAGACACCTTATGCTAAGCTCGTTACACAGCTCTTCGGCGACAGAATGTATATAGCTAACGCTACAGGCTGCTCGTCTATCTGGGGTGGTTCTGCTCCTTCAACTCCTTACACAACTAACAAGGCAGGTAAGGGTCCTGCTTGGGCTAACTCACTCTTTGAGGATAACGCTGAGTACGGCTACGGTATGTTCCTTGCACAGAACACTATCAGACAGAGAACTATCGCTAAGCTCTTAGAGCTTGAAAAGACAACTAAGAAGGAAGACGTTAAGAAGGCAATTGAGGGCTACCTCTCAACTGTTGATGACGGTGCTGCTAATTCACCTGCAACAGATACACTTATCGCTGCACTTAAGAAGAGCAGAACTAAGGCTGCTGACGAGATCCTTAAGGACGCTGATTACTTAAGAAAGAAGAGTATGTGGATCTTCGGCGGTGACGGCTGGGCTTACGATATCGGTTTCTCGGGTCTTGACCACGTTATCGCATCGGGCGAGGACGTTAACATCTTCGTATTCGATACTGAGGTTTACTCGAACACAGGCGGTCAGTCCTCCAAGTCTACACAGACAGGTGCTATCGCACAGTTTGCTGCTGCCGGTAAGGAAGTCAAGAAGAAAGACCTTGCAGGTATTGCAATGAGCTACGGCTATGTATATGTTGCACATATCGCAATGGGCGCTGACTATAATCAGTGCATCAAGGCTATCGCTGAGGCTGAGGCTTACCATGGTCCTTCGCTCATCATCGCTTACGCTCCGTGCATCAACCACGGTATCAAGGGCGGTATGAAGATAGCTCAGACAGAGGAGAAGAAGGCTGTTCAGGCAGGCTACTGGCACCTCTACAGATACAACCCTGCTCTCAAGGCAGAGGGCAAGAACCCCTTCACACTCGACTCTAAGGCTCCGAGTGCTGATTATAAGGAATTCCTTATGGGTGAGGTTCGTTACAATGCTCTTGCAAGACAGAACCCTGAGAGAGCTGAAAAGCTCTTCGACAAGGCTGTTAAGAATGCTGCTGACAGGTATGATTACCTTCTCAGATATGCAAAGCTCTACAATAACGACTAATTTTAAAGCCTGATACTGACCCCCGATACCCTTACGGTGTCGGGGGTTTTTGTGCGAGGGCGCGGAGAAGATGCTGCGCGGCTTTATAGGGTTTGCGCGCGCCCTCTAAAATAATAAAGAAGAAAGAATAAATAATAAAGAATAAAAGTTTTTTGGAAGGGGCTGATATCTTTTTGTTCCTTTGATTTAATGGTAACATGATTTTTGGCAATAATCAATTGATATACGGAACAAATATTCGTGAGAACGATATGCAACAAATATCGTGACTGCACAAAAGCCCCCTCACTTTTGTAAGGAGAGGGGGGAGAGCCCTGAAAAAAGCGCTGTATTATAACAAAAAAGGTATCGCCTGCATGGATAAACCGTGCGGCGATACCTTTTTTTTTTTACGCCTATTGCATTTTATGAAAAAGTGTGCTATAATATAGTTAGTTAAGACTAACTCTTAAGACTCATTGACTAACTTGCCCGTCATATGCTCGATATCAAGCTCTAAGCAAAGCACACGCGAAAAGTCGCGCGCTATCTCTTTTTCGACACTTTCGGGGGTGGGGTAGAACTTATTGCCGAGCTTGCGGCAGATGTCCTCAGCTTTTTTGCTGTCATCGACTTTGTGCAGGCGGCCGAAAACAATAACGCTCTTTATATTGAGCGCCCATTCGCCCTCCTTGACAAAGCCCTTGTCGTAAACGCAAAAGCTTACCTTGTCGCTGCGGTCGATAGAATCTATCTTGTGCCCCTCCTTAGCGCCGTGAAAATATATCTTGTGCTGTTCCTCATCGTAGTAGTGCGATATCGGCAGAGCATATGGGTAGCCGTCATCGCCCGAGAGCGCAAGCACGCCCCTCGGCTCGGTCTTAAGAATGCTGATACATTCCTCGTCAGTCAGCTGCTGACGAAATCTTCTCATTTTACGAAACATAAAATACCTCCTAAGTATTATCATCGGTATAATTATAGCATAGTTTTGTGCAAAATGCAAAGGGTTTAACAAAGAAAAAGCTTTTTACATAAAATGCTTACAGCGAAAGAAAGGGAGAAAAAATATGAATGAACTTATAAAGGGGTTTTCTATCCCGTTTATCGGAACGTCGCTCGGCGCGGCGTGCGTTTTCCTTATGAAAAATAATCTTAATATGCTTACTCAGCGTATCCTTACAGGCTTTGCGGCAGGGGTGATGACAGCCGCGAGCGTGTGGAGCCTGCTTATCCCTGCTATAGAGCAGAGTGAGGAGAGCATGGGGAGGCTTGCATTTATTCCTGCATCTGTTGGGTTTTTGATAGGTATTGCCTTCTTGCTGCTGCTTGATTCACTTATTCCGCACCTGCATTTTAATGCAGATAAGGCTGAGGGCTTAAAGGCGCACCTTTCCAAAAACACGATGCTCGTGCTTGCGGTGACGCTGCACAATATCCCCGAAGGAATGGCGGTAGGCGTTGTTTATGCAGGGCTTTACTATGGCAGCGATGACATTACCGCCGCAGGCGCGCTGGCACTTGCGCTCGGTATCGCAATACAGAATTTCCCCGAGGGGGCTATTATCTCAATGCCGCTGAAGGCTGAGGGAATGGGCAAGGGCAAGGCGTTTGCTATGGGCGTGCTTTCGGGGGCGGCCGAGCCGATAGGGGCAATTTTAACCGTGCTTGCGGCAGGGCTTATAATACCTGCTATGCCGTATCTGCTGAGCTTTGCGGCAGGGGCTATGATGTACGTTGTAGTAGAGGAGCTTATCCCCGAAATGTCAGCAGGCGAGCATTCAAACTCGGGCACGATATCATTCTCATTAGGCTTTGTGGCTATGATGATACTTGATGTAGCACTTGGATAATGTGAAAAATCACCAAAGCAGGCGGCTTGGTGGCTGTCTGCTTTGTTTATTCCTACAAATCCTACAAAACCACTTGACATTGTGGGAAATGTGTGGTAGAATGTAATCACAGTAAAACATACAAAACCTATAGGAATTAAAAAAGGCACCCGATATCCATAGGTTTAAGAACAGGAGAGCGCAAAATGAGATTTGGTTATGGAGAAATAAAAAACGAGACAGGACGAATGCGCTGTCAGATGCAAAACCCTTTATGAAAAGTAAAACAATAATAACATCTGACGGAGGAATCAAAAATGAGTAAAATAACTGAAAGAAATTTAAAATTCGAGACAAAGCAGCTCCATGTAGGGCAGGAGAGCGCTGACCCCGTAACTGACGCAAGAGCAGTTCCGATCTATCTTACATCTTCATATGTGTTCCACAACAGCGAACACGCAGCCGACCGCTTTGGTTTAAGAGATGCAGGAAACATCTACGGCAGGCTTACAAACCCCACGCAGGACGTTTTTGAAAGACGTATCGCAGCTTTAGAGGGCGGCGTGGCGGCACTTGCAGTAGGCTCGGGCGCTGCGGCTATAACCTATGCTATCCAGACAGCGGCACACGCAGGCGACCACATCGTAGCTGCAAAGAACATCTACGGCGGCACATATAATCTGCTTGCTCACACGCTTAAAGACTACGGCATAACAACTACATTCGTTGACCCGTTTGACTATGACGCTATCGAGGCGGCTATTCAGGAGAACACTAAGGCTATCGAGATAGAAACGCTCGGCAACCCAAATTCCGAGGTAGTTGACATAGAAAAGATCGCAAATATCGCACATAAGCACAAAATACCGCTTATAGTTGACAATACTTTTGCCACCCCTTACCTTGTAAGGCCTATAGAGTACGGCGCTGACATAGTTGTTCATTCCGCTACTAAGTTTATCGGCGGCCATGGAACTACTATCGGCGGTGTGATAGTTGACTCGGGCAAGTTTGACTGGGAGGCAAGCGGCAAATTCCCGTGGCTTGTTGAGCCAAACGTTTCCTACCACGGTGTAAGCTTTACAAAGGCGGTAGGCCCTGCGGCTTTCGTTACATATATAAGAGCTATCCTTCTTCGTGATACAGGCTCAACACTTTCGCCCGTTCATGCTTTCGTATTCCTTCAGGGGCTTGAAACGCTCTCGCTGAGAGTTGAAAGACACGCTGAGAATGCGCTTAAGGTAGTAGAGTTTCTGTCAAAGCAGGACAAGGTTGAAAAGGTAAACCACCCCTCTATTTCTACCGACCCCGAGCAGCAGGCGCTTTACAAGAAATATTTCCCGAACGGCGGCGGTTCTATCTTCACATTTGAGATAAAGGGCGGCGCTAAGGAGGCGCAGAAGTTCATTGACAATCTACAGCTCTTCTCGCTCCTTGCAAACGTTGCCGATGTCAAGAGCCTTGCTATACACCCTGCATCTACCACACATTCCGAGTGCAACGAGCAGGAGCTTGCAGACCAGGGTATAAAGCCCAACACGATAAGGCTCTCTATCGGAACAGAGCATATCGACGATATTCTCTTTGACATAAAAGAGGCGCTCGACGCAGTATAAGCAATAATCTATACCTCCTCATAATAGAATGCTTTCAAAAATATAATTTCCACAAAAAGGTTCCCCTCACCGTTTAAGCCGCGGCGAGGGGAACTCTTTTATAATGAATAATTAATAATGAATAATGAATAATTAAGGTATCGCCTGCGGCGATTTATGGCCATTCGGCCGAAATACCGCAGGGATACCTAAGCTGTTGTTTATTCATTTACGCTTTGCTGCGAAACAGGAGGCGGCGACACGCCGCTTATACCATAAAACTTGCGATTTGTCAAAAAAAGCCCTCCCCGAGGGGAGGGTCTGAGATCATTTGACTTTTATCTTCTTGACTGCGCTGTAGCCGCTGTAATATTTTGTTCCGCTAACGGTCTTATAGGTGCGAACCTTGACATAGTAGGTCTTGCCCGATTTAAGGCCGCTGATCGTTTTTGAGGTCTTAGCCGAGGCCTTGCTCGCTTTGCTCTTAAAGCTCTTATCTGTCGAGTAGGTTATCTGGTAGCCCGTGATATTTGTCTGCTTTGAGTAGGTGACTTTAAGCTGACCCTTTTTAGGGCTTGCGGCGGTTTTAAGGGTGGTCTTTTTAGGGAGTATCTTAAAGGTCTTGCTGACTGTTCCCGAATAATTGCCCTTGCCCTTTATTGTGACGGTCGCTTTTCCGACTGCCTTGTTGTTTTTAAATGTTACCGTGTAGTCAGTGCCCTTTTTGAGCGTCTTGTTTCCGAGCTTGACTGTAGGCGCCTGAGTTATTGCCTTGCCGGTGTAGTATTTGTTAGCTATGCCGGTGACGGTGGATTTTGCAAGGCTAACGGCATTGATTTTAAATGATTTCGCTTTTGAACCTACATGATCATTTGTTGCTGAGATCAAGACCTCAGCTGTTCCAGCATTAATATTGTTGCTATATGATACTTTATAATCTACATTTTCTTTTAGTATTAAATCATCATACTTAACTGTTACCTTTGGCTTTTTTGCTACTCCGTTATATGAATAGCTTGATTCGTTAAGAGTTATTGAACAATTCTTAATATCTATACCTGATATTATATATGTTTTTTCAAGTGTTCCTGTGTAGTTTCCGATTCCTTTTGCAGTGACTTTATACGAACGTCTGTCAGCACTTTTCTTATAAGTTACATTATAATCAATACCTTCTATTAATGATATGTCATTATCTGACATAACAAGTGTCGGATTTTTTCCATTATAGGGATAATCTCCCCATATATACCAAGATATATCATTTATATTTGTCGGTAGTATTTCATAATCAAAACCATATTTAGTTGCGTAATCTTCTCCTGCGTTATTAAAATAACAATAGATTTTTCTTCCTTCTATAATCTGAATTGGTAAATACATAGTGTTTATGTAAGTGACACTTCTCGGTATTGTTATTTCATCAAAAGGACAGCCGGCAAATGCTGAATATCCTATATAATCAATTCCTTCATGCATGGTAATCGTTTTAAGGGAGCTACAGCCAAGAAAAGCATCATCATCAATTGTAGTTACGGAATGAGGTATATCAATACTCTTTAATGAAGAACAATATTGAAATGACATAAAACCAATGTTTTCTAAGTATTGAGGTAACTTGATATTTTCAAGTGAAGTGCATTTATAAAAGCATTCTCTTTGCATATATGTAACAGTATCAGGTATTTCAACATTTTTTAGCTTTGTACAACCCGAAAACATACTATTTGGTATTATGGAAAAGCCTTTTCCTATTTTAACACTTTGTAGATTATCACAATACGAAAACATATCATATATAGTATTATCACAAATAACACTATCTGGAATTGTCACACTGGTTAAACTATCACAATCATTAAATGCCCAATCGCCAATATATTTAACTGTTGAGGGAATTTCTATACTTTTTAATGATGTGCAGCCTTCAAAAGCACCGTCCCAAACTCCGCCTTTTATTGTTTCAAGACCTTCATTTAGTTTAATGCTTTCTAAATTGGAACAATTTCTAAATGCACTTGCATTAATTACTTTCATTGTTTTAGGCAGAACTACTGATTTAATATTAGTATTACTGGTAAAACCAACATTACCTGAAACAGCGTGAAATTGACCATCTAACACTGTAACAGTTCTCCCACCAAGTTTTTCGGGAATAACAACATTAATATCTGATCCAGTATATCCAGTTATAGTTACTGTTCCGTCATCATTGATTTCTCTTATAAAATCACTATCCTCCGCCCTCGCCGTTACCGCCGTATCAAACAGCTCCGTTATCGGCAAAGCCTGCGCTCCGCCAAACGCAAGAACAAAAGCCGCCGCGCAGGATAATAATTTCTTAAACATAATAACACTCCTTTATAGTCATTTTAGTATCTTAATTATAACATATTAGCAAAAATTATGCAATATAAATATGCTACAAATAAGATATTAAACCGTTGTTTATTTTTCACAAGATATGTTGCATAATAATTATAAAGGAGTGTATAATATGTTCAAAATACAAAAAGGATACGGCAGTCACGTCACTAAATCCTTCCGCCTGCCCGAGGAACTCGTCGAAAAGCTTGATAAGCTTGCGTTTGAAAATAACATCTCGCTCAATCAGCTTGTTATCCAGTGCCTTAACTACGCGCTCGATGATATGGAGGAAAGTGACAAGCAAGAATGATATATCCCCTGCAAGGCTGAGCAGGGGATTTTTACTGTCCAAAAAAAGTTACCCACAATTTCAAAAAGTATGCTATAATAAATATGGGAAAACCCCTTGCCCGGCAGGGGAAGATATGTTATAATAGTATTAACAAATTTTTAATGTTAGGAGAATGACTATGGAGCAGTTTATAAAGCCGCCCGTTGAGGTGAGGTATAAGGAGGAGCTTGATATGCTCAGGTTTGCCGATAACGGCAGAAAGCCCGAGAACTGGGTGCTTTCGCCAAAGGCAGTGCGCACGTTTATTTTGGGCGGCGAGGTCATGACTAAGGACGGCGAGGAAACTATCTCACGCAAATTCTACGGCAATGACGCACTTGTCGAGCGCGCTATCATCACCCTTGCAGGCAGCCGCGGGCTAATGCTGGTCGGCGAGCCGGGTACGGCTAAGACTATGCTTTCCGAGCTTTTGTGCGCGGCGATAAGCGGCGTTTCCACTAACACCGTTCAGGGCACGGCAGGCACTACCGAGGATATGATAAAATACAGCTGGAACTACGCGCTGCTCCTTTCAAAAGGCCCCTGCCGCGAGGCGCTCGTTGCGGCGCCGCTGCTTATCGGCATGGAAAAAGGCATTATAGCGCGCTTTGAGGAGATAACCCGAACCCCTGCCGAAATTCAGGACAGCCTTATCTCGGTAATGAGCGACCAGATACTTAATATCCCCGAGCTTGGAGATGACGGGCTCGTGCTGTCGCGCCCGGGGTTCAATATTATAGGCACTGCCAACACGCGCGATAAGGGCGTTAACGAAATGTCGGGCGCGCTTAAGCGAAGATTTAATTTTGAAACAGTCGAGCCGGTCAAGGACGTTCGCTTAGAAAAGGAGATAATAATCCGCGAGGCTGAGGACTTGGCAAAGGCAGGCCATATCGACGCGTCGATAGATACCGATGTAGCCGAGCTGCTTGCCGTTACCTACCACGAGCTGCGAGAGGGAAGGACTGAAAACGGCACAGTCGTGCAAAAGCCGAATGCTGTTATGAGTACAGCCGAGGCGGTTTCCGTATACTACCAGACGATAAGCCACGCATGGTATCTCGGCGGCGATAAGGTGAGCCTTGATGTGCTTGCGGATAATCTGCTCGGTGCAGTCTGCAAGGAGAACAAGGACGACCTTAACACGCTGCGCGGCTATTTCAGAACAGCACTAAAGGAAAAAGGCGGCTCAAAAGGAGGAAACATATGGACGCAGTATCTCAACAAGGCACTTCTGCTAAGGTGATACCCTTTGACCTGAATGCACCTTTTTTGCTTTTTCCCGTAAGGCACCACAGCCCTGTATGCTCCTATCAGCTTATAAAAACGATAGAGCTTTATCAGCCCGAGGCCGTGCTTATAGAAGGCCCCGAGAATGCAAACGAGCTTGTGCAGGTGCTTGCTGATGAGCGCACCACCCTGCCTGCGGCGATATACTATTATTATAAGGATAAGAAAAAGTATATTTCCGACGAGGGGAAGGACTATAAATGCTATTACCCGTTTTTATATTCATCGCCCGAGTATAATGCGCTCAAAGCTGCGGCTAAAATGGGGATACCTGCCTTTTTTATCGACCTGCCCTACAGCGAGATACTTATAAACACCAAAGAAAACGAGGGGCTTTTAAAAGGAGATGAGCAAAGCTATGCCGATGACAGCCGCCTTGCAAGCGGGCAGTTTTACAAGCGACTTTGTGAGAAAACGGGGATAAGGAGCTTTGAGGAGTTCTGGGAAAAATATTTTGAGATAGAGGGGCTTAACAAGACCCCCGAGGAATTTGTAAGGGCAATGCACACCTACTGCACGCTTACGCGCTCGGGAGAAAATGAAGAAAAGCTCAAAGCAGACGCTACTCTTATCAGAGAGCAGCATATGGCATTTAACATAAGTGAGGCTATGAAGGTCTACAAAAAAGTGCTTGTGGTGACGGGTGGCTTTCACAGCTTAGGGCTTTATGAGCTTTTGCAAAGCGGCAATATCAAGCCCGTAAAACAGCACACTGTCCCGAAGGGCTGCACGGGCTGCTTTCCTGCGGCGTATTCCTACGAGGCGGCGGACGCACTTCACGGCTATGCCTCGGGAATGAGCTACCCGTATTTCTATGACAGCGTTTTTCTTAAAGTGACAGAACAGGGCAGCCCCGTGGGGGTCTATGATGAGGTGAGCCTTGATATGCTTACAAGGTGTGCAAAGGAGTGCAAGGTAAAAGACCTGCCTGCCGCGATTTCCGACGTTACTGCGGCACATACGCTCATGCACGGCCTTGCGGCGCTTAGAAATATAAGCGGCTGTGGGATATTCGAGCTTTTTGACGGGGTGACATCATGTTTCATAAAGGGTGAGAAAACAATATCGACGGCAATGCCGCTTGAAATACTGAAAAAGCTTGCAACGGGTGACGGGGTAGGGCGCATAGGTGATACTGCCCACACACCGCCGCTTGTGGCGGACTTTGAAAGCAAGTGTGAGGGCTTTAAGCTAAAATATCACTCGGCAGTTGTGCAGGAAAAGGACATTTCTCTTTTTAAAAGCGAGCGCGAGCTTGAAATGAGCCGCTTTTTCCACAGAATGGAGCAGCTTGATACATATTTTGCAGAGCGGCTGAAGGGTGCAGACCTCCACTCGGGCAAGGACAAAAGCAGGGTGCGCGAGGTGTGGCGGTATCGGCGCTCGCCGCAGGTGGATTCAGCACTTATCGACCACACGGCTGACGGCTTTACTATAGAGGAGGCTTGCAGAAATATCTTCTCATCAAGGCTTAACCGCGGCAGTAAATGCGAGCTTGCCGCACAAACGGCGGTGGACTGCTTTCTCTGCGGCATAGAGCTTAAAGACGAGCAGCAGGCTATAAGCGATATTATTTCCTCTGACGGGGATATGCTCTCTGTAGGCAAGGGGCTTATCCTTTTTGATATGCTCTATAATCTGAGCAGGCTTTATGAGTATGACAGCACCTCGCCGCGCGGATACCTTGAAATGTGCTTTGACAGGCTCATAGGCGCGCTTAATGACCTTGCAGACATTCCCGATGAGCAGGCAGGCGACTGCATCGAGATACTTAAACGGCTCTATGCACTTGTTGACACGCTTTTTGGTGAAAAGCGCGATATTTTGTATGCGGCACTTTTTGAGCTTACAACTGCGGAGGATATACACCCTGCGGTGCTTGGCGCGGGGGTGGGGCTTTTATATGCCTTTGATAAGAAAAACCAGCGCCTTGCCGAGGACATAATGCGCGGCTATCTTAACGGCGATGTGGAAATAAAAGCAAAGGGAGCAGCCTATCTTCGCGGACTTTTCTCGGCATCAAGGGATATCGTTTTTGGCGATAATGATTTTCTGAGAATGACAGATAAGCTTATTATTTCAATGCCGCAGGAGGAGTTTATGGAGATATTGCCAAATATGCGCCTTGCTTTTTCGGGCTTTACGCCGCAGGAAATATCACGCACGGCCGAGGCGATAGCGGCAGTCTACGGCGGCAGTGCTGACAGCCTGCTTTACCGCGAGGCTGTTGACGAGGGGCTTTTTATGTTCGGCAGAGAGCTTGACAGTGAGCTTTCTTCGGCTTTTGAAAGGACGTAATGATGATAACGAAAATGGATGAGCTTGAAATAAAAAGGGAGCTTTCATTAAACCGCTGGCGGCTCGTGCTTGGCAAGGATTCGGGGCAAAGCCTTGATTTTTCGGGAGATGAAAGCACCCTTGCGGCGTTTGCGGATATGGAGCAGCTGCTTGATTATCTATACGGGCGCGGCGGCAGCGAGGATATTTCAAAAGAGCGCCGCGGCGGAAGTGAGGATTCGCGCCTTACTGCGGCAAAGTGGATAACAAAGGTAAGAACGCTTTTTCCGAAAAAGACAGCCGAGGTGCTTGAAAAGCACGCGCTTGAAGAATTCCATTTAGCCGAGCTTATAACAGATAAAAAGGTGCTTGAAAGCTTAAAGCCCGATATGGGGCTTTTAAAGGCAGTTTTGCAGCTTAAGCACCTTATGAAGGGCGAGGTTCTTGAAACGGCTAAAAAGGTGGCGAAACAGGTAGCAGACGAGCTTTCAAAAAAGCTTGAGCAGAGTGTCAAGCGCTCAGTCCTCGGAAAGCTTGACAGAAACGAGCGCAGCCCTATACGAACCGCACGAAACCTTGATATAAAAAAGACGGTAAGAAGAAACCTCAAAAACTTTGATAATGAGCGGCAGCAGATAGTGCTTAAGGATATCTACTTTTCATCGCGCGTGAGCAAGTTCAACAAAAAGACTGTTATCATTGCGATAGATGAAAGCGGCTCGATGCTCGGCAGCGTTATCTACAGCGCTGTAATGGCGCAGATAATCTCAAAGCTGCCCTTTGCCGAGGTGAAATTAGTTATCTTTGATACAAATATAGTTGACTTAACAGGGCAGGCAGATGACCCTGCCGAGGTGCTTATGAGCGTTCAGCTCGGCGGCGGAACTGACATCGGCAGAGCGCTTGCCTACTGCGAAACGCTTATCACCACACCTGCCGACACCTGCCTGCTTTGCGTTACCGACCTTTACGAGGGCGGCAGCAGGAATGCACTTTTAAACACTGCCAAAAACATAATCGGCAGCGGCGCAAAGCTTAGCTTTTTAACGGCGCTTGATGAGGAGGCATCGCCTGCGTATGACAAAACGCTTGGGCAGCTGCTTGCAAACTTGGGCGCGTTTGTCGGGGCGCTTACACCCAATGAGCTTGGCGATTATGTCAGCAGACTTTTTAACTGAAAGGCGGCTGAAAAATGATAGTGAATAAAACCATAGCCGCCGAGCTTAGCAGCGCGGACGAGGAATACCTTACCGCCCTTGCAAACAAGGGACTTTACAAGCGCGCGTTAAAGGACGCAGAGGGAATATCCCCCGTGTATAAAGAGGCTGACGGCGGTATAGAAATATCAGTCGGGCAGGAGAGCTGCGTAATAAAAGCGCCGCTGAGTGATTCGATATGCTCATGCCCTGCAAGGGGCGTTTGCAGGCATATCTTAGCGGCGGCGATAGCCTTAAAGGGCGAGGTATCATATGATTTACCTCCTGCGCCTGCTATAGAGCCCGAGCCTGAAAAAGAGCAGCCTGAAACGGAGCCTTTGCAGGAAATGCCGATACAGCAAAAAAGCCTATCGCAAAAAGAGCTTGCAAAAGTACACGAATCGGCGGATATTGCCCTATCAAAGCTATCCTCCGTGCTAAAGCGCGGACTTGTAAGGGCATCGGAGGGCGACTGTGACGATATCGAGATAGCCGCAGTAAAATGTCACGCGGCAAGAATGGCCGATGCTGAAAGGAGCGTGCGCGAGGTCGGCTCGCGCCTTAAGGACTGCGTTAACAGACGCGCGGCATTTGACGAGAGAGTGTTTGTAAGAAGGCTTTGCTCCTGCGCGCAGGGGCTTGAAGGGCTGCGTGAAGGCGAGCTTTTTGAGTATGATCTGGGCAGCTTTAAAAAGACCTACGAGGACTACGAGGGCACGCTTGACATTCTGCCGATCGGCGCGCGCAGCATCACCGAGGGCGACTATGCAGGCGAGGTATATTACTTTTTAAACCTTGATGAGAGCAAGGAGCAGCGCTTTCTTTGCTATGCTGACCTTCGCCCCGTTTTCTATGAAAATATGAATGCCCCTCGCCGCGGCTCATCGGAGGTATGGGGCGCAGGCGTTACTATAAAAAGCCTTATGCGCTCGCGGCTGTCACTTATTGGTGCAAAGCTCTCGGGGGGGCATTTATCCTCATCATCGCAGACGACTATAATTTCGCAGTCGCGCGCGAACCTGAACTGCGAGGCGTTGAGAAGGCTTGTTTATACCGATCTCCGCGAGATAGCCATTAAGCTTTCCTTGCAAAAAAATGGTGATGAAACAAAGCGCTTGTTTTTATTCTCACCAAAGAGATTAGTTTCAAGCGACTTTGACACTATCACTCAGCGCCTTGATGCATACCTTGAAGATATAAGCGGCAACAGAGTGAGAATGAGTGCAAAGCACACCGCAAATACAAAAATATTCATCTCACAGGTAGAGGGGCATTTAAAGAAAATGCAGACCGACCCCGAGGGGAGCTATGTATGGCTTGTGAGTGCCTATTTTGAGGACGGCGAGCTTGTGCTTTTCCCGATAGAGATGTATGATTTTATAACGCTCTTTGAGCCGAGGGCTTTTACTTTGCCAAAGGAATATGAGGGGATAGAGGCAAAAGCGCAGTATGCAAACAAAACGTCAGAGCTGCTTGATGAGCTTGAGGATAAGCTCTGCGAGGCTGCAAGGAGCGGCATAGGCGCAGGGCTTATCGACACGCAAAAGCTTTTGACACTAATAAAAAACTACGGGCTGCAAACGCTTTACACACTTAGCAAAGATTTCTTTGACAAGGCAGAGGGCTGCCGCCATTCTATGAAGGATAAAAGCGTTTCGGCGCTCATTGCAATGTCGCGCGTGAGCAAGTATATTTCCCTTGCAAGGGAAAGGCTCAGCTTAATTTCCTCGCTTTACAATATGCGTGGGTTTTAGCTTACAAATATTTGTGTTAAAATTTGTTTTAAATGTATATTGCATGGGGCATATGTTTATAGTATAATTAATCTATCAAATCAAAAAGGGGAGGAAAAACTATGCTTTATTCAAACCTGACAGGTGCAGGCTCTGCTTTGGCAGAGGCGCTTGCGGCACTTCCGATAGGGGAGAAAAACCTTGATATCTTTGAAAGGTTTATGGACACTTCCTGCCCTGCCGACTTATCCCTATTGGAGGGGGTCAGCAGGATAGACCTGAGCGGTCAGATAGACTGGAAGGTGATCGACAAGCTTGGCAAAGCTATCAGCAAGGAGCTTATAAAGAGCGGCAATGACGAGCTTTTAAACAGATATATAGTGTTTATCTATGCACTCGGCGGCGAGATGTGCTGGAGGATACTTTATATCCTCAACAACAATTCAAAGTGTGATACATACCTTTACCGAGGGCTTAAGTCTGCATACGGCGACAAGGCAAAAAGCCTCAGCTACCTTGTAAGGGCGGCTTATGCGGTTCAGGGCTATTATCAGCGCGATTTTGAAAAGGCTGATGCGGCCACCTGCCTTGAGGCGGCTGAGCTTGCTGAAAATAACTTCAAGGCGCGCTGTCTGCTTGTGACGTATGCGCTTGATCAGCTTGAAAAGGGCGATAAGCAGGCAGACGAGGCTTTAGCGCTTGCGCATAGGCTTGTAAATCATGCGAACCTTACCCCCCTTGATGCAAAGGAGGAGGAGTTTTACCTCATAACACTTGCGGAGTGCGGCTATTTTGATAAAAGCTATGTTGATAAGCTTATAAGCAAGCTTTCAGCCCTTGACAGCGTTTTTGCAAACCGTGCGCTTGTAAGCTATGCGGTTTCTCTTAAGATAGATGAAAAGCGCATCTACGAGGTGATAGAAAATGAGCCCTCGCTTGTAACGCCCGATTACATTTTAAACATTCGCGGCAAGCTGTGGCATAAGCAAAAGCTTGCAAAGGAATTTACCGATGTATATATCGAGGCTATCAGAAAGTGCAATGACGTTATACACGCAGTTGACCTTGAAACGGCGATAATAGAAAGCGGCGCGCCCTATGATAAAATGCAGACAGACCTTAAGGACAGAACAAGAGCAAGGGTAATTGACGCTTTGCAGGGCTGTTACCCCGGGAGTGGGAAAATAAGAGAATACTTAGAAGGGCAGAGAACGCTTGCTGATACGCTGCCTGCGATAAGGGAGGGGAAGATCCCGTCATTTTCAAACCGCTCGGGGGCAAATTACCTTAATTATTACAAGGCCTTCGGCGAAGATGAATTCATCGCGCGTGCCATAACTCTTGTAATGCTATCTGATATTTCCTACGGCAGATTCTACAGGCTTATCGAATATACGGGCTTTGAGATAAACAAGGCTGAGAGTATTGCCCCTGCCATCCAAATGCTGATGAAGAGCGGCGCTGACCTTACGCAGACTATCGAGGCGATAGCGCTTTGCGTTGATGATATGTATACATCAAAGGAAAACTGCCTGAATGCCGCAGTCGATGAGTTTGAAAAGCAAAAGGAAGAGCTAAGAAATGTAAACACAAAAGTCCTTAGCGCTACTGCAAGGATAATTTATACAAAAGCGCTCGGCAGGCACGCAAATGAGTTCAAAACAGAGCTGCTTGCACTTTGCGATGACGGCAGCAAGGCGGTAAGGGCGGAGCTTACTGCTATCCTTTCGGGGCAAAAGGGCTGGGCAGAGGATATAAAGGCGCTGCTTTTTGCCAAAAAGGGCTCAAAGCGCGAGCTGGCGCTCGAGGTCATATCAAAGCAGGGCAAGGAGAGCTACACAGATGCCTTGCAAAAAGCCTTTGATGCGGAAAAGAGCGAGAAGATAAAGCTAAAGATAGGTGCTATGATAGGCTCGGCCGTCACAGTAGGGGAGGAGCCTAAGCTAAGCCTTTCGGAGCAGCTTGAAAAGCTTGTTAAGAGCGCATCTGCAAGAAAGCTCTCGTTCCTTTTTGAGCGTGAGTTTAAGCCCGTGCATAAAAAGGACGGCGAGGCGGCTGATGAGAATACATTAAAAGCGCTCGCTGCCTGCTACAGCTCATTTACATCAGCGCAGAAAAGTCAGCTTGCCGATGATATCGCGGCGACGCTTGATGAAAAGGACTTAGAGGATTTTTGTGCCGAGGTATTCGGGCGGTGGTATGATAACGGCGCACAGGCTAAGCAAAAGTGCTTGCTGTATATGTGCGCCTGCCACGGCGGTGTGCCTATGGTCAGGACGTTTATGCACTACATCAAGGAGTGGGCTGAAAGTATGCGCGGCGCGATAGCTGCCGAGGCGGTAAGGGCAATGGCGCTCGGCGGCAGCAGCGAGGCGCTTATGAATATCGACAATATGTCGCGTAAATTTAAAAACAAGCAGGTGCGTGCGGCGGCAGGTGAGGCGCTTGCAAATGCCGCAGATGCGCTCGGCATAACCACCGAGGAGCTTGCCGACAGGATAGTTCCCGACTTAGGCTTTGACAAAAACCTATGCCGCGAGTTTGATTACGGCACAAGGCAGTTTAAGGTCTACATAACCCCGTCGCTCGAACTTGAAATATTTAACGGGGATAAGAAGATAAAAACGCTCCCCAAACCCGGGGCAAATGATGAGGCAGACAAGGCAAACGCTGCCTTTGCGGATTTCAAGGAGCTTAAAAAGCAGCTGAGAAATGTTATCACCGCGCAGCGCCAAAGGCTTGAATATGTGCTTATGTGCGACAGAAGGTGGACGGCGCAGAAATGGAATGCCCTCTTTGTGGAGAATGCAGTCATGCACTCCTTTGCGATAGGGCTTATATGGGGAGTTTATGAAGACGGCGAACTAAAGGAAACGTTCCGATATATGGACGACGGCAGCTTTACCACATCGGACGGTGAGGAGTTTGCTATACCCGAGGGCGCGCAGATAGGGCTTATCCACCCAATAGAGCTTACAAAGGAAAAGATAGATGAGTGGAGCGAGCAGCTTGAAGATTTTGAGATAACCCAGCCCTTTGAGCAGCTGGGTCGCCCCGTTTTCCTGCCGACGGATGATGAGCTAAAGGCAAACAAGATAACGCGCTTTAAGGACATTACCTTAAACAGCCTTACCTTGGTAAACAAGATGACAAAGCTCGGCTGGTATAAGGGGCAGGCCGAGGACGCAGGCTTTTTCTACTATTTCTACCGTGATGATTTCAGCAGCGCAAATAAAAACCCCGACGGAACGGTAAGCGCAGAGGGGTTTGGAGTAATGCTCACATTCTCGGGTGCATCTATCGTTGTATATGACTACGAGGGTGAGGATACGGATATTGACACGCTTATCTTCTACAAGGCAGGCGAGCAGCCCAGCTACTACAGCAAGGAAGAAAAGGGCTTTCTTAGAATTGCCGATGTTTCAAAGCGCTATTTCAGCGAGATGATAATGCAGCTAAGCTCGGTACTTTTACCGAAAACGGAAGAACAGTAAACCGCCCCACAAAACCTAAGAAAGATACCCATACAGAAAAATTGCCCCAGAGCATTTCAGAGTGCTTTGGGGCGTTGTTATGCCTTCATAAGTAAACCGGAGTTTGTAATTCCCCCTTCCCTATTGAAGGGAAGGGGGCTGGGGGTTAGGTAGAGCCATTCCGAGCGTAGAGCTAAGATTATGTTCAACGCTCCGAGGGGCTTTTCGGGGGGCTTTGCGGTCGCCCCCGTACCCCCTTCGCTGCGCTCGCTCCAAACAGAGCGCCAAACTCCGATTTGTATTAGTTATCGCCAAGCTCCCAGAAGGCTACTGCGGAGGCGGCTGCGACGTTAAGCGAATCTACCCCGTGCGACATGGGTATCTTGATAGTGTAGTCGCTGCCATTTATCGTCTGCTCCTTTAGCCCCTCGCCCTCTGTGCCGAGAATTATTGCAAGGCGCGGCTCGCTTTTGACTTTGCTGTCACGAATGCTTACCGTGTCATGCCTTAGCGCCATTGCCGCGGTCTTAAAGCCGTGTGAGTGCAAAAAGTTCAGATAATCGGGCGCAGGCTCGTTCATATATCCCCACGGAACCTGAAAGACCGTTCCCATGCTGACCCTTACCGAGCGGCGGTAAAGAGGGTCGCTGCAAGCTTTGGTGAGAAGAATGGCATCTATCCCGAGGGCTGCTGCCGAGCGGAATATCGCCCCTACATTCGTCTGATTCATTATATCCTCCAAAACTGCAACGCGAGCGGCATTTTGCAAAAGCATTGCAGGGTCGGCAGGGGGCTTTCTTCTCATAGCGCAAAGCACGCCCTGCGTCAGTTTAAAACCCGTAAGTGTGCAAAGCGTATCCTCATCGGCGGCATATATCGGCACTTCTCCTGCGCGTGCGACGATATCGGCAGCCTGTCCTGTGATGTATTTTTCATTTATCAAAAGCGACAGCGGCTCAAACCCTGCATCAAGTGCGCGCCTTATCACCTTAGGGCTCTCGGCTATGAAAATGCCCTCATCAGGCTCGAAATATCTTAAAAGCTGCACCTCCGAGGTTATGCGGTAGGGGGCGAGCGCGTCTAATGATAGGTCAGTTATGTTTATTATTTCAGGCATTATTATCTCCTCCGAGGATAATTATAGCATTTATGGGCGAAAAAATCAAGACAATGCTTGATATATCAAAAGCATATGCCTTATTTCGTGAAAAATGTGTATTGAAAATGTTTCCAAAGTGTGGTATAATGATTATGTATAAATTATAAAGAAAGAGGCGATGCTGATGACACAAACAGTTAAAAAGCCTGCACTTATGCGTTTTGCAACGTTTATAACAGCGCTGGCTATCATGTTTACCTTTTTCGGGGTAATGCCCGAGGGGGCGCTCAGGGTGTCGGCGGACTGCACCTACACATATACCGACAGTAACGGAACTTGGAGCTATGTTTTAAAAAGTGACGGAACGGCAAGGCTGATAGGGCTTGAAAAAAGCAGCAGCTTTTCGGGTAAGCTGATAATTCCCTCGGCTGTAAATGGCGATACAGTCACCGAAATGAATATGACATTTCAAGGCGATACCTCTGTTAAAAGCGTTGTAATGCCTGATACGCTCACGGAGATCTCATCTCTTGCAGCATTTGAAGAATGTACAAATCTTACAAGTGTGACTTTTTCAAAGAACCTTAAGGCTATTCCGGGCAGAGCTTTTTTTAATTGCACATCACTTTCGGCATTAATTAACTTTGCAAATAACGGTAGTATTACTGAAATAGGCTTTGGAGCTTTTTATAACTGTAAAGCCCTTACAAGCGTTAAGCTTCCTTACAATCTGACCAATCTGTCAGGTTCAGAAGTCTTTACGGATTGCAGTGATCTGAAAATCATAGTATTTCCTGCGGGTTTAAAAAGCATACCGAGCCAAACCGTGTATAATTGCGTAAGTCTTGAATATGCTTATGTACCTTCTACTGTGACGAGTATTTCCGAGGATGCGTTATATCTGGATCATCAGTATAATAAATACGTCCCCGGGATCTACGGCTTTTCAGGCTCTGCTGCACAGACTTATGCAAAAAATCACGGCATAGAGTTTGTTTCGCTTGATGAAAAGATAAGCGATATTTCCTACGATGTATCTATAGAAGGCGGAACGCTTGCCTGTTCTGATTCTCAGAGCACTTCGTTCACGGGTCTTAAGAGTAATTATAATATGCGTATAACCGCAGATGAAAGTGCAGTGCCGGCAGGCAAGACGATAGACCACTGGGAAGTGAAAACTGTTTTTAAGGCACAAAAAAGATACGTTACTCATTATCCTGATCTGCCTGTCAGAGAGGTCGAAAAATCCTTCTATCTGTATGACAAAGACGAAACGGCATGGTGTCTGCTTGAAGATTATATTGACAGTGAGGAGTATGAGGGCTATCCAAAGATAACAGCAACAGTAAAAGTCACCCCCGTATATGCAAGCGGCTACAAGATAACCACCGCCGACTGCACAGCCTACCTCGGCAGCACCGATACCGTGATAACCGGGGCGGAGGAGAATCAGACTGTCCGCTTAGTGGCAGCGCAGCCGCCCGAGGGCTACGGCTTTGTGGAATGGTATGCATCAAATTCGTCTGTCAAGTTCTATTCGGCAGACAGCAAGTCGGCATTCTTTGCGATGCCTCCCGTCAATGTCACGGTCTACCCTGTTTTTGCGCCGCTGTCAAAGCATAAGACAACTGTTACCGTAACAAACTACGGCAGCGCAGGTGATTATGCCGATGTTACCGTAGATGAGGGCTGTTTGGGCGATACTGCTACTGTAAAGATAGCCTTTAAAAACGGCACCTACTCGATAAATAAAATATCTGCCTATTTCCAAAACGGTTCAATGACACCCTCTGTACCTCTTACAAAGGTAGATGATACTACCTACACATTCACATACCCCGACTTCGATGTTAATTTGGTAATAAGGGTAGATGTTATGAGGATAAATGATGACCCGCTTGATATCTTGATATCCGATACACTGTCAGATGACTTTGAGGGCGATAAGGTAAGGTATAACGAGCTGCTTGCTTTTGTTGAGTATTTTAAGAGCGCAGGCAAGGCAAGCTACACCGTGTCGGGCGACAAGTATTATGTTGACCTTGATAAAAACGGCAGTAATGATATCATCATTAGCACCGCAGATATGACCGTTTCAAAGGCATCGACCTCGAGCCTGCCGAAGATCTTTACCTATACGGCAGATGATGCGGCAGTAAAGTATATGACAGACTATCTTGCAAAGAATAATATATGGATACTTCGCAAGGAGCTTAGCATTATCACAAAGCCTACAATAAATGCAAAAAGCCTCGGCACGCAGATCATCGACCTTTCCTCGGGCAGCTATCAGATGACCAAGGAAAAGGATATGTCACTTATGGCCGCATTGGAACTGCTTTTAAATGAGGGCCTGATAGGCACTGATGAAAGTCTTCAGAGCATTGACCTTAATAATGACGGCATATTTGATCTCAAGATAGTTATGGATCTTTCCTTGGCAAAACTTTCTGTTTTAAAGCCTATAGGCGACAGCTATACGCTCGCTCTTAATGATTCGATGAAAGCGCAGCTTAAGGCTTTGACGGAGAAAGCTGAGCTTACAGAGTATTATGACAGCTTTAAGTTTAGTTTCAGCGCAAGGATACCCGGCGATGCTACCGGTGACGGAAAGGTGAATATTGCAGACGTTATAAGGATCCAGCAAAAGCTTGCAGGGTGGAAAGTGAAGATTAATGAGTTAAATTCTGATGTAACGAGTGACGGAAAGGTGAATATCGCCGATGTTATCCGCATTCAGCAAAAGCTTGCAGGCTGGAAGGTAACACTCAAATAGTGAAAGGAATGATAGTATGAAAAACACTCTCGTAGCATATTTCTCCGCAGAGGGAACGACTGCTGAGATAGCAAAGCGCATAGCGGCTGCGGCTGATGCGGATATTTTCGAGGTCAAGCCAAAAGAGCCGTATTCCGCTGCGGATATCAACTGGAAAAACCCACTATCAAGGTGCAACAAGGAAAAGATAGGCAAAAAGGACGTTCCCGTTGAGGGAGAGATAGAGGGCTTTGAGAATTACAGGACGTTTTTTATCGGATTTCCGATATGGTACTACGGTGCGCCGAATGTTATACAGACATTTATGAAGGGCTATGACTGGTCGGGCAAGCGGATAATCCTTTTTGCGACCTCGGGCGGCAGCGATATCGGCAAGACGGTAAGCAAGCTGCGCCCCTACGTCAAGGGCGATGCGCGCATAATCGAGGCAAAGGTCTTCAAAAGCGATGTTAGTGATGATGAGCTTAAGAGCTTTGCCGAAGGCCTTGTGAAATAACAGCAAAAAAACAGCTCCGATGAGTTTCGGGGCTGTTTTTGTGTTATTATATAAGTCTTCTGATTGAGGTTATACCGTAATACTGTAACTGGCTTACGGGGTCGATAACTATTCCTCTGTATTCATTTGTGGCGTGAACAAAGTAGCCGTTGCCGACATAGAGGGCAGCGTGTCCGCCGCCGCAGCAGATTATGAGGTCGCCCGGCTGCATATCGCTGTAGCTTACGGGAGTTCCGTAGCTTGCCTGCGCCGCCGCGTTGTGGGGGAGTGAAATGCCTATCTGCGCAAAGCACTGCATTGTAAGACCCGAGCAGTCAGTCGCCCTAAAGCTTGAACCGCAGTAAACATACGAGCCGCCGACATTAGCCTTAGCGTAGTCGCAGACTTTCTTCTGCTTTGCGGCCTTGAGCTGTGCCGCAGTCTTCTTTACGGTCACCTTTTTGACAGCGCTGTAGGGGCCGTAGTAGTTCTTTCCCGAAACTGTCTTATAAGCGCGCACTTTGAAATAATATACCTTGCCGCCCGTGAGCTTTTTTATTGTAGCAGTAAGCTTACTTGCCTTGACGGTTACATACTTGACGCCCGTTTTAAAGGTCTTATCCTTGCTGTAGGCTATTCTGTAGCCCGTTGCACCAACTGATTTTTTTATCTTTACGGTAGCCGCCCCAGCCTTTGTTGATGTCACCTTGCTTATAGCGCCCTTTGCAGGTGTTATAACGAATGTCTTTGTAACACTTCCGCCGTAAGTGCCTATGCCCTTTATAGTCACAGTTCCCTTGCCCGGCTTTGTGTTAGTGCCGTAGGTGACTGTGTAATCCCTACCCTTTGTAAGCGTTTTGCTGCCTAACTTAAGAGTAACGGCAGGCTTTATGGCTGACTTTGTGTATTTGTACTTTGTTGCTATTCCCGATATCTCAGCGCTCTTTATATCTGTGAGCTTTGGGATAGCCTCAATCTTTGTTTCACCGCAGACGGTGCAGTTATAAAACTTTTCACCCTCGCTTGTGAGAGTTGCGGCCTTGATGACCTTGCCGCTGTTGAATTTGTGTACAGCGCAGCCTGTCGATGAGATCGAGCTGCGGTTTTCTGCCAGGATAACATCTTCGGCTTTGGCAGATGTAAGTGTCGATAATGAAATTACTAATGCAGTCGCTATCGAGAGCGACGTTCGGACTAAGTTCGTTTCCTTCATAAAATAATCAGATCCTCTCTTTTGTTCTTTGCAATGTCTGTTACACAAATCAGGCATTGCTGTGTTTGTTTATTTTTCTTACAAAACAATTATACCACATTTTAACCACTCTGTAAACGATTTGTCGGATTTTTCCACGGAAATGACAATATAGATAAAAGATTTGAGCTGATTTAGTACAACATTCACACCAAAATTGCTATAAATTACCATTTTTCTGTAATTATGTCGTAATTTCTGTAACCGTTTTGTAACCCCAAAATTGCGGTTGATTTTTATATTTTTATATGTTCTTGAAGGTCACTGTTTCGCTGCGCTGTATATCTCAGATATGTGATAATTTCAGGGAAACCATTTTTACATATTGACAATTAGCGAAATGTGTGATATAATATATTCAGCTAATCACAACAGTGAACGTATTACCGTAGGAATGAGGAGACGATACAGCACCTTGCGGAGTTTATGGAAAAGGAATTGTAATAATACGATAAATCGAAATTTGCGGAGGAATAGGATTGAGAGATTTTATCTTTATAACAGGGGCAAGTGGTATAGGTAAAACTACTTTGGCTAACGGATTACTTGAGCAATATAAAACAACGTGTATAGAGCAGCATATGATACCCGA
>JAGBNQ010000077.1 GCA_017634275.1 Ruminococcus sp. | reverse complement strand
TATGAATACAGATAAACTCAACAATCTCACCATTCGCTCAAAAGACAAAACCCTCCCCCGTGATGTAAGGCGGCAGGCAGCAATAGAGCTTGAATGGGAGAAATTCCGCCTTGACAAGCGCCCCGTAATGACATTTCGGAAGAGCAGATTTTACGATCTACTTTCAGGCCTTTCCACTGCTCTTTGTATGGGGTGGATCTCCGCCGCAGAATATTTCCAACTCAAGGGCAGCCGTATCAATTCTTTAATTTTCCCGTTTGTGCTGCTGTTTATGGTCGTCGCACTTGTTCTCACCACAAGCAGATCGGGCAAATTCAAGACCGAGCCCGCCGATGACCTTGCGCGCACCGATCTCCTTAAGGCAAGCAACATCGCATTTCTTACCCTCTTTTCTATCGCTTTGCTGCTGCTTTTTACTATGACATTGTTAAGCGGCTTTGATGAAAATAAGGGCATCTCCATTTCGTGGTATAACCTTATATTCGTCTTGTGCTTTGTGCAGGGTCTTCATTCCTTCCTTAAAAATCTCTTTTTCCTATATTTAGAAAAGGATATTTCCGACTCCGAAAGCGAGGAGGAGGAATAATGGCAGAGCTTACCACAAAGCTGAAAGAATACCGCGCCAAAACGGGAATGAAACAAGGCGAGCTTGCCGAGCTTGTAGGTGTCAGGCGCGAAACGATAATCAGGCTTGAAAAGGGGCAGTATAACCCCTCACTAAAGCTCGCTATGGATATTGCAAGGATTTTCGGCACTACAGTTGAGGAGCTTTTCTCGTTTGAGGAGTAGCTGCCAATAACACTTTACACATTATAAAGGAGGAACTATGGGACTTAAGCTTTTCGTAGACGATACGCGTCCTCAGCCCAAAGGCTTTGAGTGCGTAACAAATTATGCCGATGCCATACTTTATTTTGAGCTGTTTCATGATTTTGATTTTGTAAGCCTTGACTACCACTTAGGTGAGGAGCATACAGGGCTTGATATCTTAAAATGGATGAAAGAAAACGGCAAGCACCCCTCGCATATAAATATCCACTCAAACCACATCGAGGGAATGAAACTAATGCGCAAATACGCCGAGCAAAACTTTCCCGAAAGCACCGTCACTATGAATACACTATATAAATAGATAAAGCCGACCCTTTAAGCGAGGGCGCGTTAAAGAAGTACTATTTATCATAAAGCCTTCCGCGCGCCCTCTAAAATAAGAAATAAAAAAAGAATAAAGAATAAATAATAATAATAGAGGTATCGGCTGCGCCGATAAATCTAAAATAAATCGCGCGCGTTTTCTGCCTAATGCAGATAATGCTGATACCTTAACTATTATTTATTAAGGCGACAC
The DNA here is from genome assembly GCA_017634275.1 of Ruminococcus sp. GTDB lineage: Bacteria > Bacillota > Clostridia > Oscillospirales > Ruminococcaceae > NK3A76. The sequence continues at coordinate 34,200 of JAGBNQ010000077.1, read as the reverse complement.
CGCACAAAGATTGTGGTACAGATACGCAGTCAGATTTTTCGTCAGATTGCCCAAATTTGCCGCAGGAATACTAACGTATTTCAAGGTGAATTTGGGTGATATGACGGAAAATCTGCAAGTAGATGTGCCGCAAAGCTCTCAGGCGGTCTTTGTGCGGTGTTGCCTTAATTGTTATTTTAGCGGTGGCGCACATAGCTTAATAAAACTCCCTTACCGCTTTCTCGCTTAAAAGTCGGCTTTTTTTCTAATCTCTTATCTCTGACATCTTACCTCTAATTGAGCATCGCAATGCCGATATTCAGATAGCAGGCGAACATACACCACAGCAGATAAAGAATGTTCATAAGCCCTGCCGTTTTCATTTTGCGGTAGAAATCAAGCAGCATTATCCCGACAGCTATGGTGAGCGCCACAAGCACCACCGCCGCAATGGTGAGCATATGGAGCCTGAAGAAAATAACGCTCCACGCAAGGTTTAAGATAAGCTGAGTTGCAAAAACCGCGAACGTCGCCCCGTCCGCCTCGTTTGAAATGCGGAAAATAAGGTAAGCCGATGCCCCGAGCAGCGCGTAAATTATCCCCCACATCACGGGAAACAGCCAATCGGGCGGCGCAAGCGGCGGCAGGTCAAGCGAGCTGTAATACCCGTTAAACTCTCCCCCAATAAGCGCCACGATCGCCCCAAAAAGCTCCGCCCCCACGATCCATATCAAAAGCTCGGTCTTACTTATTCTTTTATGCATACAATTACCTCCCGAAAGACTTGTTTTAGTATATTGTATGCATAAATCATCTGTTTATTCTTTTAAAATCAGTAATTAAGCTTCTGACCGATACAGCAATAAGCATCGGAATCATTTTTGTATATGCCTATCTGTGTAACACCCTCCCACTGCTCATCTTTGTAAATAAGAACTATCCATACCGCAATTTCATACACGTTTCCGTCAGAAGCTGTAACGTTTTTTATTATCGGACAGCCGTTCAACCTTTCAATTTCTCCGTCTCTGATACTCTCACCTGTTGCAGGGTCGGTTATCCTTTCATATGACTGGATATCCCCTTTAATAAAATTAAGCAGTCTTTCCACTCCGGTATCTAAATTATTTTCATCCTTGACCTTTTGGCAGAACATTTCTTTTATTGTATCGGCATCATGATCTTTTATCGCATTGTATACCTTTTCAGCAGTTTCAACACATATCTTATTCTGATGAGCCACCTTATTAAACTCATCGGCCTCAGATTCAAGTACATCTTTCCCCGAATCTACTACGTCCTTAACGCTGCACCCTGTACTAATGAGCATAAATGTGCATAGAATAAGTGCAAGAATCTTTCTGAATGTTTTCATATAATAGCTCCTTTTATTTTATAAAAAATCCCCTTAACAAGAATTGTTAAGGGGCGTTTCTGGAGGCGCCAGCCGGATTTGAACCGGCGATCAAGGTGTTGCAGACCTACGCCTTACCACTTGGCTATAGCGCCTAAAATATGGAGCGGATTACGAGGCTCGAACTCGCTACCTCCACCTTGGCAAGGTGGCGCTCTACCAGATGAGCTAAATCCGCTTATTTTGTAGTATTAAATGGCGACCGGAATGGGGCTCGAACCCACGACCTCCAGCGTGACAGGCTGGCGTTCTAACCAACTGAACTACCCGGCCATTTGGTGGAAACTATAGGGCTCGAACCTATGACCCTCTGCTTGTAAGGCAGATGCTCTCCCAGCTGAGCTAAGCTTCCACTTTAAGCCGCCTCTTCAAGCGACTTATTTATTATACACCATAAGTGATGATTTGTCAAGGGGTTTTCCAAAAAAATTTTATCTTTTTATCAGCGATAGTATCTCATCGCTCGAAAACCTGTAAGTCTTGTCGCAGAAATGACACTTGACCTCGGTAAATTCGTCCTTAGCCATGTCACGCAGATCCGCCTCGCCTATCGACTGTAAAGCCCTTTCAACTCTGTCGCGTGAGGAGTCGCACTTGTAGCTTACCTCAAAATCGTCTAAAATATTAGGCTCTAACCCATCAAGTGTCGCAAGCGCTATCTCATCAACAGTCATTCCCTTAGAATAAAGCTGCGTTACCGACTGCAATCCCTTGATGTTTTTCTCTATCACATCAATAGCACTCTCGGGCGCAAACGGCAAAAGCTGTATAAGATACCCTCCTGCATTGGCTACACTTAAATCGGGGTTCACAAGCACTCCCAGCGCACAAACGCTCGGTATCTGCTCGGATATCGCAAGGTAGCTCGTTATGTCCTCGGCTATCTCACCCGAAACTATCGGGACTTGACCCGAATACGGCTCCTTAAGCCCTAAGTCCTTGACGACCGAAAGCGTTCCGTTCCTGCCGACAGCCCCCCTTACATCAAGCTTGCCAAAGCTGTTTAGCGGCAGCTCTACAACGGGGTTCTGCACATAGCTTTTTACATTTCCAAAGCTGTCCGCAACAGCTATCAAAGCGCCGGCAGGGCCGTCACCGTTCATTCTTACGGTCACGGTGTCATTTTTCCCCTTAAGCCCAAAACCTAAAAGCGATGCCCCGAGCGAAAGCCGCCCGAGTGCCGCGGTAACTACCGCCGAGGTCTGATGAATGCGCTCTATCTCACCTACGATGTCCTTTCCGTCTATCGCCGAGCATACGACTGATGCGTCTTTGCTTATTACTCTTACAATTCTTCCCATTTTCTTTCGTCCCTTTATCTATTTTATGTTATCACAAAAATCTTCAATTTCCTGCTTTCTTGCTAAAGCCTGCTCTTTATACTCCACTCCGCACAGCCCGAGGTGATTACCGCATTCTATCTCTAAATGCCCGTAAAAATGCTCGATGCTCGAAATCACCCTTTCACATTCCTTCATAGAAGGCCCCGTTCTGAGCGCTATAGTATACCCCCTCTTGCCGCCGCTTATAGCCGCGTGCGGCTCATGGGTGTTGCACCAGGGCGTGCATCTGTCAATAAACGCCTTGAACTGCCCGGGGATATCCGCCCAGTATGACGGCGAAACGGATAAAATAATATCCGCCCGTTCAAACTCGTTCATAATTACAGCTATGTCGTCATCAATAACGCATTTAGCCGTTTTATGGCAGCTGCGGCATCCCCTGCAAAACGAAAAATCGTTATCATCAATGCAGATGCTTTTGACATTCATTCTCTTTGACAGCCTGTCGGCAGCCATAGCGGCTATTTCGGCAGTCGCGCCTGTTTTAACGGGGCTGCAATTAATAATTAGCACATTCATAGCGATGTTCCTTTTATCTTACCTTCCTACAAACATAAACTATCCGCTGTGTTTTTTCGCTCACAGGCGTGTCCGTGTAATCATCAAAGCTGTCAAGCACCTCAAAGCCTGCCTTGTCAAGCAAGCCCCTTATGGTCTTGTCATCAAAGGCTATCTCCTTAAAGCTCTCACCAAAGCGCTCGTATTTTCCGTCCTCGCCAAGCTCAAAGAAATCAAGGTTTATCTCCACCGAGCCGTCACTTTCATTATATTCATTCTGCCATATGCAGTATACCTCATCTATATCATAAATGTAGGTATTATCCGCTAATACTGCCCTGTGCTTGTAGGGCGTGTTGACATCAAATATAAACATTCCGTCAGGGAACGCAAAAAGTGACACCTTCTCAAACGCCGTGCTTATCTCATCAAGGCTTGCAAGGTGGTTTATGCTGTCAAGCGTGCAAACCGTTACGTCTATCGTGCCGAACATATCAAGCTCGGTCATGCTCTGGTTGAGGTACTGGATAGGCAGGCCGCTTTCGTACTCTTTGTCAAGCGCCGCCGATAGCATCTCATTCGAGCTGTCAGTTCCTATAACATCATACCCCATTTTCGCAAAGCATTCGGCAAGCGTGCCCGTGCCGCAGGCCATGTCAAGCAGTATCTCCCTCCTGCCGCCAAAGCGCCTTACCTGCTTGTCGATAAAGCACGCAATGCCCTCATAACCAACATCGCTTTGCAAAATATCGTAAAAGTAAGCAAACTGCGAGTAAGCCATTACTTTTTCTTCTCCTTAAGGCGCTCAAAGGCTATGCTGTAGCCGCCTGCCCCGTCATAGGAAAGCGAGCGGTTAACTCGGCTTATAGTCGCAGTAGATGCGCCCGTTGCCCCGACGATATCGCTGTAAACGTGGTTCTCGGTAAGCATCTGCGCCACCTTAAAGCGCTGTGATAGTGCTTTAAGCTCGGGAACTGTACAAAGGTCTTTAAAAAACAGCCTGCACTCCTCCACGCTTTCAAGTGTAAGTATTGCCTCATAGAGGTCATCAAGATTATTTATCTCCAGCTTTTCTCTCATAAAAATATCCCCTTTACTTCTTTGCTGTAAAGTGTAAAAATGTATATATCTATTTTAACACATTACTTTACGAAAGTAAAGGGGTTTTTAAATTTTTTTACATATTTTTCAATCAGCATAGACCACAAAGGAGTTCCTTCACGACCCACGCGCCTCAACAATAATTATTAACTATTAATTACCGCCGCAGTCATTTTTGCCCTGTATCATTCTTTCTCTGTATTCATCACCGGGCATAGGCTTTGCAAAGTAGTAGCCCTGTATCATATCACACCCCTGCGATGCTAAGAACTCTACCTGCTCCTTGACCTCAACGCCCTCGGCAACTGTTCGCATATTAAGGCTTTTGGCAAGCCTTATCGCCTCGCTTACTACAGCCTCTCCCCTTTCGGTGTCAGCCTCCTCACCGCGGAAGAATTCCGCATCAAGCTTTAGCACATCAAGCGGCATATCCTTAAGCGAATTGAGCGATGAATAGCCCGAACCGAAGTCGTCCATAGAAACCGCAAAGCCGTATTCCTTCAGCTTGCCGATAGTGTTTATCATAGCCTTCTTGTCATCAAAGAACGCGCTCTCTGTCAGCTCTATCTCGATAAGGTGATGCGGTGCGCCCTCCTTGTCTACGATATCTCTTATCTGCTCGGCAAGGTCACTCTCGATAAAGTGCGCCCTTGATACGTTTACCGATACGGGCACGCATTTCTGCCCCTCATCGAGCCATTTTTTCTGATCTCTTGCAACGTGGGCTATCATGTAGTGGTCTATCTCCGTGATAAATCCGTTTTTCTCGAAAATCGGGATAAAGCGGTAGGGCGATAAAAAGCCGTACTGCGGTGACTGCCACCTTATAAGCGCCTCCGCCCCCCTGAGCTCGTGTGTCCTCGGGTCATATTTCGGCTGGTAGTAGACTAAGAATTCTTCGTTGTCAAGTGCAGCCTGCTGCATATGGTTTACCGTATCTATCCAGCGCTGTTCCTCTATGAATTTTTCGTTGTACAGCGAATAGCCCGAGCTTTCACTGTCGGAAAGCGCCGAGCAGGCTGTGCAGGCGTTGTTGAAATCTCTCTCAATGTCAACATTCTTCCTCTTTGTAAATATCCCTGCGTTCTCTACCGCAGGCACTATGTAAATGCCTGCATGGAAAGCAAGCGAGCTGTTTTCAAGCACCTCGCCGAGTGCTTTAAGGATCATCTGTGCCCTGCTCTTTGCATTTTCCTCGTCTTTCACCCTAAGCATCAGCGCAAAGCTGTCCTCTGCATTATGGGCAAGCAGCTCTTTCTTTTCTGTGTAGCGGCTAAGCTTGTCATATACCGCCCTTAGCATCGCCTCGCCCTCGTCAACCGAGTTGCAGGCGCAAAAACGTCTGTAGCCGACAAATTCAAGGTCAACAAGCGCAAATGCGGCCTTGGAATTTTTTCTCCTTGAAACTATCCTCTCAGCATGGAAGATAAACCACATACCGTTATTTCCGCGCGTCTTGAAATCGGTAAACAGCAGATTTCTCATCTTTCGGATATTTATGATGCCCCTGATTATCACAATTATCATAGCCAAAAGCATCAGTACCAGCACTGCCGCAAAGAAAACAAGCGTTGACATAAGATACATCAGGTCATTTACCCTTGTTGATACTATGCACTTCAAATAAACCGTCTGCCCCTTGTCGGGTATATCCATTTTTACCCATAAAGGCATCTCAACAAACGATTCATTAGATGTTATAAGCGCAACATCTCCGTCATCAGCGTGAATATTGCTGTCATATCCGTCCCTGACACCCTTTACAAGGTCTTTATCGCCGCTGTCGCTTTCAGGCTCGGTAAAGCCGCTGTTTTTCATGCTCTTAAAAAGCCGTTGTGCATATTTAATACAGTCAAGGTCAAGCCCGTCGTCATCATCATCGCTGACCCTAAGCACATCGCTGTCCCTGTCATTTATCACAAAGAAGGTATAGCGCCTTACAAATTCCTCATCGGAAAGCTCCCTGTCCTGTGCCGTCATAGAGCCGTAGAAAAGATACTTTACCTCTTTGCCCGCTCTTGTATCATTTCCATTCTGATGTAAAATGCTGCCATTATTATCAGTAAGAATATATTCCATGCCTGCATTGTCAAGAATATTCAAGGCTTCCTGCTCATCAGTGCTATTTGCATACATTTTCTCAATGTAGACCGCCCTTTCAAGCTCGCCGTCAAGATTACTGCTGACCTGCGAATCTAAGGTCATCATGCACATAAGAAAGAATATCCCCGTAAGCATTGCCGCAAAAATAAAAAACACGCAAAATGTTACAGTAACGCTCGCAGCCCTTGATTTGAGAAGCTTTTTTCTCCTCTTTTTTCTTTTCTTCAGGTCGTTCATAAAAAAACACCCCATAACCTACTTATTCATAATAATTATACTATACATCAGCTTATTTTGTCAAGGATTTACAGATTTTGGATTGTCATATTGCATAATAAAGCTGTTGAAATTAAATAAAAAGTAATTTTTTGCCCTTTCTATTATTGACAATGTGATTTAAAAGTGGTATAATAATGTATAGTAATCGTAATATAAGCAAAAGTATTGCTATTTATATAATACAACCGTTATAGGAGGAATCGCTATGGCATTTATGCTTTACAATATTGACGAGGCTGTTGACCACAAATATGTTGTTATGAAAACTATGAGTGGTCAGGCTAAGGCAGGAACTCTCGTTCATATCATGGATACTACAGAGAAGTCTGACGGTATCCTTGTTGACTACCGCAACACAAAGACAGGTCAGAACTTTATCGCAAGGTTCAATACTGTTAAGGATTTCTGCAAGTGGGCAAGGCCTGATACCTTCCTTGCAAGGCACTATGAGAATTTCTCAAAGAAAGAGATAATGCAGTACCTTAAGGTAAGCGAGCGCACCTTTGCAAGTTTCTGCCTGCCGATAATAGCAGTAGCGCTGGTGATCATTTGGGTTCTCGCCCTTCTTGTAATAGGCGGCGCAGCAGGTGCTGTTTTAGGCGTTGTGCTTTCGATAGTCGCAGTTCTCGGCACTCTCCTCTTCTTCAAGATGAGCAAGGAAAAGACGATGCTGAAAATGTACAGTAAAGTCGGCGTGGGTATCAATTTCAAATAGTAAATATTCAAGGCTGTCACCTTTTGGGTGTCAGCCTTTTTTAATACCAAAATAAGCATAAAAAAGCCTCGCAGATATCGCGAGGCTTATAATTATTACATTCTCTTCCTGAAAAAGAAATTCGATTTTGCGACCTTTTTGCGCCTTTTTGCCTGCTTTAATAGCTCCTCGGGCGAAATGAGCGGCTTTGCGTCAATCTCGTCCTTCGGCTTAAAGCTGTCCGCCTTGCCGCTTGCAACGTCCTCAAATACCGCGAGCGTGTCCTCAACAGGGGTAACGGCATCACTTGTCGCAGCAAATGGGTTGTTCTCCTCGACCTTTACAGTGCTTACACCCTTAGCTGCCTCAGCCGCCGCCTTTTCGGCAAGCTTTTTGTCGATCGCCTCCTGCGCAGCCTTCTGCCTTGCCTTCTTTTCTTCGAGCGCCTTCTCCTCGTCCTCGGGGGTAGTTTCCGCAGGCTCGTCCGCCGAGAAATCAAAGCCCATCATAAAGTCGGGCATCGGTGCAGCCTCTTCGGCAGGCTGTTCTTCCGTCTCTGCCGTTTCCTCAGCCGCCTGTTCGATCTCAGCCGCCTCAGCCTCCTGCTCCTCGGGCTCGTCTGCCTTTTCCTCGTACTCCTCGTCATCTATCTCGGGGATAGGCGTCTTTGTAAGGTCAACCACCTGATCCTCAACGATATTTCTTGCCGCACTTAAGGTTATCTCCTTATCGGGGCCTAAGCAGACCATGCAGTTTTTGTTGTTCTTGTTGATAGCGAGCATTATCTCCATGCACTCAACCGAGGGCTCAAGCAGCTCGTCATCATAAAGCCTTATGACCGCGATATTCTTTGCAATGTCAAAGCCTGCGTCCTTCATCATCGCATAAGCCGATGTGTCAGCAGGAACATCAACAACATCGCCGTCCTGAATGGTTATGCCCGAAATGCAGGAAAACACCTCGTCATTCTCATTTGTAACGAATGCCGCGTTGCACTCCGCAAGCTGCGGCCTTGCAAACCTCATTCTCTGGGCATATTCAACTGCGTATTTATAAAAATCGCCTATTTTCAAGGCAAACACCGCCTTTTACTTGTGTCTGTTCGGGAATAGTCCCGATTTTTGTACTTATTATCTCTTAAGCACGCTTGCTCTTCTCTCGGCCGCAAGGCGCTTGTTCTCGGCGATTTTCGCCTTGATAACGTCATTGTTGGTCTTTGCAAGCTCCTCGTCATAAACGCACGAGAGCGAGATATCGTCCTCCGTGCCGAAATGCGAGCGCTTTACAAGGTTATTTTTGAGCGACCCCATAAATGCGTCGGGGTTAGCAAGCTGACCTGCGATTATCGTGTGATAATCAAGGAAGTCATTATCGCTGCCAAAGCTTGTATAAAGCCCGTCGGTAGAAACGCAGATACACAGCAGTTTCTTGTTCTCAACGTAGAACGAATCGAACATATCCGCCGCAAGCGCATTGCACATACTTGATGTGATGTTTGCAGGGTTAGACTCCTCATAGTCCATTATCATCGAGGTCTCGCCGTCCTCAAAAACCGCCACCAGGCTGCCGTCGCCTATTTGGAAACCAAAGGTGTAGTCCTTTGCAGCAACAGCGGCAACAAGCGTAGTGCCGTAGTATGATTCGTGCGGTATATCCTCAAACTCCTCGGGAGTAAACTTGCTAAGCTCCTCGGGTGTAACAGGGTTATGGTCAAGGTGGTCAAGCACCTTTTCATTCCAGCGCATGATTATACGCTTTTCTATCTGCTTGACTATCGGCTTGTGCCTTATCTTGAAATTCCTGTCAAACTCCTCGGGGTCTGCATAGAACTCCTCTATAGTCTCTATAGTTGCCTCAACAGCCGCCTGCGAGCCTATATTTGATCTGAAATGCTTTTTGCTGCCATGCCCGTCGGCAACAACAGCAACAGCGTAACCGTTCCCGACCTTATAGGAGGAACTGTCCTGGCAGACTATATTTCTTTTCTGGTGGCTCGCACCCATTACTGAGTGGCTAAAACCATTGAACATATTGAATCAACGTCCCTTCTAAAGTCTAATTTCAGAAGTATGGGAGCAGCAGGTATCATCTTGCCTCTGTTCTCTTACCTCTTATCTCTTATTACCAGCCTGTATCGAAGGATACGTCATCTGATTCGTTCTGATTTACAAGCTCCTGTATCTGCTGGCCGAGCATCTTCTGCTTAGATGCGTAAACGTCCTCATCGCTCAGCTCGCTCTCGTTCTGGTCTGCAAGTGTCATAGACTTAGAGCCTATCTGCGATGCAGTTACCGCAACTATCTTTATCATCTGTGCGAGCTGGTTGCCCGAGTATGCGTGAACAACAGTATCCTTGCTGCCTGTAAATTCAGCAAGCATATCATCATTAGCCTCGTTGCCGATACCGAGTGCAGCCTTAAGGCCGAACTTATACCAGCTGTTTGTCGAAAGCTCCTTAAGCCCTGCCTGATAGTCATCAGAGGGGTAGCCGTCTGTCATAAGGAATATAACAGGTGCAAACGAAAGCGAGGGTGAATTAAGGAAACTGTTTCTTGACATTCTCGTATTAAGCTCCTTAAATGCAGCGCCCATGCTCGTAACGCCCTTAGCGTTGAGCCTTGCCCACTCAAAGTCCTCAATAGCTATAGGCTCTGAATACATCCACTTAACGTCTGTTGAGAAGGTAAGAACTGCAAGCTTAACTTCAGTGTCAGCCTCTCCTACCTTTCTGATCTCGGGGATAAGCTCCTCCATAACGGTATTTAGCTCACCCATCTTAGTGCCCTTCATAGAGCCCGATGTATCAATAAGGAAGAATATTACAAGGCTCTTCCTCGATACGCCCGTTGCACCAAGCGGATCGTCATCAAAATCAAACATATCATCAAGATCATCAGCAGGTGCAGTATTCTCTACAGCAGTCTCCTCAACAGCAGCCTGCTGCTCATTTACTGCCTGCTCGGGGTTCTTACCCTTATTTTTCTTGCTCATATCCAAATGCTCCTTTTCATAATAGAAGTGTAATAATTTTTATTGTTTCGGCTTATATCTTAGCCGTTACATCGCCAAAGTCGATCTCAAGCCCGGGCCATATCGGGCAGCCCTTTCCGGGGTCTACCTTATAGAACTGGTTATCGGGCATCTTTACGTTCCAGACCTTTTCAGAGCTGTTTCTTATACCAAGCACACCGGGCTTTAGCTTATTCTCAACAAGCTCGCCCGCAACGCCGATAAAGTCATCGCTGTTCTGCTCGATATCGCACTCATAGAACTTGCAGCCTATATAAAGCGGCATTCTGTACTCCTTGTTGGAGAAACCGAGTGTTGCGAATGTCATGCCGCACTTAGGGCATCTGTAGGTCGTGCTGTCCTGTTTCTCAAACATTGATGTAAAGTTCGTTCTTCCGCAGGTGCAGGCGATTATCTCAGTTCTCAGCCTCATAAACAGCTGCTGCCATTCGTTTTCGATTATTCTCTTGTTCGGGTCAGTAAGTCCCTCGGTAAAGCTCTTTATAAATGCATCCTTTATGTAATCGGGATAAATTCTCCAGAACTTTATAACATTATCATGTATTCCCCTTACAGGTCTGTTAGATGCATCGTTCGGGTCATAAACGAACAAAGCCTCAGAGCCGTAGTGCTTAAGCTCGGCCGCCTCGGTCAGGCAAACGTCCTTGACTACCTTCTCGCCCTCCATCGGGTCGCCCCTGAACAAGAGCTTGAACAGAACTACCGCAAGCGAATATTTATCCGTCTGAGTATCAGGCTTTGCAATACCTCTTACTATCTCGGGTGCCATATATCCGGGCTTGCCGCCGATTCCGAAGTTAGCGCCGTCAGGTGCGATATTGTCGCAGTCAACAACAAGTACAGCTCCCGTATCTGTATTGATAAAGAAACCGCCGTCATTCAAGTCCTGATAGCTCTTACCTGCTCTGTGCAGCTGTCTGAAAGCGTTGGCGATATTTATGCACGCCGTTACCATTGCCTTAAGGTCTGTAAATCTTACAGGCTCTCTTACAGCTCTTCCCGTAAGAGGGTCTACCTTAAGCTTGTATGTATTGAGAATATCAACAAAGCTGTCAAAGCTGTCGGGCTTTACCTCCATAAGGTAGCCGAAAGTTCCGTCCTCCATACTCTTTGTAAGGTATCTCGGCCATATGAACTTATTGCTCGGCGCGCCGTCGCTGATATTTCTCTTGATATTTGCCTTGAACTGCTCAGGATCCTTCATCTTGCTGACATCGTATCATTTGAGCGCCCATTTCATAGCGTTGTACTCAACCAGGTAAACAGTACCCTGGCCGCCGCTGCCTATAATGCCTGCGACCTTGGCCTTGCCCCCTAATTCGAGTTCAACTTCCTGTCCTATACTAAGCTCCGTCATGCGGATCATTCCTCCCCTTCATCATCGCCCGGCAGAGGTGCTCCGACAGCCGAGGTCTTGAATTTGATATTATTCTGAATACAATATTTATGAATATACGAGTTTTCCGTACATACTACCGTAAGCTTTGGGCAGTAGGAAAAAGCGTTTTCATCAATGAATTTTACATTGCTTGATGCAATAAGCGTTGTAAGCGCGCCGCACCCCGAGAAAGCATTCTCGCCTATGCTGTTGACGCTGTCGGGTATCCTGATCTTTTCAAGAGATGTGCAGCAGAAAAAGCTGTTATCGCCTATATCAAGTATCCCGTCGGGGAGCTTGACTCTCTTAAGCGAAACGCAGGCATTGAACACACCCTTTTCTATCTTCTTGACAGATGCAGGTATCTCGATCTCCTCAAGCTTTTTGCAGTCCGAGAAAGCATACTCGCCTATCATAAGCAGCGTATCGGGCAGCTCAACATCTCTCATAAAGCCGTACCCGTCAAAGCAGTAGCCTTCAAGCTTAGTAAAGCCCTCCTTAACTACAACGTGCCTTGCAATACGGTTTTTGAAAGCATCTATCCTGCCGAACACCTTAAGGTCGAAGTTTATTGCCGCAGGGCCTTTCTTCTCGGTCTTTTTCTTCTTTGGCTCGTCCTTCACCATCATTGACGAGGGGTAGCCAAAGCCCATCATATACCCAAGCGATGCCAGCACGAACTCAGTCTCGCTGCCGCTCATTTCTTCCTTTCTCGTGAGCTTGTCACGAACGGCGGAAAATTCCTCCTTCTTATCGAAGGCCTTAAGTATATCGGTAAGTGCCCCTGCCCTTACAGCCTTTTCGATTATCTGCCTTTCAACGTCATAGTCGGGCAGATAGTCTCTGAGCATCGCAATAAATGTATCGGTATTTCTTATCCTCTCATGCTGCTCTGCTATAAGCTCGCTCAAAGCCTGCTGAACGCGCTTTGTATTTCCAAAGCCCAGAACATTATACTTTACCAGCTTTCTGCATTCCGGACATACCGCGCTGCCTGTTCTTATATTAGCCTGACAGTATTCGCATTGCATTCTTAAGCTCTCCTATCCTGATATCCGCACATCTGTGGGCGGATAGCTTTTTTATATATCCTGCCAAAAACTATGGCATACCTATATAGTATAATTATATCATTATTGCCTACATATGTCAAGTAAAAACTCAATAATTTATGCAATTTTTCATATTTTTGGCGATTTTTTACATTTCCTCGCTATCATCATAAAACAAGCCGCACACACCCGAAGCATCGCACGGGGATATACGGCTTATAATCTCAATTTACGATTTCTTAAGGTTCTCGTTGATGCTGTCAACAAGTCCGCTGATATCCTTAATGGATTCTCTGATAATGTCAGAGCTTTCGTTTGTAACATTTACGTTGTTGTCAAGATCCTTGAACGCATCAAGCGTTGTTTCAAGTATCTCAACAAGCTGACCTACGCTGCCTGCGTCCATAGTAGTATTGCTCTTGCAGAAAGCGATAACGCTTGTGAGCAGGTCATTGACAACATTAGCTCTCTCACTTGTCTTGTGTGTCGAATCACCGATAGTATCCATATTGGTGTTGATGTTGACAAGGCTTTCCTTAAGCTTATCCGAAAGTGCAAGGCACTCGGAGGTTATCTCGGAAAGCAGCTCGTGCTGCTTTTGCAGGTTGGAATGCCTTGCAGTAAGCACGCTCTTAGCATGAACTATGCAGTTGTCAGCCGTATTGAGTCCGCGGCAGATAGCCGTAGCCATATCCCTGCATGAGGTATATCCGCAAGCGTGGCAGTTGTAATTCCTCTCCTCCTCGGTATGCTTGCCCATCATCTCAAATACAGCATCAAGCTGCCTGTCTGTCGGCGGAGGTGTAGGAGTTACCGCCTTGTATGTCCTCATAAAGTCAGATACCTTAAGCTCCTTGTCAAACTTTTCAAAGAGCTTGTCAGCGCCGCCGAATGCACTTGTCTTACGTTTTTTCTTAGCGTCCTTCTCTATATCTCTCATGGTTGACATGACATCAAACACAGTCTGCTTTGTGCCAGATGCAGGCCCGACATTACAGCCGAACTCACACGAAAGAACATCAAACACCTCAGGGTGCTTGAAATCGGGCATCTGAGCATACATATCAAGCTCGGGGTAGACCTTGTAAACGCCCTCAGAAGTAGTAACGTTTATCTCGGGGTCATGCAACCACAAATTATCTCTCAGACCGCCCGGACGGGGGTAAACAGCACCGAGCTGACCCTGCATCTCCTCAAACTTATAGTCAAAGTCATTGGCAGAGTTTGTAGCAACCTTTATGCCGTTTTTGTCAAAGTATTCTTCGAGCTTTTCAAAGGTTATGTTGTATTCAACTATCCCCGTTTCCTCAAACTCCGCCTTCTTAGCGATGCACGGTGTAAGAACAGCTATCGGGTTATCTCTTCTTAAGTATTTCTTTATGTAGGTGACAGCGCAGGATATAGGGCTGTGTATGGGAGAGAGGTTGCTCAGCAGCTTAGGCTGATAGATCTCAACATACTTGACTATAGCAGCACACGGCTGTGTGATGACATTGCCCACCTTCTTCTGCTCGATAGCGCGCAGATGTGCCCATGTGCAGATATCAGCACCTAACGATACGTCATAGATTATGCAGCCCTTTGAGCGGAACCAGTCAAGAATGCCCTTCCACTTTGTCGGGAAAACCGTCTTGATAGCAGGTGTCGCAAGGATAATGAGCTTGTCGTTTCTGAGTCTGCTCATTGCCGCCTCGGTATCGTCAATATAATCTCTTGCGCCGTGTGCGCATACCCTTACGCACTCACCGCACGCAATGCACTTGTCAGAATTTACGGTAGTCACAAATCTTCCGTCATCAAGCATTTTTGTGATATTTGCCTCAGGTGCCGGGCAGGCTCTTACGCAAGCGTTACAGCCCACGCATTTGTCGGGCTTAACTATTATCAATTCACTTGCACTCATTTATATAACAACTCCTCAAATATTATTTATCAGCTTTTTACTTTATCGACTTTGCCTTCTTAAGTATCTCATCAAGTGCGCTGCTGCCGCCGGCAGGCTTTGCAGGCTCCTCAGCTTCAGGCTCTTCCTTCTTTTCGGGCTCTATCTTTGTGTTGTTGATAGCCTCCGCCATAGCCTTGAGCTTGTCAAGATCCTCATTCTTTTTCTTATCCTCATCGCTCATGCCCGTAGCATAGGTGTTGTCTACCTCTTCGTAAACGGGTGCGTCGGGCAGCTTAGCCTCAACGCTCCCAGGCTGGCTGAATACGGGAACGCCGCCTGCTTTAAGCTCGGTCTTTGTATCGTCAATAAGCGTCTGTGCATCCTCAGCCATTTTCCCAGCAGATGCGCCGAAATCGTCAAACAGCTTTTTGAGCTTTGCGACCTCGTTGCCTATCTTCGTCACTTCATTGAGCATCGTAGCCTTCATATTGCCCGATGCAACTTCCATCTCACTGTTTTTGTTCTCAGCATCGGCAGTAAGCTTTGCAGCCCTTACCTCAGCGTCATATATTATCTTGGCAGCCTTGTTGTTAGCCTCAGCCACAGCATTAGCCGCAAGCTTTTGTGAATCGCTCTCTAAATCGTCAGCCTGCTTTTTCGCAGTCGCGATTATCATATTTGCACTCTTCTGCGCCTCAGCAAATACAACGCCCAATACAGCCGCATCACCTGCGCCCGATGCGCCCTGTAATTTGGTGTTCGCATCATTAAGAGCGTCCTCAGCTATCTGAAGTCTTTCCTTAAGGTCGGCAATTTCCTTTTCCTTGGCCTTGTTATCCTCATCTGTCGATTTGAGCTTTTCGCTAAGTGTTTCATTCTTCACCTGAAACTCTGTGAGCTTAGCCCTTTCGTTAGCAAGTACAGAATCATGTGCCGCCGCCTCATCAGAGCCGTCCCTGAGCTTTGCAAGCATCAGCTTAGTCTCCCTGAGTTCATTTTTCATATCGTAGTACTGCGTATAGAGATATTCAAGCCTCTTGTCAACGTCAGCCTTGTCGTAGCCCCCGAACACAACAGTTTTGATGAATCTGCTCTCTGCCATAATTCTTTCCTCCTGATGATAAAACATTTTTTGTATAACAATAATATACAAATAACCATTTATAAATATAACATAATTTTCACAATTTGTCAATAGAATTATTTCCCGGGTGCATTTTTTTCGCAAAAAACACAATATAAATAGTTCCGTTTTGTTATATTTCACAGTTAGCGATTTCTAACCTTTAACATATCCCCAAAAAGAATAACGGATAAAAGAGCCTCATTCGCCCCATTATCCATTATCCTTTATTCTTTATTCGGTATCTCAGCAGATCCTCGGCAAAAGCTCGCCCTTGGGCTGCGGCAAGATAGTCTGCGTACCTATCTCCGTTTCAAGGATAACTCTTCCCTTGTTTTCCTCGGTAACGTGCCCTATTATCGCGGCATTCCCTGAATATTTGCCCTCTCTTAGCTTATCAACTATCGCCTGTGCCTTGTCATCGGGTGCAAATATCACAAGCCTTCCCTCGCAGGCAAGGTAAAGCGGTTCAAGCCCTAAAAGACCGCAAACCCCCTTTACTCTCTCATCAACGGGGATAGCGCTCTGGTCAAGCGTGATACCTACATCGCTCTGCTCTGCTATTTCGTAAAGAACAGTTCCCACGCCGCCCCTTGTGGCATCTCTTATAACGTGAACATCCTTTGTCACCGAGAATATATCCTCTACAGTTCCCCAAAGCGGTGCGCAGTCGCTGTCAACGTCCGAGTCTATACCGTATGTGTCCCTTGCCAGAAGAATGGTACACCCGTGCCTGCCGACATCGCCCGTAACTATTATCGCATCACCCGGCTTTGCGTATTTTCCCGAGGTGTCAGCACCCGGGACTATCTCGCCCACTCCGGTGGTGGTGATGAAAACGCCGTCTACCTGCCCTTTGCCTGCTACCTTAGTGTCGCCTGCAACTATCTTGACACCTGCCTCATTCGCAGTCTTTTCCATAGCCGCCGCTATCTCCTCGAGCGCCGAAAGCGAAAATCCCTCCTCAATTACAAAAGCGCAGGTCATATACTTTGGCCTTGCCCCCATGCAGGAAAGGTCATTTACCGTTCCGCAGATGGACAGCTTGCCTATGTTTCCGCCGTTGAACTTCCACGGCGAAACAATAAACCCGTCAGTCGTAAATCCGAGCCTGCCGTCGATCTTCGGCAAAACCGCCGCATCGTCCGCCGTAAACTCGGGGTTAGAAAAATGCGCCTTGAATACCTTTTCTATAAGCTCGCTTGTCTGCCTTCCGCCTGCGCCGTGCGCAAGCGTTACTGTCTGTTCACTCATCAGTTTTTCCTCCGTTGATCTATATATATTGTATTTTTGTTGCATATCGCAATTTCAAATATTCATTCACCCTGCCAATTGACTTTTCTTAAGTTTAATGTTACCTTAAAGGTAAGAAATAGAATGCACAATGCACAATTAAGGTGCGCCGCACATAAGCCCGACCGGGCATAAGTCCGCCAAAGGCGGACACCTCAACTATTAATTTATATAAGCCCCGAATACTGGTAATACGCCGAGCACGCCCCCTCGTCGGAAACCATGCAAGCCCCTACGGGGTGGAGCGGTGTGCATACCTTGCCAAAGACCTTGCAGTCGCTCGGCTTGCACTTGCCCTGTAAAACATCGCCGCACCTGCAAGCAGGGTTCGGCTTGCCCGTGATTTTCGGCATATCAAACTTCACCCTCGCGTCAAATCCCGAGTATTCTTCCCTTAATTTCATGCCCGACATCGGTATAAGCCCTAAGCCTCTCCACTCGCTGTTGCACGGCTCCATTACCTCTTCCATTATCCTTATCGCCGCAGGGTTGCCCTCGTCCTTTACAACTCTCGGGTAGCAGTTTTTAAAGAAAGGCTCGCCCTTTTCAAGCCCCCGTATGCATACCGCGAGTGCTGTCATAAGCTCGCTCGCCGTAAAGCCTGCCACAACGCCCGAAACGCCCTTTTCCTTACAAAGCCTGATGCAGGTGGCATTTCCCGTTATCGCATTGACGTGCCCGGGGTAGATAAACGCATCGGCACTTCCCACAAGCGCGTTGTAGGCATTTGGCATAGTCTTGTTAGCTGTCAGGAGTGAGAAGTTATCAAGCCCCTCCTCCTTTGCAGTCTTAGCCGCAAGACAAGCTGACGGAGTTGTCGTTTCAAAGCCTACAGCTAAGAAAACCACCTGCTTATCCCTGTCCTGCCTTGCAAGCTCCACCGCATCAAGCGGCGAATAAACAGGCCTTATGTCAGCCCCTTTGCTCCTTGCCCCTGCAAGGGATATCTCCGTTCCGGGGACCTTTATAAGATCACCGAAGGTGCAGATGACGCACCCCTTTTCAAGTGCGAGCCAAATCGCCTCGTCGATAAACCCTACCGCCGTAACGCAAACAGGGCACCCGGGCCCCGAGATTATCTCTACTCCCTGCGGCACAAGCTTTCTTATCCCTAATCTGAATATCTCGTGCGTGTGCGTTCCGCAGACCTCCATTATCCTGAGCGGTCTGCCCTTGTAGCCCGTGATTATCTCACGCGCCTTAGTCATCATCTCGTTCATAAAAGCTCTCCCATTATATCCTCTGCCTCTTGCTCGTCAGTTTCGGTTATCTTCGCTATCGCAACTCCTGCGTGTACCATTACATAATCGCCGGGCTCGAGATCATCAAGCACCCCTGCGCTTATGCTCCTTTTAGCACCGCCTGCATCTATCAGGGCGGTATCATCCTTAACACTTACAACTCTTGCCGATAAACCAACACACATATCCCTCGTCCTTTCTAAGTCATTCCGCCCGAATGGGCATAAGTCCGCCAAAGGCGGACACCTTAATTATTAATTATTAATTATTAACTATTAATTGCTCCAAACGCTGCCTGCCCGAGAGCTATCCCTCCGTCATTCGGCGGTACAAGGCTGTGCATAAGCACCTCAAAGCCCTTTTGCTTTAACCCCTCATTTGTCAGGGTAACAAGCAGCTTGTTCTGAAAAACTCCGCCGCTTAGGGCAGCCGTTTTCACGCCCGTTATCTCTCCTGCCCTTTCGCACGCCGAAACAAGCATTCGTGACAGGGTAAAATGAAATTCATACGCAAGCTCATTGATATCCTCGCCCGAAAGCCTGCGCTCTGTTATGTGTCTCACAAGCGCTGCCGTACATAGGGTGATGAACCCCTCGTCCTCTCGGTAAAGCCTGCCGCCGAATGTCGGCTCATACTTATCTTTAAGTCCTCGCTCAAAAAGCTGAGCGTGATACATAAGTGCCGACGATGCCTCGCCCTCAAAGGTCGATGCGCGCCTTATCCCGAGAATTGCCGAAACCGCGTCAAAAAGCCTTCCGCAGCTTGTTGACTTTACGGAGTTGAGCCCCTTCTCGCTCATCATTTTAAGCATATTGTATTCCTGCGCCTTGCATATACCAAGCTCCTCGCAGACCTCACCGCCGTTTTCAAACCTCTCGCGAATTATCGCCGCGGCAATGCGCCAGCCCTCTTTGGCAGATAAGTCGCCGCCCGTCTGTATAAAAGGCTTTATGCTGCCAAGCCTTTTGTATCCCTTATAGTCACACAGCAGCAGCTCGCCGCCCCATATCGTCTTGTCATCACCATAGCCCGTGCCGTCAAGCGATATGCCTATCACCTGCCCCGTGAAGTTATTCTCCGCCATGCAGGATAAAATATGCGCGTAGTGGTGCTGTATCTGCACAAGCGGTATGCCCTTTTCCTTTGCATATTCCTGCGCAAAGGAAACGGTATTGTACATCGGGTGGGTGTCGCTCACTACCGCCTGCGGTATCACCTCCAGCATATCCGTCATTCTTTCAAGCGACTCATCAAGCGCCCTGACTGTCCTTATATCCGCCATGTCACCAATATACGGCGAAAGGTAGAGCATTTCGCCCCTTGCAATACAAAAGCTGTTTTTAAGCTCACCGCCGATGGCGACTGCCTGCCTGTCCTTTGCACCTTTGAGCATAAACGGCAGCGGCGCAAATCCGCGTGAGCGCCTTATCATGTAAGGCCTGCCGTAAAGCCAGTCGGTAACAGTATCATCAGCGCGTATAAGGATATCTCTGTCATGAGAAAGTATCATATCGCAAAACGAGCCTATTTCCTTTACAGCGTCCTCGTCACTTCGGCATATCGGCGCGCCTTTTGCGTTGCCGCTGGTCATTACCAGGCAATCGGTCATCTCCACCCCGTCAGGGTAGTCAAAAATAAGCAGCTGCACGGGCGCATACGGCAGCATCACCCCGACAGTCAGATTATCGGGCGCTATCATTTTGCTTATCGTCTGCCGCTCTCCCTTTTCAAGCAGCATAATGGGCTTTTGCCAGCCCGTGAGGTATTCCTCCTGCCCGTCCTTTATAACGCATTCGCGCCTTGCGGTCTGCATGTCCTTCATCATCACCGCAAAGGGTTTCATAGGCCTGCGCTTAAGCTCTCTCAGGCGCATTACAGCGCTTTCATTTTTAGCATCACAGCAAAGGTGAAAGCCGCCTATCCCCTTTATCGCGACTATGCGCCCTTCCATTATCGCCTTGCGCACCTTTGTTATAGCCTCGCCGCCGCGTGTGTCCTCGCCTATTATATATACCTCGGGGCCGCAGTCATTGCAGCATACGGGCTGCGCATCATATCTTCGCGTTTTTGGGGAAATGTATTCCTCCTCGCACCTTTTGCACATCGGGAATTTTTTCATGCTCGTGCGCTCTCTGTCATACGGCATCGCATCAAGAATGGTCAGCCTCGGGCCGCATTGCGTGCAGTTTATAAACGGGTGTAGGTATCTTCTGTCGCTTTTGTCAAAAAGCTCCGCCTTGCATTTTTCGCAAACTGCAATATCAGGTGAAATAAATATCTTCCCGTATTCCTTCTCGCTCTCTATTATCTCAAAGCTCTCGTATTGCTGCGCGCCTTCAATTGTTACGCTGTCAAGCTCCAGAACCACAGCACGCTCGGGCGGCTTACACTTTATCTCGCTTTCAAATCGTGATAACGCCTGCTCATCGCCCTGCGCGTAAATGTCAACGTATGAGCCCTTGTTCGCAACAGTCCCCTTTATGCCGAGCCTGTCAGCAAGCCTTGCCACGAACGGGCGAAAGCCGACCCCCTGAACTATTCCGTAAACGTGTATATTTACTGTTTTCATCATTACTTGTCCCTGTTGAGTGTTCCACCGACTGCAAAGTGCGTCAGAGGAAAAAGCTTTACATCTGCCCCACTAAGCATTCTCTTAAAGCGCGTATCTCCTGCGATGATATCATATTCGCCGCTTTTGGCAAGCGCTATGAGGTCATCTTCCTCCTTGAGCCTTATATCACCGTCATGCATATATTCATCATACATCTTAAAAAAGCTCGCAACAGTCACTTTGCAGCCTGCCGCTCTCTCATACTTTTCCCTTAAAGCATTAGCCAAAAACTGCTGATGAACGATAAGAACTCTCTTTCCCTTAAGCCCGTAAGTTGCCGCCACAGCCTCATCGCTCGGCAAAAGCCTTGTGCCGATGCTCGGGTAGCCCACCTCAAAGGGTGTGCCGAACCTCTCCTGCAAAAGCTTAGCCGCCTTGATGCCCGACGGCGCTATCACAAGAATCTTCTCACATTCGCTCGCCCTTTTTACCTCTTCAAGGCATGAATCCATACCAAAGCATACCACATCATCAATGCCCTCGTTTTTAAGTGCGAGCTTTAGCATTTTGCTGTCAGTTTCGCCCGTGTTTAACGGTGTTGCACCGATAACTCCGACCTTGCCTTTTTTTATTTCAAGCTTATCCTCCGCAAACCTTTCAAAAATGCGGAAGTAAGCCATTTCCTCGCCATAGTCATAAAGGCGCGTGCCGTCAGTTCTGAGGGCTATGCAGGGCAGCCCCGTTTTCTTTTCGCTCATGCGTTCAAGCGCCTTAAGGTCGGTAGCTATCACCGCAGGAACGGGTGTGCCGACTATCGCTGTAAACTGCGTATCCACCTGCTCACATATAAGTGCGAGCTTTTTTACAAGCAGGTCATCTCTGCCGAGTATTGCGTCCATATCCCTAAGCCCTGCCGAGAAAAGTGACGAGCGCTTTTCAAACCACCTCGGCTCGTCAAAGCCGCAGACGTTTCCTGCGCAGCCGCCTGCATCGCAGATGACCGTAACTCCGCCCATTTCGTAAAGCACCGAGCAGGCTCCCGAATCATCAGGCGCTAAGGGCGACATATATTTTAAAAGCTTTTTCATACTGATCGCCCTCCCTTTCACTTAAGCGCCTTATCAAGCTCTGTAAATAACAGCTCGACCCCTCTGTATCCAAAGGGCTGCGCCTCGCTGTTAAATTCAATGCCTGCCGCGATACCGTTATAGTAATAGCAGGCATCGGCACCTATCGCCGCATTTATTTCAGGGTCGGGCTTATAGTTCATCATCGTGGGTGAAAGGTTTGAATATATCCTTGTTTCCGGCGACACCGCTGCGAGCTTTTTGATAAACACATAATTCCGCTCGCCGACCGTGCCGAAAATTTCCTTCACATTAAAGCCATATTCGCACAGCGCAAGTGAAAGCTCAAAGCTGTCAGCATTAAGGCTCTCGCCCACCGCAACTCTCAGCCTTCCGTGCCGCGCCCTGAAATCCTCTACAAGCGCCTTAGTCTTTTCAAAATATTTTGTGTCATCAAGCTTTGTTCCGAGCGCATCGCCCATAAGGCGGTACTGATTGTGTATCTTGTCAATGCGGTACATTCGGGTAAGCTCAATAAAGGGTATCCCCAGGCGCTCCTCCATATCCTGCGCCGCGGCGCGCGCCTCGGAATTGAGCACGATGCTGAAATTCGCGCGCGAAAGCTCCTTATATTCCTCAAATGTTTTGCATCTTCCTATCTCGTGTATCTTCTTTATCCCTGCCGCTTTTAGGATAGCGTATATCTCGTTATCATCTTCAAGCGCCGAGAAAAAGCCCAGTATGTTGCATTCATTCGATATCCTCTTTTGACTCTCCAAAAGCGAGTAAACGCTCTTTCTTATCAAGCCCATAGGCGGCAGCTTTTTCTCCCTTGTAAGCGCGTACATATAAGCAGGCGCTGCCCTTACCCCCGTCTTGTCAAAGCAGGCGCGGCAGACTCTTTCCATGTCAGTTCCGAGCAGCGCGTCAACGCAGGTGCAGCAAAGCATTATCACCGAGGGGGTGTAGTCAAGCGTTTCAAGCAGCTCCTCACACGCCTGCGGTATCTTGTTTACATATCTTCCCGTAACGATATCGGTATCATCAAGCATCAGGTAGAAAAACCGCTCATCATACCCAAGCTCGCTTAAAAGAGCGGTGTTTCTACCGCAGCACCCGGGGGCAATAAGCAGCATAACGCTTTCGGGGATAACGAGCCCTGCCCTTTTAACGCCAAAGCCTTTAGCGCCCGGCGAATTAAAATCAAGCGTTGCAGGGGAAGAATATATCATATGCTTTGATGAGTCAAGCTCACTGGGCAGGAATTCAAAGCCCCTCTTAGCAAGCTCGCCTGCCGTTATATAAAAAGCCTCAGCCATTTTTTTCATCCTCATCTATCAGTGTTTTTGCAAGGGCTAAAAAGCGCTTTGCGGCCTCGCATTCGTTGTCGCCCTCAATTACAGTCTTGCCCATATCCTCATACTTTATAATGTCACCCGAGCGCGGAATGTCGGCAGTTATCTCAATGCCTGCCTTTTCGGTAAAGGCGCGCACCTTTTCCTCCTCGTTCTCGACATTTCTTCTGTTTAAGATAACGCCGCGCACCTTAGCGTAGCTCCTGTCCTCAAAATTCTTTACCGCCGAGAAAATGTTGTTAGCCGCATAAAGCGCCATTTTCTCGCCCGATGTAACTATCAGCACCTGCTCGGCATAGCCCTCTCTTATAGGTGCTGCAAAGCCGCCGCAGACTACATCTCCAAGCACATCGTAAAGCACGGCATCGGGCTTGTATTTTTTAAATAGTTCAAGCTGTTCGAGCAGCGTAAAGGTCGTGATTATCCCCCTGCCTGCGCAGCCGAGCCCGGGGGTAGGCCCACCCGTTTCAATGCACAAAACGCCGCCAAAGCCCACCTTCGATATCTGCTCTATGCTTTCGGGCTCTTCATCGTATTTACGCATATAGTCCATAACGGGTATAACGCCCTCGCCGCCGAGCAGGTTTATGGTAGAATCCGCCTTCGGGTCACAGCCTATTTGAATAACGCGCTTGCCAAGGCTTGCAAGTGCCGCGGAAAGGTTCGCAGTACAGGTCGATTTTCCTATACCGCCTTTTCCGTAAATCGCAAGTTTTATCATCTGAGTATCTCCTTAAGGTCACAGCAAATCATGTTTTTCATGTGTTTCTGATAGCACCTTCCCGAAAAGGCAAAGTGCGGCAGGTTTATAAATTTCACCTTTTTAGGTACTATGTATTTATATAACGGGTCAGCTATCACCGCC
This sequence comes from Ruminococcus sp., assembly GCA_017634275.1. Taxonomy (GTDB): domain Bacteria; phylum Bacillota; class Clostridia; order Oscillospirales; family Ruminococcaceae; genus NK3A76. The sequence goes on along the minus strand of JAGBNQ010000077.1, from coordinate 9,949 downwards.
GCAGGCATACGCTGTGATATATAGCGCTCTATATCCTCCTCGGCATAAAGCTCGCTGTCGCCGTCAGCTAAAATTCTCGCATCAGTCGGCAGTGGGGACAGAACCGAGCATTTAACATTTCTGTCAGCCTCTATAGCGCAGGCAAGTGATGCCGCACTTACGCTTTCCCCGATTATAACGATATCATTTGAGCCGCCGTGTGCCGCACAGTAAAAGCTGTCCTCGCGCGACTCGATGCTTACGAGCATCGCCCCTGCAAGGTCATACGGAAATTCAAGCCCGTATGGCACACCCACAACAAACGGAATACCGTACCTATCCTTTAAAAGCTGCGCCGCCGCAAGGCCTGAATATGACACCACAAGGCTTACCGCCGCCGATGCCATTTTTTTGACATTTTCCAAGCTGTCACCCATTGCAAGCGTGCAGATACATTCAAAGCCGTTGTCACCAAGCCATTTTTTTATGTGTTTATCAGCCCCGAGCGGAAAATCAAGAGGGGTAAGCCCCAGCACGTTAACGCCGTTTTCCACCCTGTCGCAGGGCTGAGCGTATTCCCTTACTATCTCCAAAAAAGCCTCGCTTGCGCCATTTATGTAGGAGTGAGTTCCGTTTGTATGCAGAGGGAATGTGCGAATGCCGCTTTTGCTTTGTATCTCATGCGCCACCGCATCAAAATCCACCCCCGTCATCATAGGCATAGGCGAGCCGCAGACTGTGATAAACTCAGGCGCCTTGTCATGCCCTGCCGAAACGGCATCATTTATAAGCTTTTCATCGTTGCCCATGATAGCGTCAAGCTCGGTGAGCGCCGAAATGTAGATATTGCTTTTCATATCGACCCAGCGCGGCTCATCGTGTGTTGAATATGTCGAATTGCAGCCCGATGCATCGTGAACGACTGTCATTCCGCCAAGCTCATACAAAGCCGAGCATACCCCCGATGTATCTGCCGCATAGCAGGGAATTATCCTTGAAACGTTTTTCAAAAAAAGCTCTCCTTTATTCTAACCTCTAACTTCTTACCTCTATAAGCAGCTTGCACAGCCCATGCCCTTAAGCCTCAGCTTTTCCTTTCTGTCCTTTGCATTTACAAAGGCATCAGCCATAAGGTCGGCGATTTTCCTTATCCCCGAAAAACCGTAATAGCCGCCGCCGACTATGATATTCACAAAATTATCCGTCGCAAAATAATATGCCGCCTTCTGCCCTATAGCTAATATCTTCTCATGCTCCTCATCAGGCATTTCAAGCATATTTACATTTACGGGCGAATATATAAGCAAGTCGGGATTATTTATCTTTAGCCACTCAAAGGCCTCGCTCTCATTTGCAGCGCTGTCGGCCACTACATAACTAACATTAAACCCATGCTCGCACAAAAGCCTTGCAAGCTCAAACGGGCGAGTTACCGCTGTGTAGTCAATCGCTATTGGTGTATCACCTATTATCGTCAGGGCATCTGACAAGGCCTGCTCGGCTTTTTCTATATCCTCGGAAAAGTCGGGCATATCTACATCAAGCGTTTTGCAAAGCGCTTTGTAGTTTTCTTTTATCGTTTTAAAGCTGTAGCTTGCAGGAATATGCAGATGTTTTGCGCCAAAGCGCTCGCTTAACGTTTCCCCTGCAAGCGTGCCTGTCGGGATATAGCTGATATTTACAGATGCCTCAGCCATTTTAAGATAATCATCAAAGGTCTTGCAATAGCTTATATCATAAAGCGTAAAGCCGTTTTGACGAATTATTCTGACCAGTTCCGAGTCCTCATCGGTCTTTCGGTCATTGCCGACAATTGCGACTGCCCTTTTGTTGAGCGGCAACGGCTTAAGCGCGCCGTATATCTGCGCCGACATTTTCATAACGGGCGAAACGGTAGTGCGCATTGTAGGTGTCATATAGCAGTCAACAAAGCAGATATCCTCAAACCTTTTTGAAAGCTCATCTGTTATCATCTCAAAATCAACGCCGGCAAAAAGATGTATACAGCTAAGATACAAAAGCACCACGGGTGGGTGAAACCTAAGTCTTTCGATTATTTCAACGACACCGTCGATAATATCGCTTTCAAGTGTGCCGTCAAACATATCCTCCTCGGAAACTGATATCCAGCTCATTCTGTCAAGCTCGAACATCTCTGCCGCGGTAAGGATAACACCTCGCAGACAGCCCTGCGCGCAGGCAAATATCTCATGCGCCCCCGGCACTAACATTCCCGTGTGGACGATGTTCCACATTCCCCTTGCAGGCGGATTATATTCAAGCCCCGAGGGGAAAATGCCGCCGATATCCGCATCGGCTATCCTTATCTCACGGGGGCGGTCTTTAGTCAAAGCATCGCTCATACCGCACCCCCGAATGTGTCAATAACTCCCCTTGCGACTGCTAAAAGCTGCGCCTGCGTTTCGCTGCCTTCGCACACCTCAAAAACAGTTTTCCCCATTTTATCGGCATAAGGGATATCGTTATTTCTATCAATGCTGCCGATGATATTTGTGTTAAAATCATTAGCAAGCTGCATTACAGCCTCGTTCTCATTCTCTACACCGCGCTTGTTTAGAATTATTCCGCCAAGCTGCGCATAGCCGCGGCCTTTGAAATTATCGACCGCCATGCAGATATTGGCAGCGGCATAGACAGCCATTTTCTCGCCCGAGGTGACAACAAACACCTTATCGGCATAGCCCTTTCTCATAGGCATTGAAAACCCACCGCAGACAACATCGCCAAGCACATCGTATATCACGACATCGGGCTTATATACCTCATATGCACCGAGCTTTTCAAGCGTTTCAAGGGCATTGATAATACCCCTGCCTGCACAGCCGAGCCCGGGAACAGGCCCCCCTGCCTCAACGCACTTGACACCGAATGAGCCTTCATGGACGATATCCGCAAGCTCGACCTTGCCGACACCCTTTTCACGGGTGAGCTGCAAAACGGTAGGTATCCTCTCACCGCCGCGCAAAAGCGAGGTAGAGTCAGCCTTCGGGTCACACCCTATCTGCATAACGCGCCTGCCCTCTCTTGCAAGGGCAGCAGAAATATTGCAGGAGATAGTTGATTTACCTATACCGCCTTTTCCGTATATCGCAATTCTTATCATTTATAGTCACCTCTTGAAACCTCTATCTCATAGCCTATCCTTTTCATTCGGGCGCTTAAGCAGTTTCTGCACTCACTTGATGAATCCTCTGTACATATCTTGCCGTCATAGAGCATATATTTTTTTCTCACCGCCGTGGGCGAAAGGTTCGGCATGATAACATTTGCACCTGCAAGCACGCCCTGCTCTCTGCCGTTTGGCCTTATTGTTCCCAAAGCCGTAGTTGCAGGCAGCAGCACTCTCGGCAGCATTAGCCTGCAAAGTGAAAGGACAAAAAGTGTAAGCTCATAGCTGCCCTTTTGCATATCCTTAAAGGGTGTATCCTTATGCGGAAGGAACGGGCCCGTGCCTATCATTTCGGGCTTAAAATCATGCAAAAAGAGCATATCGTCAGCAAGATCCTCGCTTGTCTGGTAAGGCGCGCCTATCATCATTCCTGCGCCCGTCTGATAGCCAAGCTCCTTAAGCCATTTAAGGCAGGTCATTCTATGCTCAAAGCTCATTTTCTCTGGGTGGAGCTTTTCATAGAGCGATTTTGTTGCCGTTTCATGCCGAAGAAGGTATCTGTCAGCGCCTGCCTCACGCATAAGCTTAAGGTCATCATATTCCATTTCTCCGAGAGATAGCGTTACCGCGCAGTCGGGGTGGTTTTGCTTTATCCGTGCTACGATATCTGCTATCCTTTTTGCTGGGTATTCATTATAGTCCTCACCGCTTTGCAAAACGAAGGTGCGAAAGCCGTATTCATACCCCTCATCGCAGCAGGATAATATTTCCTCATCGGTAAGGCGGTAGCGCTGCGCGTTTTTATTTGATGCGCGTATACCGCAGTAAAGGCAGTCATTTTTGCAGACGTTTGAAAATTCGACTATTCCGCGGATATATATTTTATTGCCGAAATTTTCAAGTGAAACGCCGCGTGCCTTTTTTGCTGCATATTCACGCGTTTCATCGGTATAGCCGTCAAACAGCTCTACCCATTCTTCCTTTTTAAGTGTATGCTCGGTTTCGAGCTTATCTATAAGCCCTTTTATTCTGTCACTCATTATATTTCACCTATTACATGATAAGTTTTTCTATCTCGGGGAAAACGGAAAGTGTTCGCTTAAGTATGCCGTTCATAAAGCTAAGCGCTACGCCGTAGTTTGTAAAGGGAACGCCGCTGTCCGCCGCCGTTCTCATACGGTATTGCATCTCGCGCTCGGTAAGCATACAGCCGCCGCAGTGGATGCATAATTTATACGGCGTCAAGTCCTCGGGAAATTCGCGCCCCGAGGTAAGAACTATCTCAAGCTCCTTACCCGTCGTCTTTTTAAGCATTGCAGGCAGCTTTACCGAGCCGATATCGCCGCACTGCCTATGGTGGGTACACCCCTCACAGACAAGCACCTTATCGCCGTTTTCAAGCTCACCTATCGCCTTAGCTCCCATGACGGCCGTTTCAAGAAAGCCCTTATACTTTGCCATTAAAATAGAAAATGACGTAAGGCGGATATCCTTAGGTGTCACCTTGCTTACAAAGCCGAACACCTGGCTGTCGGTAATAACGACCGAGGGCTTTTTATTTATGCTTTCAAGTGTTTTTTCAAGCTCGCTCTCGCGGCAGACTACGGGAATAGCACCCGATTCGAGCAGATCTCTTATCACCATTTGCTGAGGAAGGATAAGTCTGCCCTTCGGGGCGGCCTTATCTATCGGCACAACAAGCACGGCAAGCTCACCGCCCGAAACTATATCACCGACGATGCGGTGAGTCTGCTCCTGATCGGAAACAAGCGAGGCTATTTTTTCTCTTAGCTCATAAATATTCTTATTATCCTTAGCACTTACCGCAAAGCGCTCACCGTCAGGCGCACTCGGGGACAAGTCACTTTTATTGCCGACTATGATAAAGGGTATCTTTTTCTGCTCAAAAAGCGATATGAGTTCCCTCTCACACTCGCCGAGCGGCTTTGTTATATCGGTAACAAGAACGGCTATATCCGTGCGGTTAAGCACCTGAGAGGTCTTTCTTACGCGCATAAGGCCAAGCTCGCCCTCATCGTCAAAGCCCGGGGTATCGATTATCACAACGGGGCCTAAAGGCAAAAGCTCCATAGCCTTTGTTACGGGGTCGGTAGTCGTTCCCGGGGTATCGGAAACCACGGCAAGCTCCTGATTTGTGACCTTATTGACAAGGGAGGATTTTCCTGCGTTTCGCCTGCCGAAAAAGCCTATATGTACCCTCTCTGATGAAGGGGTGGAATTAAGTGATGCCATAGCCTGACCTCCTTAAAGTTAGCGATGATTAACTATCAAAAAAGAACCCACTTCTTACCTGAAAAAAGTAAGACTTAGGTCCTTTAAAAAGCTTTGCATTTCTTACTTTCGCGTCAAATAAATTTTCGGCGTCAGATAAGTTTTTACTATATTTTCTGTTTTAAACGGGTGAGTAAACGGTCTTAGCAGTAACGCCGTCAAGCTTGCCTATCTTTCCGGCTATAGTGTTAATATCGTTTTGCTCAGCGTCAATAGCTATCGAGATGATGTTTATGCCCTTTTGCCTGTAGGGAATACCCATTCGGCCGATTATACCGCCCGAGTATTCGTGCAAAATAGCATTTACCTGCTCGACGCTCTGTTCATTCTCAACAATAATGGCGATGACCGCCACACGTTTTGCCATAAAGCGCTCCAATCTACATATATTATACCACAAAAAAAGCATCAGGTCAAGAAAAAGATGATATCTTACCTACAGCCTCCGATCACCAGCTGTCCTCGCATTCCTTTATCATCTCTCTGACCTCTTTATTATCATAAAGCCCGAGATCAAAGAGCTTATCGGCCTGCCTTTTCGTTATCTTGCCGGACTGCGAGTATACAAACTGCCCATGCTCGCGCGAGGTTCCGTCCCACGAGTCGATTATTTTGAGCCAACCTGCTTTGCCGAGCGTTCTTTCGGGGAGCTTTGCCCCGGGGAAAAACTTATCGGCAAGTGCAACTGCGGCTTTGGTATGCGAGGTATAGTCGCAGGAATATGTATCACCGTCGGGCGACATCCAGCCGAGCTTGAAGGTATCCTGATTTTTAAAAAACATCTCCTCCAGCTTGAGCGGACAGCCTTCGCACTCAACAAGCCTGTCAAACATATAGTCATCGGGGTCAAATGTAAAATAGCCGCCGCTGCCAATAACTACGGGCAGCCTGTCCTCGGTGACTATGCCGTCAAACTTAGTTCCCTTAAGGGATTCAAGGGTATCGTGATAGGTATAGTAATAATAGCCCGTAGCGGACTTATATATCGCATATTTAGCCATATCACGCGCACCCCTTTTCACAAAAATAGTTTAGATACTATTAATTATATCACTTTCGTTCCATTTATTCAAGTACAAATTATGAATTTTGCAAAAAAAGTCATATTTAACAGCAAACGGGGATAACAACAACAAAAGGAAGAGAAAAAGCACAGTCGGACGAAATAAATTTAAACACTATGTAAATTTTCGGATTAATTGTTGTATATTTTTGTAGAATGTGTTACAATAGTTTAAAAAGCAGTTTACTTCCTTGCAGGAGGAATCATATATGAGAGTTATAGTTTTATCGGATACACACGGAAACCTTGCGGTAATTGAGAAGATAATCGCATCAAACCCTATAAGTGACCATTTTGTTTTTCTGGGCGACGGGGTGAATGAATTTGAGATAGCAAGCTACAAATACCCGAACAAGCATTTTTACAGCGTTCTCGGAAACTGCGACAAGGGCGACGCACCCGAGGAGCAGGTGATAGAGATATTCGGCACGAAGATCTACATGGCGCACGGGCATCTGCTCGGCGTGCGTGATTCGCTCGATCAGTTGATAAATAATGCTAAATCAGCAAGGGCGGAGATAGCGCTTTTCGGCCACACTCACGAGCGCCTTTACAAGCAGGAGCGCGGCCTTTACATACTAAACCCAGGGAGTGCATCGCAGCCCGAGGACGATCTGCCGCCGTCATATGCGTTTATTGACATAAACATAACGGGCATAGGCTGCGCGCACGTTGATCTGATGTGAGAGTTTACGTCTGCGTTTCATTCACAGCACACAAAACGGGTATCAAGGCAAATCAAGGCTGCTGTTTACGGCGGCCTTTTTTATGCGCCCGGAGTTTGACTTGTCATAACACTTATGATATAATATAAGCAATTATCTTAAATAAGGAGCAGACTATGGAACACTCGGTAATCGCAGTTTTAGCACACGTTGACTCGGGAAAGACTACACTTTCGGAGGCGATACTTTATAAGACCGGCACGATACGCAAGCTCGGGAGAGTTGACCACCGCGACGCATTTTTAGATAATGACCCGATAGAGCGTGACCGCGGGATAACGATATTTTCAAAGCAGGCGGTGTTCACCTACAAGGAGAGGAGCTACACCTTACTTGACACACCGGGGCACGTTGACTTTTCGGGGGAAACCGAGAGGACGCTTTCGGTTATTGATGCGGCGGTGCTGGTAATAAGCGCAGTTGACGGGGTGCAGAGCCACACGCAGACGCTTTGGCGGCTTTTAAAGAGATACGGTGTTCCGACGATAGTTTTTATAAACAAGACGGATATGCCCGGGGCGGACAAGGAGTTTGCTTTTCGGTCGGCGCAGGCAAAGCTGTCATCGGGGTGCGTTGATATGCGCTTGCAAAGAGATGAGCTGCTTGATACGCTGTCTTTAACGAGTGAGAGCTTAATGGAGGAATACCTTGAAACTGAGGATATTTCGGACGAGTCGATAAAGGCGGCATTCAAAAAAAGGGAGATAGTTCCCTGCTATTTCGGATCGGCTTTAAAGCTTAACGGGGTTGAAAAGCTGCTTGACGGACTTGATGAGCTGACGCCGAGAAATGCTCAGGGAGGGGCTTTCGGGGCGAAGGTATTCAAAATATCAGATGACGGCTCGGGCGCGCGGCTTACACACATAAGGGTAACAAGCGGCACACTTAATGTACGCGACACGATAAGCTACCTTGACAGAGAGGGAAATGAGCTTAATGAAAAGGTAAGCAGGCTGCGAATATACAGCGGCGAGAAATACACAAACACCGAAACCGTGACCGCAGGGCAGGTCTGTGCGGTGATAGGGCTTTCGGGGTGCTTTTGCGGCCAGGCATTAGGCGAGGCTGATGACGGCTTTGCGCCCGTTTTAGAGCCCGTGCTGACATATGCAGTAAAGCCGCCGCAGGGGGTAGACGAACACATAATGCTAAGAACGCTCAAAGCCTTAGAGGACGAAGACCCGTCTTTGAATGCAGGGTATGACGAACAGACGAGGGAGCTTTATGTTTCGCTTATGGGCGAGGTACAGCTTGAAGTTTTAAAGCGAAGGATAGCAGAGCGGTTCGGGATAGATGCGCAGTTTGGCGAGGGGCGGATAGCCTACCGCGAAACGATAGCAGCGCCCGTAATGGGGGCAGGGCATTTTGAGCCACTTCGGCATTACGCGGAGGTACATCTGAGGTTAGAGCCGATGCCGAGAGGGAGCGGACTTGAATTTTGTACCGAGTGCCCGACCGACACGCTTGCTAAGAACTGGCAGCGGCTCATACTCACCCACCTCAAAGAGAGGATACACAAGGGCGTGCTGACAGGCTCGCCGATAACGGACATGAAAATCACTCTTACAGCAGGCAGAGCGCACCTTAAGCACACCGAGGGCGGAGATTTCAGGCAGGCGACATACCGCGCGGTAAGGCAGGGGCTAAGGTATGCGCAGAGCGTGCTGTTAGAGCCTTACTACTCATTCAGGCTGGAGATACCGTCAGGGTGTGTCGGCAGGGCGCTTACCGACATTGACAATTTCGGCGGAGAATGCGATGCGCCCGAAACCTCAGGCGATGAGGCGGTGATAACGGGGCGCGCACCCGTTGCGGCCTTAAGGTTTTATCACACGGAGGTGGCGGCTTACACAAAGGGGCTCGGGCAGCTTTTCACAAGCTCGGACGGGTATGACATTTGCAAAAACGCGCAGGAGGTCATATCAGCTTTAGGGTATGATGCCGATGCTGACACGAGGAACACGGCAGACTCGGTTTTCTGCTCACACGGGGCAGGGCACATCATAGCTTGGAATGAGGCCAACCAATATATGCACATCAAAGAGCAGGACAAAAAGACACTTGATGAGCAGGCGGAGGAAATTCAGGCAAGGGCGCAGTCATTTATTAAGCGTGCGGCGGCAGATGAGGAGCTTATGGAAATATTTGAGCGCACCTACGGGAAGATCGAGCGCAAGGCAGAGCAGAAGATGCGCACCCCGAAGGAGCCGCCTAAGGACAGCAAAAAGCCGCGCCCGATACCGAAAGGGCCTTTATACATCTTAGTGGACGGATACAACATAATCTATTCATGGGAGAGGTTGAAAAAGCTCGCGGAGGAAAGCCTTGATCTTGCGCGCTCGGAGCTGATAAACATTATGGCGAATTACAGAGGGTTCATGCAGTGCGAGCTTATCATAGTATTTGATGCATACCGCGTCAAGGGGCATTTCCGCGAGGTAGAGCAGCACAGCGGCATATCGGTAGTTTACACCAAAGAGGCCGAGACTGCCGACACCTACATTGAGCGCACAGCTCACAAGCTTTCAAAGGATCACCGTGTAAGAGTTGCGACAAGTGACGGAATGGAGCAGGTTATAATCTTAGGCTCGGGCGCTATGAGGGTTTCGGCGAGGGAATTTGAGCTTGAAGTCGATGCGGCGCAGAAAGCTGTAAGGGAGATAATAGAAGGGCTAAGGTAACAGGTAATAATAATTACTAATACAAATAGGAGTTTGGCGATTCGTTGAAGAGGGGCAAGGCGAAGGGGGTACGGGGGGC
>JAGBNQ010000076.1 GCA_017634275.1 Ruminococcus sp. | reverse complement strand
TGATATTACCTATAATCGGCATTTTCGCCACCCCAATAAGCCCAATATGGGGCTTGTCAGCAAAGCTGACACAATAATTATTCATTATTCACTATTCATTCTTCATTATTCATTGCTTGTGGGGCTTTGCCCCACAAATTCCGGTTTATCTTTCAATGGGCACAAAGTAAAAAACTTTTTTGTATCCATGTGTCATATTTGCATATGTTTGACCGATTAGTATAAGTGAAGGGGCAAGAAACAGCCGGCTGAGAGAAGATCTTACTTCTTACTTCTCACCTCTTACCTCTAAACGGAGGAAACACAATGAATGATAAGGAGCTGCTGCGGCTTTTGCAGGCAGACCCCGATAAGGGGCTTGAAAAACTGATAGATCGCTATGGCGCCTATGTCAGCAGGATAGCGCACGGCAGACTTTACGGGATATGCGACGAGCGCGACATGGACGAGGCAATAAGCGACATTTTCCTAAGCTTTTTTAACTACGGCAGGGAAAAGAGCTTTGATAGCCTTGATGCTGTAAAGCCGCTGCTGCTTGTGATAGCAAGGCGGCGGTGCAGCGATATTCTGCGAGAAAAAGGGCGCGGTATTGAAACTGTTGACATCGACGCTGTTGCCGAGATAGAGGACACGCGAATAGATATGAACCGTGCAGAGCTTATTGAGGCAATAAAGGCCTTGGGCGAACCCGATTCGCGGATAATATGGCTTAAGTATTTCTACGGCCTCAGGTCAAAGGAGATAGCAAAGGAAACGGGTCTTAAGCCCAACACTATCGACAAGCGCACAGCAAGAGCCTTATCTAAGCTCAGAGCTATGTTAGAGGAGGATATGTAATGGAAAAGAGATTGACCGAGCTTTTTGAAAACATCACCCCCGAGGAGCTTTCTCTTGCAGGAGATGAAACAAGGATAGAGCAAAAGCTCACCGCAAAAGAGCAGGAGCGTATTCTTTCTCTGACAAGGAGAAAGGCAGGGATAACTATGACGGACAAAACACAAAAGGCAAAGAGGCACTTTAAGAGAACATCTATAATCGCGATAGCGGCAGCGGCGGTGCTTTCCTGCACGGCGGCGGCAGCAGGTATCATAGCCATACACGAAAAGAGCGTTGACCGCTATTTCGGTGAGGGCGCTGCGGCAGAGCTTGCCAAAAAGGGCATTATGATAAACAAGGTCGATACAAATGATGACTACGAGCTGACAATTGACCTTGCATATGCAACAGAGGACTATGCAAGGGTGATGTTCACCTTTGAGGGGCGCACCGACGAGGCAAAGCAGAGGATAGCCAACACCACGAACTGGTACTGGGATCTAAAGCCCGATTTCAAGGAGGGCGCACATGAGGCGTTCGGCTGCGGAGGCGGCTGCATACCGGGGTTCCCGACAGATGAAGAATTTAAAAAAGACAAAGAAAACGGCATATACACATTTGACATCACGATAGATGCCAAGCTCTCGGACATCGAATCATACACCCTTTCGATGATACCGCAGGAGTGGCATGAAACAAGCGGTGTTGCAAACCCCGACGGAGAGCTTAATGTAATAACTGTAGATTTTGAGATAACTCCCAACATCACACCCGTTTGTTTTAAAACAGAGGCATTCTACTCAAACATTTGGCTTTGTGACTATGAGCTATCCATACCCGACGCATGGCAGGAGATACCCTACTACTATTATATTCCAGAAAGCGTAGGCTGGTTCCCCGATGAGGGCGAGCCCACAAAGGAAGAGCATAACGCCGAGTATGAGGCACACAAAAATGACCCCTGCCTTACATTTGTATACAAGGACGGCAGCAAGCAGGTGCTTACATCGGATATGATAGTCATAAGCGGCCACGTTTATTTCAAGGGTGTGACCGTTGATTCGGAAAATGTTGAAAAGATCATAGTAGGTGACGGAAAGATAGAATACACACGCAAATAATATATTACACTCCGTAAAGCGGCAGGATTTCTCCTGCCGCTTGCTTTTTGCCCTTAATGTGATATAATATATTTGGCAAAGACCCCGTTCACAAAATATTTACAACTACACCTGCAAGGAAATGCATATGTAAAACGTGTTATAAGTGAAAGCTGATTAAGGGAGTAAAGGGATATGAGTGAAAAAGAATTTATATCCTGCTATGATGAGTTTTTTGATATGGTATGGCGGATATGCTTTGTGGAGCTTTCGGGCAAAAAGCAGGACGTTGAGGACGCGGTGTCGGACACCTTTTTAAAGCTGTTAAAAAGCTTTGCAGGAAGTGCGGCGGACAAAGAGCGTGTAAAGGCCTGGCTGATAGTTACAGCGCAAAACACCTGCCGCTCGCAGCTGCGGCTTGCTTTTCGCAGGGCGGTGAGCTTAGAGGAGCATATCGCGCAAAACGGAGAGCTGCCTGCCCCCGAGCAAAGCCGCGAGGTGGCCGAGGCGCTTTCAGCATTAAACGAAAACGAGCGCAGCGTTATCATGCTTACCTACTATTTCGGATACACAGGCTCACAGACGGCAGAGATACTTAAAATGGCAGAGGGCAGTGTTTATTCCGCCCTCAGCCGCGCAAGAAAAAAGCTTGCAAAAATACTGAAAGGAGGAGAGCATGATGCAGGAAACGGAGCTTAAAGAAAGACTGTCATCACTTGACAGGATAGCACCGCCTTCGGGCACAAGGGAGCGACTGCTTAAAGAAAAAATACTGGCAAAAAGCGAAATGCCTGTAAATGACTCTCACAGCGAAACATCGGTATTTTCAATAATCGAGGACAAAAGATCAGATATAATCCCCCCTGAAACTGTGTCGGAGGAGCTGCCCGAAGAAAAAGAGAAAGAATACCCGGGCACCTCCCCCGATGCTAAGGGCGAAACGGCGCTTTTCAAGCAGCCTAAATTCCTGTTAGGCTTTGGGATAGCGGCAGCCTGCATTGCGATAATTGCTATAGGCGCGCTTGCAATAAGCATTTTCACGGGAAAAAGCAAATTAGACACCTCCCCTGCCGACCCCGGCAACGGAATCACAGACAAGATAATGTCAGCAGGCGAAAGCATTTACAGCAAGCTTGATACCTACAAGGAGTTCCCGTATAAGGAGTCGGAAGAGGGTGAGATAACCGATGAAAGGAAAGAATTCAAAAAAGAGGACATAGGCAATGCCGCGAAATGCTACAGGCTTTCAAACGGCTATTATCTGCTGCTTGCCGACAAGGAAGAATTCGGCGCTGTGCTGCTTGACAATGAGAAAAACATTATAGCACAAAACATAGCGTGGAACGGCAGCCTGTCAACAAAATACATTACAAGCTCAGAGCGGTATATTTTCACGGGGCAGCTGGAGGAGCAGGAGCGGCAGCCCAATTCACACCTGACGATCGGCATTTCCGATATTGACTCACCCGATGCTCTTTCCGAGGAAATGTGGTATAATGACGGCTTTGCGTCAATTAATATCAACGATTATGCCGAGGGCGGAGAGATATGCTCATACAAGGTAGTGCCGTATGATATGAGCGTTCACAAGGAAAACCCCGATGACCCCGAGTCTGTTGACATTGCAAGCTGTTATTTTGCGGCAAACTACACAAATGCCGACGGAGTGCCCGAGGGGGCTGTATACCGTGCAGACAGCGGCCACCGCAAGGCCGAGCTTATCTACACGCTCAAAAACAAAAAAGAAGGCGATGAGGTAAAAAGGCTTGAGGGAGTATACGCGCCCGAAAGCCTAAACGAGCTTACCAACATCTACGCCGTTTACAGCAAAAGCACAAAGGAAACAAACAGCATCGGGCTTTACGAAAAGGAATACTACGTTGTGGCGATAGACCCCAAAGGAAAAAGCGAGCCCGTGGAAACAAAGCTTTTTGATGCGGCAGATGACCCCTATGCGCTGACCTTTGAGCGCGATTACACAGCCATTTGCAGCACAAACGTATTTGGCATATCTTTCTTAAACAAAAACACGGGGCTTATCACAATAGTTCAGGATTACAGCATTATAATGAAGGACGGCGCCAATATGGACGGAACTACTGACAGATATCTTAGGCTTACAGTAAACCGCTCACTTATAACAGCGCCCACCTACAGATATTTAAGCTACTCGCGCTTTGCCGCGTGCGAAACTACAAGCAGTTCTTTCAGGCAGATAATGTATACAGATGAAAACGGCAGGCTTGAAATGGTGAATGATTACAGCGAGGTGCCCGACAATGCAATAAAGATAGATTCTACCGAATATATCTGCAACCGCAGCGCATTCTTTACAAGGATAGACTACGGCGAGGACGGCAAGCCGATAAGCACGCTGGTCGCGGTAAGTGAGTTCGGGGACACTATTGATTTTGATTATTCCTGCTCTATTGAAGGGGCGGCGATAAGCGCCGAGAACGGCAAGGCGATATTTGATATGGAGGTCAAGTCGGACACAAGCGAACAGGAGATAATAGTACACACCCCCGACGCAGCGTACAAAAAGACATTGCATTCATAAGATATGATGACGCCATAAAAGAAAAAAGCAGGACGAATAGATCTCCTGCTTTTTTCTTGTTTTAAAAAGTCTTAATCCTCACCGAGCTTAAGTGCCTTGCTGATGTTGATATTTGAGATAAGTCTGCCGAGAACTGCAAAGCAGAACAGCAGCATAGCGCCGAGGGCGGCGTATATCTTAAGATAATCGCCCCTGTCGGGAATTACAGCGAAATCGGGGTAAGCGCCTGCCTGCATGAATGAGCGGAAAAGCGGCACGAACAAATCACTTGCATATGCACCGACAACGAATGACAGCACTATAGCAACACCCGAAACAAGCACCTGTTCGGTTATGAGCATAGCGATTATTTCCCTGAATTTCATACCCATAGCGCGCAGGATACCGAACTGCAAAGTCCTTGAACGGATAGAGATTATCCAGTAGATAAGAAAGCCTATTATACACATTATCATTATTATGATAAAACCCAAGGTCAGCGCACCGTTCATGCCCTGGAGCATAGGGTCATTCTTTTTGGAGATGACCTGCTGACTTGCTACCTCTAACGTTTCGCACTTGATCTTTGCGTCTTCAAGCGCTTTGTAGAAATCCTCAGTCTTTGTTCCGTCAGATAGCTTTAGCCACACCTGATAAGGCTCAACATTTGTAGCAACGCGGACGTAGTCAAAGTTCATTACCGCAAAGTCGCGGTAAGCGCCGCTGTCGGTCTTTTCATACGGCTGGATAGACGGCCAGCAGTCAACGAATGCCAGCACAGTTGCGGTAAACTCGCTGTTTGAGCCCCATTTGCAGTTGACGGTATCGCCCAGCTTTAAGCCGTAGGTATCCCTGAAGGATGATGAGAGGATAACGCCCGAATTGAAATCCGAAAGGGCATTAAGATAATTATTGATATGCGTCGGGAAAAGGCGCGAATTGCTCCATACCACCTTTGAGAACTCGCCCGGCTCGACCGTCATAAGCGTAACGTCCTTAGCGGAGTTAGAGCTTGACGAATCGTTCATATTCATATAATCATCGCGGTTCTTTTCGTTTTTATCCTTGTAGGTGGATTTTTTCGGCACCTTCATTTTTGATGATGAGAGGGTAACGCTTTCCCTGACAAAGACCCTTGCTGCCGCATCAACGCCTTCGAGCTTTTCAAATCGGGTAAAGTCGGGCTCCTCATAGCTTAAGGTCGAGGCATCTACCTCTTCCTCCTCAGTATCGCCCGTGTTGCCTGCAAGGCCGAATGCCGCGGCAGTCTGCCCCTGCTGTGCGGCAGATGATGATGACACCTTATTGCTCTTCCATTCCTCGGTGAGCTTTACATCTGTTCCTACTGCGTAATTTATCTGGTCTGTAGCCGAGCGGTTAAGGGCGCGCGCGGTGTTTGCAAAGAAAATACCGAGCGAAACTGTAAGCACGAGGAAAAGAATCAAAACTTTTCCCTGCCCGTAGACGAGCGGCCTATATTATTGAGCGAAACGTGTATTGACGGCGGCCAGAAACGCTTTCCTGCAAAGGCTATAAGCCTTATAACAAACGGGTAAAGCCTTATTATCAGCAGGCCGCAGCCTAAGATAAAGCCCGTAGATGCTACAAAGAGCATGGGGTTTACAGTCGCGGTGGAATCGGTAACGCCCTCACTTAAAAGCTGAGCCTGCTCTTTTTTATAGAAATAGAGCCATGCGACCGAGCCGCCCAGAAGAATGATATCAAGCCCCGTTTTCTCCCACAGCGAGAGCTTTCTCTTTTTGGCCTTTGACTGCTTATGGCCGACGATAGTTTCCTTTGTTGCAGGGAAGATAGGCAGCATTGTTGTAGCAAAGAACACCGCCGATGCGATAAAGGAATAAACAAATGCAGGGAGCGAGAGCCTTGCAGGGATAGATGAGCGGTTGACAAACTCCATAAAGCCGTTAGATGCGCCTAAGATACGGCAAAGCAGCAAGCCTGCAAACGGCGCTGCGGCAGCCGAAACTGCACCTATAACAAGGCTTTCGAGCGCGTAGATGAGCATTACCTGCCCCCTGCTCGCACCACGGGATTTGAACACAGCTATCTCATTTTTCTCCTGCTCGACATTGAGCTGCGCTACCATAAAGAGGTAGAAAAGTATCATCAGCATAATAGGTATCTGCAAAAGCCACAGCACGAGCCGCAGCTGCGATGCCCTGCCTGCGTAATCCTCGATTATCTCCTTTGCAGGCATTGAGAAAGTAACCTTGACCTCCTTGTATGCCTCTGCATGCTGATTGATCTTTTCCGAAAAGCTGTCAAGGCTCGTCATATCGAGCTTATTATAATCTATAGCATAGTTATTTACAAACTGCGAGGTATGCAAAGCCCCCGTATCAAGCATCTCGCCCATATATGTATCATAATCGGCAAGGACGGAGCTTACATAGTCATCAAGCCCCTCAGCCCAGTAGGCCTCGCTCCCCTCCTTAGGCTCAAAAACGCCCGTGACTTCGACCCTTATCTGCTCGCTGTCGGGGTCAAAGATATTTGCAAGGTCATAGCTCTGCCCTACGGCAATGCCCGTGACCTTCATAGCGCGCTCGGTAGCTATCACCTCATAAGCGCCGTTTGCGTTTTTTCCCTTTTCAAACATTCGCCCCTGAGTTATCGTCACATTATCCTCGATACCGCTCATAGCACCTAAATGCATCTTGACGGTATCAGCGCCTGCCTCGGTAGCAAAGTTTGCGGCATAGAGGTAGTCATCACTTACAAACCTCTTATTTGTCGCCTCAACGCCGAGCCCTGCAAAGGAATCATCAACAGCCTTTTGGGTAGCCTCTATCATCTCGCGCTGCCCCTCGGGGTTTAAGCTCATATTAAGTGAATATTTGGTATTATACATACCCGGGTAGATATCATATGTCTGCTGAAAGGTCTCCAGATCCTTAACGAGCATACGCTGCAGCGACGCATTCATATAAATAGGTATCGTCGCCATCATAGCGCAGGCCATTATACAGCCTATCAGCAGGCAGAACACCATCCATTTGGTGTTTCGCATTTTACGAAGTAAAAGTGTAAACATAGTATTCTTCCTTTATCTGATAATGACCTCATCGTTTTCGTTAAGTCCCGAAACTATCTCTGCCTGAGAGCCCGTCTGAAGGCCTACCTCAACATTGACAGCGACCTTTTCGCCGTTTTTGAGAACATAGACCACCTGCTCGCCGTCAACCTTTTTGATAAGGTTATTGGAGATAACGATAGCGTCCTCTGCCTTATCAAGCATAAGCGTAACATCTGCAAGCTGACCCACAGCCGAGGCAGGCGATTTTTTGCCTGCAAACCTTACATAAACGGCATCGGCCTGATAATCTATCTTATCATCGAGCTTTTCCTTTGATTTTTTCTGCTCATCGCGGTATTCCTTGAGTGCTGAGGGTATCATAAACACCTCGCCCTCATACTCCTCCTCGCCCACGCGGATAGTTACCTTCTGCTCCATCTTAAACTGCGAGGCATCGTTATTCTTAGGCTTTATCTCAACAAACAGCGCATTTGTATCAAGTATCGTCACGACGGTAGTTCCCGTATCTATACTATCCCCTGCGCGCAGAGAGGTAAGGTATGTAATAGTTCCGTCCGCCTCAGCCCTGAGCGTTGCACCCTCTTTGAGTGCGTAGAGCTTGTCGAGCTTTTTCTGTATAAGCTCCTCCTCTACACCCGAGCGGTCTATCTCGGCCTGCGTGCCTTTATTCTGCACTATCACCTGAGTATCGAGCTTTGCGCGTTTTAAATAAAGCTCCTGCTCGGCGATATCATAGTCGATATCGGTCGTATCAAGCGTGCAGATAGCGTCGCCCTTTTTGACAACATCACCCGTGTTGACGTAGAATTTCTTTATAACACCGCTGTTATCGGCGTAGGACTGGCTATACTGGTTCTCACTCGAAACAGTTCCCGAGCAGACTATTTTCTTTTCAAGAGTTTTTCTTGTTGCGGTAACAGTAGTATACTTCACCTCGGAAGTCTTTACAGAAGGGGCTGCCAATACCTCCTCCTCATCGGGCAAAAACACGCAGCCCGATGCTGACGCACATACCGCCGCACCTATCATAAGGCAAAGTGCCTTTTTCAAAATCAATTGTTTCATATTTTTATAACCTCACATTTAAAGAGTCTATAAGCCTACAATTATACATTATATATTATAACATATCGCTTTTGATTTTTCTATGTAAAATGCTACAAAATTAATGCTTAAATTTTTACATATCCGATAATTAACCGCGCGATACACGATTGACAATATCGGGGCTGTGTGATATAATGAGTGAGAAATCGGAGTTTGGCGAGCTTTGCTCGCAGTTAACAGTTAACAGGTAATAGTTAACAGTTATGGTGTCCGCTTTTGGCGGACGGATGCTCATTCGGGCTTGTAAGAGCGCTGCTGCGAAGGGGGTACGGGGGCGACCGCAAAGCCCCCCGACAAGGGCGTGAGACTTATTTTGACCTAAGATTTGCTTTGAGCGTAAACTACTGTAAGCCTATAATTAGTTCGCTCCGCGAACTAAGCCGCCGCAGGCGGCTTTCGGGGGCTTTGCGTTGCTCACGAAGTAAGCAAACGCCCCCCAAAACCCTTCGCCAAATTCCAATTTTACCTACAGATAACACGAAAGGCGAGAAATATATGGCAATACGGATATGCAAGTCCTGCGGGGCGGAATATAAGGGCGAGTACTGCGATAAGTGCGGCTACGGTAAGCCCGGTGTCACCTCGGCGGCGCTTGAAAAAATGAAAAGAGAGGGCGCAAAGCCCGTAAGATTTATGACCCCCGAGGAAAAAGAGGCATACTATGCCGAGCTTAAGGAAAAAAACGCAGGCAAAAAGAAAGCAAAAAAGAAAGTCAAGGCAAGCAAGGGCGCTGTTATAATGATACTGCTGATGGCGGTCATCATAATAGTCGTGAGCCTTTTTGCAACGGGAGTTATAAGCCTTGGCAACAAGACCGCCGCGATAGAAAGCTATTTCAAGGCGATAGAGGATAAGGATTACAGCGCTTTTTCAGCAGCACTTCACCCCGACATAAAAAAGCAGTATGACAATGATATAGCAGACCTCGGTGCTACGCAGGACAACTATATGAGCGACTATTACTGCAAGGACCTGGACGAGCGCTACGGCGAGGGCTTTACGATAAAAGCAGAGCCTTCAGACCCCGAAAAACTGAACGAGGAAGACACAAAGCTGATAAAGGACGAGTCAGGGGTAAGCAATATCAAAAACCCCTACAAGGTCGATACAAAGGTCACATTCTCGGGCAGCAAGCTTACCGAAACGGCTGACCTTTCGATATATGTATCCAACCAGTCGGGCGGATATAAGATATTCTACCTGAAGGCTGCCGAGATACCGTTTACCGAGGAGGAGAAAAACCTGGGCGGCGCAAACGAGGAAAGCAGCAAGAGTGAATAAAAAACAGGTATCGCACGCAAACCGCGCAGCGATACCTTTTTTATTTTTTATTCTTTATTCTTTATTCTTTTTTATTTTTTTATATGGTTATCCCTTTGATACACCAAAGACAAATCGCCTTAATACGG
>JAGBNQ010000075.1 GCA_017634275.1 Ruminococcus sp. | reverse complement strand
GCGGCACATCTACTTGCAGATTTTCCGTCATATCACCCAAATTTACCTTGAAATACGTTAGTATTCCTGCGGTAAATTTGGGCAATCTGACGAAAAATCTGACTGCGTATCTGTACCACAATCTTTGTGCGGTGTTGCCTTAACGCAGTAAAACTCAATAAAAATTATAGCACAAAGACAAGGGATTGTCAACAAAAATGCCATAGTATATCTGACACAAGATCAGAGATACTATGGCAATTATTATCAGTATATCTGCCGCCTATAAAGGGAACAGTAAAGCATAAAGATATTATGCGTTAGTTTTTGTGGGGATCTTTGCTACCGACATCTGGCTGTCGTTTACAGCGTAGTCCTTTGCCTGGAACATTGCGTTATAAAGCTCATCGCCGAGTGCGTCCTTAAGATTTTTCTGGAAACCGTCAAGATCAAAGGTCGCAGCGTATGTGTCTGCGCCTGCGCCTGTCTGAAGGTCGATAGCTATAGCATCTGTAGGGATAGTGATATCAGATGCATCGGTCTGCTCTAAGATAAAGCCCATATCGAACATATTCTGGCCGTTGACAGATGCGCTGTAAACAAGATCGGTCTTATCCGCTGTAGAGTTAGATGTGAAGACCATACCTACAGTCTGATCGCCGACTGTTGCGTCAAAGCTGAACGAGCCTGTCATAACATTATCGGTAAACTTTACGTCCTTAAGGGAGTATACCATATTGACAGTTTCTGTCTTTTCATTATCGTTTGCATCTAATTTCTTAGTAGTTGCATCTACCTTAACAGAGCCGTTAAGTGTATCGTTCTCGTTCTTGATGGCACCTGCCATTGTCATAGCAAAATCGCCGTTGCCGCTGTCAAACTTAACGTCAACTACAATTGCATCATCAACATTTGTGATGACCTCATACATACTGCCGCCGTCAACATTGATATTAAAGCCTGCGAAAGCACCGTCAGCATCGAACATTACGTCAAATTCAAGAGCATCGTCCTTATCGCTCTCGGGGGCAGCCTTATCTATCTCAGCTATGAACCCGTCAATGCTGTCAACATACTCCTTGCTGCCTGCGCCGTCAATTACCTTGCTTACAGCATCGTTATCAAGGAAATCCTTAACGATAGCATCGTCCTTAGCCTTTTCAAGAAGAGCCTTTGCTATCTTCTTGGCATCGTCCTGAGTAACTGTATAGCTCTTTGTTGTAAGCTCATAGGATACACCGTCAACAGTTCCCTTTGTAGCGTCCTTTTCCTTACCCTCGGGGAAGTTATCGGCAGCTGTCTGGAGATACTCCTCAATATCCTTAGCAAGAGCGTCCTGATCTATAGAATCAAGTGCATCTATAAGACCCTT
Source organism: Ruminococcus sp. (assembly GCA_017634275.1). Taxonomy (GTDB): domain Bacteria; phylum Bacillota; class Clostridia; order Oscillospirales; family Ruminococcaceae; genus NK3A76. Next base: position 16,882 of record JAGBNQ010000075.1, on the reverse strand, counting down.
GAAATCATCAAGCTGCGCGTTGACATCAACATTTGCATTGCCGCCCTGAGCCTGTGCAGCCTCGGCAGCCTTTTCTGTATAAGTCTTTAAAGGAGCCTCGAGCGCCTGCTGCATCATAGTCTTAAGCTGCTCACCCTTAACGCTTACATAAGCGCTTGAAAGCTCAGGCACCTGAGCGTAGAGCATATCGCCCGTTCTGTCGCCTATGATATTTGCAGTTGCAAGAGTTTTACCGTCATACGCACCCGAAAGAGTGAACTGAGCCGCATCGCCCTTCTGCTTGGCGGAAGCGTTAAGTGCAACGCTCTTGATATCAACATCAGTCGACTGATTCTTAAGAGCCTCACCGGGAGTAAATGTAAAGCTTGCGTTATAGGAAAAATCAAGGTCGCCCGTCATAGCCTTTTCTATCGTATCTACCTGCTCGGTAACGGATTCCTTGACCTCGTCTACCTTTTCGGAAACCTTATCTGTTGTCTTTTCAACAACGTCCTTGATATCAGCGTCAGCCTTTTCCGACTGGCTGGAGCTATCGTCCTTTTCAACATTCTTCTGGCTGACAAAATAGTAAGCGCCCGAGCCTACGACTGTTGCAGCGAGTACGCCCGAAAGAACAGGTGTAAGAATTGACTTTTTAAGCATTTTTATCCCTCCACATTTCATTTGTTCATTTATAATTGTTCTACCACTTATGCATATACATTTATGCATTATCATTGTAGCACACAAAGAATAAATTGTCAATATTATTTATGTCACAATTAAGTAACAAAACAGCTCTGTTTATTAGCAAAAGCGGACAAAAAGATGTTAACATCTGACAATTCAGATGTATTTGTTGTAATATTTGACTGTCATATGAACCGCAAATGAGGAAAAAATAATAAAAAAGGAGGTTTTGAAAATGAACAGATTTCTGATAGCGGCGGCCGCAGGGATATTCATTCTCGGGGGCTGCATGGAAACAAAGCAGAGCGACGAGCTTATTGACAAGGCAGCAGAGGGCGTTAAGAGCATGACCGCGCAGGTAAGCGAGATAGTAAAGGGCGAAACGCTCTCTCATGAGAAAAACGGCTACGGGCAGGGGGTAAATGTTGACGAGCAAAACCGCCCGACAGGGGCGCTTGATTTCAATGCGAAATACGGCAGTCTCGGGGCGCTTGCGATAAACGAAGATGACAAGCGGATAGAACTGACCTTTGACCAGGGGTATGAAAACGGGTATACTGAAAAGATACTTGATACGCTAAAGGAGAAAAATGTAAGGGCGACGTTTTTCCTTGTGGGGGATTACGCCGAGAAAAACCCCGAGCTTATAAAGAGAATGATAGAGGACGGGCACATTTTAGGAAATCACACGCAGAGCCACCCCTCGATGCCGACGCTGAGTGCCGAGGAGATAAAAAGCGAGATAGGAACGCTGCACGATTACGTCAAAAAGCACTACGGGTATGAGATGAAAACGCTAAGGCCGCCTATGGGAGAATTCTCGGAGTTTTCGTTAAGTGAAACGGCAAAGGCAGGCTACACCACTAAGCTATGGAGCTTTGCCTACAAGGACTGGCTGACAGACGACCAGCCCGACCCGGAATACGCCAGACAAAAGCTGATAGACGGCGCGCACGAGGGGGCGATATATCTTCTGCACTCGGTATCAAGCACCAACGCGCAGGTGCTTGGCGATGTGATCGACGGGATAAGAGAGAAAGGCTTTGAGTTTTACGAGCTGAAATAATTTCATAAATGCACGGTTAAGGCACACGCTGTCGGCAGGCTTTAATTGTGCATTATACATTATATATAGTATCATTTTATCATAGGGGGTTTTAGTTTTGTGTTGTTAGAAAGAACAATTGAGTTTGGCGAAGGGGCTCGGGGGCGACCGCAAAGCCCCCGACAAGCCGCCGCAGGCGGCTTGCTCCCTCGGAGCGATGAACAAAGCCTTAGCTTAACGCTCGATATACAAGCTTGTATATTTGCTTACGCTCAAAGCTAAGGATAAAGTCAAAGCAAGCCGCACGCTCTCTTTCGGGGGGCTTTGCCTGCTCACGAAGTAAGCAAGTGCCCCCGTACCCCCTTCGCAGCAGCGCGCCTTAATTGTGCATTGTGCATTATGCATTGTGCATTATTAATTGTGCATTGTTTTTGGCGGCCATTCTTGCATAAGTGTTAAAAAATGCAGGATAAATTTTAAAAATTGCAGTATCAAGCTAAAATTACCCTAAAAAACTGATATTTTATCGTTTGAAATTGTAAACAAAAATAAAATTTTGAATTTTTTGAAAAATTGGCTTGCAAAATAAAAAGATATGTGATATAATATATTCATTGATTGCAATAAGACCCGAGGGTCGGGTCAAAGCAAACAAAAAATATATGATGGGAGTTTTTTACAATGGCACTTAAGAATGAATACCTCCAGAAGGTATACGAGCAGGTTGAGAAGAGAAACCCCGGTGAGAAGGAATTCCACCAGGCAGTATATGAGGTTCTGGAGAGCCTTGTTCCTGTAGCTGATAAAAGACCTGATCTTATCGAGGCTGGCGTTTTCGACAGAGTTGTTGAGCCTGAAAGACAGATCATGTTCAGAGTTCCGTGGGTAGATGACAACGGCAAGGTTCAGGTAAACAGAGGTTTCAGAGTACAGTTCAATTCCGCTATAGGACCTTACAAGGGCGGCCTTCGTTTCCACCCCACAGTATGTGCATCTGTTATCAAGTTCTTAGGCTTCGAGCAGATCTTCAAGAACAGCCTGACTTCCCTTCCCATGGGCGGCGGCAAGGGCGGTTCCGACTTTGACCCCCAGGGCAAGTCTGACGCTGAGGTAATGAGATTCTGCCAGAGCTTTATGACAGAGCTTTGCAAGCACGTTGGCGCTGACACAGACGTTCCCGCAGGTGACATCGGTGTAGGCGGCAGAGAGATCGGCTACCTCTTCGGCCAGTACAAGAGAATAAGAAACGAGTTCGTAGGCGTTTTGACAGGTAAGGGTATGCAGTACGGCGGCTCGCTCATCAGACCTGAGGCTACAGGCTACGGTGCTGTTTACTATACAGTTGAGATGCTTGAGCATTTCGGTGACAGCATCAAGGGCAAGACCTTCGCAGTATCGGGCTTTGGTAACGTTGCTTGGGGTACTATCAAGAAGGTAAACGAGCTTGGCGGTAAGGTAGTAACTATCTCCGGTCCTGACGGCTACATCTACGATGCTGACGGCATCACAGGCGAGAAGGTAGATTACCTCCTTGAAATGAGAGCATCTTGCAGAAACAGGGCTCAGGATTATGCTGACAAGTTCGGCGTTCCTTTCTTCGCAGGCAAAAAGCCTTGGGAGCAGAAGGTAGACATCGTAATGCCTTGCGCTACTCAGAACGAGGTAACTCTTGACGATGCAAAGAACATCATCGCTAACGGCGTTAAGTACTATGTTGAGGTTTCCAATATGCCTACAACTGCTGAGGCTGTAACATACCTCAAGGAGAACGGCGCTATCGTTGCTCCTTCTAAGGCTGTTAACGCAGGCGGCGTTGCAGTTTCCGGCCTTGAAATGAGCCAGAACTCCATGAGATACAACTGGACTGCTGAGGAAGTAGATCAGAAGCTCCACCAGATCATGAAGAACATCTTCAAGTCCTCTATTGATGCAGCTCACGAGTACGGCCTTGGTGATGACCTCATTGCAGGTGTTAAAATCGCAGGTTTCCTTAAGGTCGCTGAGGCTATGAAGGCTCAGGGTGTTGTTTGATAGAAAACTCCCCTCCTCAATAAAGGGATAAATATTTTGCTAAGAGCGCTCATGCCCGAAAGGGTGTGGGCGCTTGCTTTTAGAGATAAGAGGTAAGAAGTAAGAAATAAGAGATAAGAAAACAAAAAACCCCGACAGACTTGTGATCTGTCGGGGGGATTTTTTTATCAGCTGTCGAGATAGCTCCTGACAAGCGCCTCAAGCAGCTCGTCACGGTCGATATGGCGAACCAAGCTCCTTGCATTGTTATAGGTGGTGATATATGTAGGGTCTTCCGAAAGGATATAGCCTACTATCTGATTTATCGGGTTATAGCCCTTTTCCTTAAGCGCCTCGTAGATAACGGTAAGAGTTTTTTTCAGCTCGTACTCCTTATCATGGGGCAGCGAAAATTCCATTGTTCTGTCGTGCATAAGCTCAGCTCCTTTTTGTGGGATAAATATCCTTTTCTATATCTCTATACTATATTATACGTCACTTTTAAGAAAATATCAAGTCTTTTTCAAAATTTTATTGAATTTACATAAACTTACCATAAAAATTTGTCAATATAGCAGATTTTTACGTATACGGCGTATACATTACTCTCTCAGAGCCGCGCCCATATCGGCAAGAGCCTTAAACACCTTATCCATAGCCTTATCAGTCTGCTCATCGGTAAGGGTACCGTCATGAGAGCGCATTGTGATAGAATAGGAAACGCTCTTTTTACCGCTTTCTATCTGCGAGCCCGTATACACGTCAAAGAGGGTAACGCTCTCCAAAATAGAGCCGACTGCCTTTTTGACTGCCTTTTCGATATCGGCAACGGGGGTAGAGAGGTCGCACACAACAGAAAGGTCACGCACGCTTGCAGGGAACTTAGGCAGCGGCTTGTAGGTCTTGACGGGAACGCAGGCCGCCATAAGCTCGGGAACAAGGAGCTTAGCGATATAAAGCCTTTCCTTGACCTTATAATTCTCGCTGACCTCGGGGTGCAGCTCGCCGAAAATACCTATTTCTGTTCCGTCCTTAGTCTTTATAACGGCAACTCTGCCCGGGTGGAAGGAAACGGCCTCAGCGAAAACGGTATTCTCATCGGGGCGGCTCATCTCATAATCCTCAAGGCCTGCCTTATCAAGCAGCTCTGTGAGCATACCCTTAAGCTCGTAGAATTTAAAGCTGTCCTCGCTGTCATACATACCAACGCAAAGCCTTACAGGCTCTTTGGGGAGCACCTCGCCCTCTACGGGGATATACTCATTGCCAAGCTCAAAAAGCGTTGCCGCCTTATTGCGGTAGTTGATATTTCTTACCAAGACCTCGCACATCGAAGGAATGATAGATGTCCTCATAACGCTTGTATCCTCGCCAAGAGGATTTGAGATGACGACAGTTTTTCTCAAAGCGCTGTCCTCGGGGAGGTTTATCTTATCAAAATACTTAGGTGAAATAAAGGAGAATGTTTCACACTCGCTTGCGCCGAGAGCAAGCATATTACGTCTTAGGCTGCGCTCAAACACCTGCTTAGGTGTGAGCTGAGCCTGAGCGACACCTCTGATTATAGTAGAGGGTATCTTATTATAGCCGTAGAGCCTTGCCACCTCCTCGGCGATATCTGCCTTACAGCCGATATCAATACGGAAATACGGCGCGTAAACTCTGCCGTCCTTGACCTTAAGCTCCAGGCTCTCCAAATACCTTATCATTTCCTCCTCGGGGATATCGGTGCCTAAGAAAGCATTTATCCACGCAGGATCGAACTCAACGCTCTTAGGTGTCTTATCGGAATAATCCTCATCGGTATATTCTCTTACGACCTCGCCTGCGCCTAACTGCTCAACAAGCTCGAATGCTCTCATAAGTGCGTGGTAGGTATTCTCGGGGTCTAAGCCCTTTTCATATCTTGCGGAGGCATCTGTTCTCATGCCGAGCTTTTTGGCGGTAGTTCTTACAGATGCGCCGTCAAAGTTTGCCGACTCGAAAACGACTGTAGTTGTATCCTCCATGATACCGCTGTACTCGCCGCCCATAACGCCTGCTACGGCGATAGGCTTTTTCTCATCGGCGATAATGAGCATTTCCTCTGAAAGCTCACGCTTGGTGCCGTCAAGGGTAGTTATCTTCTCCCCGGCACGTGCGTTTCTTATCCTTATCTTGCCGCCCTCGACATAGCGAAGGTCAAATGCGTGCATAGGTGAGCCGTATTCAAGCATTACAAGGTTTGTGATATCAACAAGGTTATTGATAGGGCGCACGCCGCTTGCACGAAGGCGCTCTCTTACCCAACGGGGTGACGGCTCTATCTTTACGTTCTTGACAATACCGCCCATATAGCGGGGGCAGAGCTTTGTATTTTCTATCTTGATATCGACATAGTCGCTCGTTTTGCCGTCGATACCCTTATATTCAGGGGCTTTGAGCTTAAGCGGCAGATTAAAGGTAGCCGCAGTTTCTCTTGCAAGGCCTATAACGGAAAGACAATCGGGGCGGTTTGAGGTTATTTCAAATTCGACCCTTGTATCATCAAAGCCGATAGCCTCGCGGATATCCTTGCCTATAGTTTTATCAACGTCATCGCCTAATATAAATATCCCGTCCTCTATAGCGTAGGGGAAATCATTTATTGTAAGACCCAATTCCGCAAGAGAGCAGAGCATTCCGTTTGAGGCAACGCCTCTTAATTTACCCTTTGTTATCTTGACCTGCTTGCCCTCATGCAAAACTGTTGACTTATGCTTTGCAACGGGGACGAAGTCGCCCTTTTTGACATTCTGAGCGCCCGTAACTATCTGAACGGGCTCACCCTCGCCGACATCAATTTGTGTTATAAACATATGGTCGGAATCGGGGTGGCGCTCTATTTCAAGCACCTGACCTACAACGACATTTGAGAGAAAGCTCCCCTCCTCCTCAAAGCACTCTACCTTTGAGCCCGAGATCGTGAGTCCCGAAACAAAGTCCTTTATCGGGATATCTATATCTACATAATCCTTTAGCCATCTTAATGAAAGATCCATAACCGATCATTCCTTTCCTATATATTCTTTAAAAAACTCATTTAGTGTATTCCTTGCTTGTTTTACCAAAGTCCGCTCAACAAAGCAATACATTCTCATTTTTTTACCTGAAGTCAGCTTTATAAGCATCGGTATAAAGCGATGCGTTGAACTGCCGTTTCCTATACCAAATTCAAAGCCCAGCCTGACTGCTTTGATCTCATCAAGCCTGCAAACGCTAAGGTCGCCTAATGGATACTCGCCAAGCGAAACAATAAGCCTGCTGTTATTATGATCTATCGTATAAATATCGCCCGCCACTATGTCGCTGTCGGTAAGCTGTTCCAAAAGCTCTTCCATACTTTCGGCAGTCAATTTATACTTATGATAATTACTGTAATTTATAAAAACCGCAACAGCGGAAAGAGACAATAAAAAATATGAAACAAACACATATGCTGCACTTATAAAAAGCATTATCAAAGCAATAGCCGATAAAGCGCAAAAAGGCAAAAGCCACATAACAAACCCCTGCTTTTTGGTTTTTATAATTCTGTCCATAATTTTAATACCCATAATCAAAAACAAAGCATTGCCCGATTTAGTTTGTAAAGTTTTTCTTTTACTCTATCGACTGTGGTGCATATTCTGCAAGGTAATCGCAGAATTTATGATAGCCGTCAAGAATATCCCTTGAATCCTTTGCGGCATATGAGCCGAAGTCGGTAAACATATAGCTGCTCCCGTCTGACATTTTAAGCTCTACTGCCGCCCCTGAGCTTGTTATTTACAGCTTTCCTGTACATATCAGAACTGCGACAAGAATCTTACATCATTCTCGTAAAGCAGGCGCATATCGTTTACCTTATATCTGCCCATTGCTATACGCTCAAGGCCGATACCGAATGCAAAGCCGCTGTAGACCTCGGGGTCGATACCGCAGCCCTCCAACACCTTGGGGTGGACCATTCCTGCGCCTAACAGCTCTATCCAGCCCTCCTGCTTACACATAGGGCAGCCTGCGCCCTTACAGTTAAAGCACATAAGGTCAACCTCGGCGGACGGCTCGGTATAGGGGAAGTGGTGGGGGCGGAAACGTACTTTAGTTTCCTCACCGTAGAGCCTCTTCATCAAAAGTTCGAGCGTTCCCTTAAGGTCAGCCATTGTAACGCCCTTATCTATTACAAGACCCTCTATCTGGTGGAAAAGGGGCGAATGGGTAGCATCTACCGTATCGGAGCGGTAAACTCTTCCCGGGGAGATAATTCTTATAGGAGGCTTGCGCTGCTCCATTGTTCTTATCTGAACGGAAGAGGTCTGAGTTCTCAAAACGACATTCTCGTTTATATAGAAGGTATCCTGTGTATCTCTTGCAGGGTGGGTCTTTGGCATATTGAGTGCCTCAAAGCAGTAGTGGTCAGTTTCCACCTCGGGTCCCTCGACTATATCAAAGCCCATACCTAAGAACACCTGCTCTACCTCTTCAAGGGTAGCATCAAGCGGATGAGCGTGACCCGTCTTTATCTTCTTGCCGGGCATTGTAACGTCAATTGTTTCCTCTATCAGCTTTTTCTGTGCAAGCTCACGCTTGATAGCGTTTTGCTTATTTGCTATAGCGTTTTCGATATCAGCCCTTACCTTATTGGCAAGCTGACCGATAACAGGCCTTTCCTCGGCAGACAAGCCGCCCATTTGCTTTAGGATAGCGGTTATCTCACCCTTTTTGCCTAAAAATTTTACTCTCATCTCTTCAAGAGCCTTGGAATCGACAGCGTTTGCAAGCTGTGCCTTTGCCTGCTCTTCAAGTTTCAAAAGCTGTTCTTTCATAACTTTCCTCCTCATAATCAAAAAAGCCCCGTCCTCTAACAGGACAGAGCGTAACGTCTGCTTATAAACCACCCATTAAAGAAAGCCAACACTTCCCCTCCCCTTAACGTGGGAAAAACGTCTGCGCTTACAAGTTACCCTTCGGCACAGCCACTCGCAAGTGAACTTCACGCTTTAGCACAAATGGAATACTTTCACCAAAATGCATTCCTCTCTGAAAATGCGCATTTAAAACGCTACTCTCTTGGTCAACGTGTTTACGATTCAATTTACAAATTTAATTATAGCACTTAACTCCCCCGATTTCAAGGGGTTTACAGAAAGTTTACAACTAATCATAAACAACACTTCTATGCCCAACGGAAAGCGCCAGTATAACAAGCTCTCCGTCATCTATCTGACAAATAAGCCTATAATCCCCTATCCGATAGCGCCACTCACCGCTGCGATTTGAGGTAAGTCCCTTGCCGAAGGCACGGGGGTCTTCACAATCAACAAGGTGCTTTTCTATCCATTTTTTAATTAGCCTCATAGTATATTTATCAAGCTTTTTAAATTCCTTCTCAAACCGCGGTGTAAACCTGACTGACCAGCTCATAAATCAAGTTCCTTCCAAAGCTCATCTATAGGTCTGCTCTGCCTGCCGTTATCTTCATACTCCTTAACAGCCTCATCATAGACTATAAGATCATATTCATCTTCTATCCTCTCAAAAAGTGCCCTTTTAAAGGCCTCACCGAGAGACATTGAATGTATTTTTGCATAGCTTGATGCAAGCGCTTTTTCTTCTGCTGTAAGCCTTATCGAAAATGACATATATTAATCCCCCTTTACATTTCTTTCTATAATACATTGTACTACATTTTTACTGTTTTGTCAAGTCAAAGATTAAAAATATTCTCATGCTCATCGGGGTCATCATCCTCGATGATGTTATATTCCTTTTTGGGGTAATTTATCTGCTCGTGGAGGTTTTCTATAAGATAAAGCTTGGCGCGCGTATCCTGAAAATCAAGGAAAAGCCTGCCGTTTGAAAGCTCACTATCCATAAATTTGTACTCTTTTGACGAGCTGACCGTGGGCTTTGTACCGCTTTTAAGGCAGACGATAAGCCTGCCTTTTTTATCCTGATATGACCTTTCTATATCTGAGTAGCTAAGGTATATCTCGGTCTTTATACGGGTAACAAGAGTTTTCTGGCAATGCTCGATATGGTCATCATATATCCTTGTATAAAGGTCGGTATCACGCGAAAGAGCGTAGACCCTATAGAGCAAAAGTGCAACTGCGGCATTGCCTGCGCCGACAAGCCACAAAATGACCTTGACTATCATAGGCGGCGCTAAAAAACCTATAACTATGATAGCTGCCGCGATGATGAGATTTTTATACATATTGCGCTGCATTTTTTTATGCTCGGCAAGGTCATGGGCGGCTTTGGCTATCTGCTCGCGCTTATCAAGGTGCGGAGGGTATTCATATAACAGCATATTATCACCAATCATTAAATCTTTAGTCACTAAAAGCCCTCGCTGTTGCGGTGCTTTCTTATTTCCTTGCGCTTGACAGCGCCCTCCCACTCTATCTGCTCGTTTATCGTTTCGGGCTTAAGGCCGTATTTTATCGGGGTGGGTCTGCCCTCGTCATCAACGTGGACAAGAGTAAGGTAGGCATGGTTTATCGCCGTGCGAATGCCGCTTGCTTTTTCCTCGGCATAGGTGTCAACGCGAACCTCCATAGAGGTATTACCGACATATGTGACCTTTGCTATTAGCACGACTATATCATTTAAAAAAGCACCCTTTTTAAACTTTAAGCTGTCTACCATAAGGGTGACACAGTTTCCGCCTGCGTGGCGCATTGCCGCAACGCCTGCCGCCTCATCTATCCACTCCATGAGCCGACCTCCGAAAAGTCGGTTCTGGCCGTTTATATCTCTATACTGCAAAAGCTTTGTTATCTCCGTAACAGAGTCGGAGCATTTTTTCATTTCTCTTGTATCGGGCATGGGTATTCCTCCTTAGTGTGGCAAATTGGAGTTTATCGGGGCAATGCGCATACCGAAGGGGGTACGGGGGGGCACTTGCTTACTTCGTGAGCAGGGAAAGCCCCCCGAAATAGGCGCGCGACTTGCTATGTTTTTAACTTAGCTTTGAGCTTAAGCAAATATAAAAAATCTTGTGGCACGCGCAAAGATTACTTTAAAAGGCTGCAATTAGTTCGCGCCCTATTTCGGGGGCTTTCCGCTCGCCCCCGAACCCCTTCGGGGTGTCGCCCCTCTACAACGGAGCGCCAACCTCCAATTTCTCTTACTCTCAATTATACCACATCACTATCCCGATTTCAACCCAAATTTGGTGCTTTTTGCCGTTGACTATTTTTAAAGGGTGATGTATAATATCAAACTAAAGGCGGTGACAGCTATGGACAAGGCAAAAATTATCCACAAGACATATGACTATATTATGAGTGCGCTTGCCGTAACGGCATCGGTGCTGATAGTTATTGACGCAACACAAAACCTCAAAAGCTGGGAACGGCTGTTGTTTTTGGTTATTTATGCGGTATTTTTTATTGACCTGCTGATAAGGCTTGCAAAGGCAAAGGACAAGAAAAAATTTGTAAAAAGAAACTACATGGACATTTTAGCGCTTTTGCCGATACACGGGGTCTTCCTATTCCCCGTCGGCACGGCGGACAACGTTTTAAGCGTTTTAGGGCTTATAAGGATAATCGCTTTTCTTTCAAGGCCGCTCAGAAAACTAAGAAAATTTTACAACACAAACGGCTTTAAATATGTGGTATTTGCAACTGTTATGACTATAATCACGGGCGGTGTGCTTATTCACTACGCGGAGGGAATGGCCTACGGCGACGGGATATGGTGGGCATTCGTAACGGCAACAACGGTCGGCTACGGCGACATCTCCCCCGACACTACCTACGGGCGGCTGATAGCTATGGCGCTGATGTTAGTCGGTATCGGGCTTATAGGTTCGCTGACCTCGACGCTCACATCGTTTTTTCTATCGCGCCACAAAAAGAGGGCAAGCGACCCCGTGCTGAGTGCTGTAAAGGACGAACTGGATAGGTTTGACGAGCTTAGTCTTGATGAGGTAGAAAAGCTTTGCGAGGTACTTAAGGCTTTAAAGAAATAGCAAAAAAGGTATCGACTGCGTGAGGAGCGTTAAAGCAGACCGTGCAGCGATACCTTGATTATTAATTATTGTTTTTCTTCTTGGCGTCCCTTTCCCTTATCTCAACGCGCCTTATCTTGCCGCTGACGGTTTTGGGCAGCTCATCTACAAACTCGATGATACGGGGGTATTTATAGGGGGCGGTTGACATCTTGACGTAGTTTTGCAGCTCCTTGACAAGCTTTTCATCGCCCTTGTCCTTATACTCCTTAGTCAGAACTATGGTAGCCTTTACCACCTTGCCCCTGATAGCGTCATCTGCCGCTGTTACTGCGACCTCTAAAACGCTCGGATGCTCCATAAGAATGCTCTCTATCTCAAAAGGCCCTATGCGGTAGCCCGATGCCTTGATAAGGTCATCAGTTCTGCCGACATACCAGAAATAGCCGTCCTCATCGCGGTAGGCGGTGTCGCCCGTATGGTAATAGCCGCCCTCCCACGCTTTATCGGTTAGTTCGGCATTGCGGTAGTATTCCTTGAAAAGCGCCTGCTTTTTGCCGCGCTCGGCATGAATGACTATCTCGCCCGTTTCGCCTGTTTTTACGGTATTACCGTGCTTATCGACAAGGTCGATATCATACATGGGCGAAGGCTTTCCCATTGAGCCTGCCTTTGGTTTCATGCCATAGAAATTTGCTATAGCTACGCAGGTCTCGGTCTGGCCAAAGCCCTCCATAAGCTCAAGGCCTGTATATTCCTTCCAGCGGTTGAAAACCTCGGGATTTAATGCCTCGCCTGCGATAGTTGAATACTTAAGGCTTGAAAGGTCATACTTTCCGAGCCCTGCCTTGATAAAGAAACGATACATAGTAGGCGGAGCGCAGAATGATGTGATATTATACTTTTCCAAAACTGCGAGCATATTATCGGCATTGAACCTGTCAAAGTCATAGACAAAGACAGTAGCACCGACTGCAAGCTGGCCGTACATCTTGCCCCACGCGCACTTTGCCCAGCCCGTTTCCGAAACGGTAAGGTGAACGGAGGTCTCATCAAGGTGATGCCAGTGCTTTGCGGTGATAATATGGCCTGCCGCAAGAGAATGATCGTGCAGCACCATTTTCGGGTAGCCCGTTGTACCCGAGGAGAAATATGCAAGCATAGGCTCGCTCACATGAGTTTCTATCCTTTCAAGTGTATCGGGGTATTTTTCTATTTCCTTATCAAAATTAGTCCAGCCCTCGCGGTCTACCTTAGTTATAAAGCGCTCGGCCATGCCGTCATATTCTTCGAGTGCCCTGTCGATATGCAGGGTAACGTTATCCTCGTGAGTTGCGAATATGTATTTTACATCAGCCGCCTTAAAGCGGTAGGTATAATCCTTTTTCATAAGCTGGCAGGTAGCCGGGATAAGAACTGCGCCTATCTTTTCAAGCGCATAGGCTATAAACCAGAACTCATAATGGCGCTTTAGCACGGCCATTACCATATCGCCCTTTTTAACGCCGTGAGCCAAAAGCATATTGGCCGTCTTATTAGAATACTTTTTCAGATCGGAAAATGTGAATGTACGCTTATCGCCTGCCTCATTTATCCAATACATCGCCACCTTATCGGGGAAAAGGTCGGCAATGCCGTCGATAACATCATACGCGAAATTGAAATTTTCGGGCAGATCAAGCTCAAACTTATTGATTATCCCGTTTTCATCAAAGCCCTCGGTGACAAACTGTTTGTAAAAATCACTTAAAATCATAATATAAAGGTTCTCCTAAAACTATACATAATTAACCCTGCAAACACATTTTTCGACAGCTGTAATTCTTTTTTACACCTGTCTAAAAACATCATACCCTATGATAACACTATGCAGTGAATTTTTTAAGTAATATTTATTAATATATTGTAAATAATAAAGCCCCGCGACAAATTACGCCGCGAGGCTCACATTTATTTACTGATTATAAATCCCCGAGGTATCTATCGACACGCCGAAGGCATCAAGGTATGCATCATAGAGCTTGCCGTAATCTATCTCAAGCCCCGAGAAATCATATCGGGTGGGCATATCGCTCTCATCGCCATCAAATGCATAGGAAATGGATATACCACCGTAATAATAGCCGTCATTGACAAAGCCCTGAACACCGTTGCATTCGCAGGAGGCGCCACCGAGCTGGTAGCCTATCTCCGCCATAAGCGAGTTATAATACGGCGCTGTATTCTCATTTTTCTTTTCAGTATCACTAAGCTTTAGCTTGAAGAAGGAATACTGTTTCTTATCAGCGATAGCCTTACTGAAAAGAGCCGCGGTATCGTAGAATGAATCTATCTTTTTGGCATTCATAACGGCAAAGCTGTATTTTACGCTGTCAGCGGCAGGAAATTCATCTCTGTTCCACGGGTAGCCTGCAAGCTCCTTAGCGTCATCTGTCACATTGAACTGTGAATATGAAGGGGCAGTCGAGCCGCCGTCAAAGGTTATATCAACGTGATACCAGCCGTCTTCTATCTTGACAAGATCCCACGCGTGCTCGCCCTGCTCTGTGGATTGTATCACCTTACACTCTATACCGAGCATATCCATAAAAAGCTTAAAGGTAGTGGCGTTGCCCACGCATATAGCAACGTGGTCATGCAAAACGCCGTAGGGGGTGTGGGAGTTATCATCGGTATGCGGTATAGCCGCTAAATTCCCCTCATCGTAGTGCGACTGCGAGAAAACGTAGTCATAGACCGCCTTTTCCTTTTCATAGTCGCTCATGCCGTCCTTGATGATATCCTTTATAGCCTTGCTTGCCGCCTCTAAGATAAATTTATCCTTTTCATCTGTAAGGGCGGAGCTGTCGCCGCTTTTATAAGCCTCTACGACCGCCGTATCATCATAGATCGCGTGGACATCGCTGTTAAAGGCATTCATTTTCCCGTCAAAGTCAAAGTTTTCGGAAAAAACGCCGTTTGTGTCTGATGTTCCGAACATTGAGTTAAAAAGCTTTTCGACTGTTTCAAGCTTTTTGCCCTGCTCCTCGATAAGCTTTTGCTGCTCATCTATCTTTTTCAAAAGCTCATCATCTGCTGATGAAGACGCACTTTCCTCAGCTGAGGACGAGCTGCTCTCGCTCTCCCCCGACTTACTGCACCCTGCAAGTGAAAAGCAAATACACAGGGCTATCGCAAATACTGCAAGCCTTTTCATTTTGTCATCTCTCCTTCTACCCATTATCCCTCGGCTATGCTTTTAAATGCCTTTTCTATATCCTCGGCATTATCGGCGATAACCAGAATACAAAACCCATTGCACTCAAAAACACGCGCCTTATCTATCTTTGGCAGCTCCTCGGGCTTATAGCCCTCAAAATCATGGCGGCGCATATCCAGTCTGTCTTTAAGGACAGCGGAAAGCTCCCCCTGTTTTTTATCGTCAGCCGCCTTTAAAAGCGACACCTCATCGGCATTGCCGCCTGATGATGCATAGCTTATAGCGCCGTCAGAAAGCTCATCTGCACTTAAGCCGCCGTAAAGCTTAGCACAGAAGGTATCAAAGCCGTAGCTGCTCGTATCGCCCTTTACGGTAGTTTCATCAAGCAGGCTGGCAGGTGCTTTTTCAAGGGCAGCCTTCAAATACTCCTCAGCGCTCATGGAAAACTCGGTAGAGCTGCTTAGTACCGTATCAGACGAACTGCCGTCATGTGACGAGCTGACGTCGCCGCAGGAGGTAAAAGCCGCTGCCGCGCAGGCCGCAGTACACAAGATACATACAGCCTTTAGAATATGTGTTATCATTTTTGTCTCCTTTCAGGGTCTATTTCTCTGTCTTTATCTCTATGCTTATGATTATATCACTTTACAAAAGTTTTTGCAATAGCAAAAATATTACAAAAATTAATATATTGGTTACTATCTTTTTACATATAGAGCAAGCCGCTGAGGGTGACAGACCCAACAGCGGCTGATATTTTAGTCATCAAATCAATCCTCGAGCTTTGATTCAAGGCGCGGAGAATAGGTGTTTCTGAAATCCTCATACCTGTCCTCATCTATTGCCTGCCTTATCCTTTCGGTAAGGGTGTTATAGAAATATAGGTTATGCATAACAGCAAGCCTGCCGCCTAACTGCTCGCCTGCTTTGAAAAGGTGCCTTATATAAGCACGGGAGAAATTGCGGCAGACGGGGCAGTCGCACTCGGTATCAAGCGGACGGGGGTCAAGCTCGTAGCGCTTATTGGCGACGTGCATGATACCGTTCCATGTAAAAATAGTGCCGTGACGTGCGTTGCGCGAAGGCATTACGCAGTCAAAGAAATCAATGCCCCTGTATACCGCCTCGATGATATTTGACGGAGTACCCACACCCATAAGGTAGCGCGGCTTATCGGTCGGCATAAACGGCTCGACCTGCTCGATAACGTGGTACATAACATCGGTAGGCTCACCTACCGCAAGGCCGCCTATCGCAAAGCCTGCACAGTAATCAAGCTCACGGATAGTTTTCATATGCTCTATTCTTAAGTCATCATATGTACAGCCCTGATTTATTCCGAAAAGGAGCTGCTCTTTATTAATAGTATCATCAAGGGAATTAAGGCGTTTCATCTCCCTGATACAGCGCTCAAGCCAGCGCGTGGTGCGCTCACAGCTCTGCTTTGAGTAGCTATGCTCGGCAGGGTTTTCAACGCACTCATCAAAAGCCATTGCGATAGTTGAGGCAAGGTGAGATTGTATCTGCATACTCTCCTCGGGCCCCATAAAGATCTTTCTGCCGTCAACGTGGGAGTTGAAATAAACGCCCTCTTCCTTTATCTTTCTGAGCTTTGCAAGGGAGAACACCTGAAAGCCGCCCGAATCGGTAAGAACGGGCTTATGCCAGTTCATAAACTTATGCAGGCCGCCCATTTTATAGATAACATAATCACCCGGGCGGACGTGCAGGTGGTAGGTATTACAAAGCTCGACCTGCGTTTTAAGGTCATTGCTCAGATCAATCGACGAAACACCGCCCTTGATAGCCGCGGCAGTGCCGACATTCATAAACACGGGGGTCTGAATAGTTCCGTGAACGGTTATAAATTCTCCGCGGCGCGCAAGGCCGTCTTTTTTTATCAGTTTAAACATCAGATACTCCTTTTTGGTTTATTGAGACAAAGCGGAATTTGTCACTCTAAAGCACAATTGAGGGAGGGGCAATGCGAAGGGGG
>JAGBNQ010000074.1 GCA_017634275.1 Ruminococcus sp. | reverse complement strand
GTACGGGGGGCGACCGCAAAGCCCCCCGAAAAAGCCCCTCGGAGCGATGAACAAAACCTTAGCTCTACGCTCGGAATGGCTCTACCTAACCCCCCAGCCCCCTTCCCTTCAAAGGGAAGGGGGAGTTACAAATTCCGGTTTGCACGGCTTTGCTGTTGTGGGAATGAGGGGGAATTGTAAATTGTATTAAAATATTCACTTCGACAGCGCGTAAATTCGTGCATTTGGGTTATTGACAAAATGTTAATGCCATATTATAATATATTTGTGTTTAATCTTTTAAACAAGTAATATGTTATGGAGGTAAATCAAATGGCACAGAGATATTGTAAAGCCTGCGGAAATGTTCTTTCGGACAGTGAAAAGTTCTGCGCGGCTTGCGGCGCTCCTGCTGATGATGCACCCGCAGCGGCTGAGGCTCCTGCAGGCGGTTTCGTCGATAACGGCGCAGTTCCGTCAGCAGCTAAGCAGGGCGGCGGCGCGGCAGCAGCTCTCGCAGGAAAGAAAAATCTTATTATAATCGCGGCAGCGGCTATCGTTGTTATAATAATAGCGGTGGTAGTTATCTTAAACCTCACAAAGTATCAGACAATTGATGCTAAGGACCTTGTAAGAGTTGAGTTCAAGGGTATGGACGGCAAGGGTACGGCAGTTGCTATGCTTAATACCGACCGCGAGGAATACGACGAGAAGAAGGATAAGATGACTACCGTTAAGGGCAGCGATTACCTTGTTCAGTCGGGCGATGATGATTATAAGGACAGACTTATGGGCGCATACTCAAAGGCAGGTAGCAAGAGCGATGCCAAGGATATGCAGGAAGTCATTATGGACCTAAATAAGGACGGCGAGCTTAGAAACATCAGCTTTGAGCTCTCCGAGGAAAAGGACCTCAAAAACGGCGATACTGTTACTGTAACAGTAGAGTACGAGGAGGAGGATTTCAAGGAGGCAGGCATAAAGCTTGAAAACACCGAATTCGAGGTAGAGGTAGAGGGTCTTAACTCAGTTGAGACTATTGACCTGTTTGACTATGTTGAGGTCAAGTTTGACGGCTATGACGGCTCAGGTACATACACAGTTGAGAAAAAGGCTGATATGCCCGAGAACATCAAGGACTCCGTTGATTTCGGCAGAGCTGATTATTCAGATACCCTCAAAAACGGCGACAAGGTAAAGGTAGAGGCTTACGTTTACGGCACCTACGATGACGGCGACGGCGGTACCTTCCTTAAGACTAAGGACGATAAGTACTACGATTACGGCGGCAAGTCGGGCGAGGATCTTACTAAGGAATTTGAGGTCTCGGGTCTTAAGGAGCTTGCTGAGTTCGATCCTATGGCTGATGTAACTGTTGAGTTCTCGGGTGTAGGCCCCTACACAGTAAGCAATATCAACAAGGATAAGCTTACAGAGGAAATAAGCAACCAGCTCTCATATGACTATGAGTGGAGCAAGGAATACAACGTAGGTGACAGCGTTGAGATCAAGGTTTACCCCTACAGCGGCCTTAAGGATCTCGGCTATAAGCTCAAGGGCAATGCTGACAGCGACGGCTACTATGTATATACTGTTACTCTTACAGAGGACATGGTCCCTGTAATGATAACAAAGAAGGACGATGTTAAGGACCTCTCCGAGGGCACTGAAAAGCTCTTTACAGATAAGCTTGATGAGATAAAGGATTACTACAAGTCATCAAGATACATTCATTCTGTAAAACTTGAAAACGATCCTAAGAGCTGGGGCGACTTTGAGCTTGAAAAGACTTATCTTGTAACACGCAAGAAGATAACCACAAACTCCTATGATGATAACGCTATCCTTGCAAGAATTTACAAGGTAACTATCACAGACGAGAAGAACAAGAAGGTAGAGGCACACTTTATAGTATACGGCTACAACCTTGTTAAATCAAACGGCGAGCTTACTTTGACAAACGATTATATGAGAGAAGACGCAAAGGAAAAGCTTGGCGATTATAAGGATTACTTTGATACAAAGACCTACACTATGACAGCTATAGACTAATAGCAATAATATCAGCCGCAGAGTTTAAAAGCTCTGCGGCTTTTTTATTCACGCTTGACAATATGCTCAAAAAGTGATAAAATATAATTGTCAAAAAATTATCATTCCACTACTATGTCAGAGGTGAAGAAAATGGCTAAAAACGGCGAAGTTTCAGCATCTGTTATCAAAAGACTGCCGCGGTATTACAGATTCTTGGGAGAGCTTATGAAACAAGGAACAGAGCGCATTTCTTCAAGAGAGCTTGCGTCCCTTATGAAACTCACCGCCTCACAGATAAGGCAGGATCTTAACTGTTTCGGCGGTTTTGGTCAGCAGGGCTACGGCTATAATGTCAAAGACCTTCACGAGCAGATAGGCAAGATATTAGGCGTTGACAAAAAGCTCAGCACTATCCTTATCGGTGCAGGAAACTTAGGAAGGGCGATAGCCTCGCACATAAACTTTGAAACAAGGGGCTGTCAGCTAATAGCGATATTTGATTCAAACGAGAAAATAGCAGGCAAGGCCGTTGCAGGAACTACAGTAAGGCACATAGATGAGCTTGAATTTTTCTGCCGAACAAACAAGCCCGAGGTCGCTGTGCTGTGCATTCCAAAGGCAAACACGCAAGCCGTGGCCGAGCTTTTGGTAAGCCTTGGCATAAAGGCATTCTGGAATTTCTCGCACTATGATCTGAGCATTGATTATGAGGATATAGTCGTAGAAAACGTTCATCTCGGCGACTCACTCTTAACGCTTACCTACGGAGTAAATCACTTGCTCGATTCAAAGGAAAATAATGACGAAAATGATAAAAAATAAGAAATCCCCTTGCAGATCATTTTCTGCAAGGGGATCATTGCTTTTTTTGGCATATGCGCTTTCTGATCTGCGCGGTATTGCCTTAATTATCAAAGCATCTCTTTGAGTCTTTCGTCCACTGCCTTTAAGAAATCCTCGGTGTTTACCTTAGTCTTGTTGGGGAGCTTTGAAAGGAGGTAGAGGTCGCCCGTCATAACGCCGTCCTCGATAGTCTTGATAGTTGCCGCCTCAAGCTTGTCAGCAAAAGCCATAAGCTCGGGGAGTTCATCAAGCTCGCCGCGCTTTCTTAATGCGCCCGTCCATGCAAACAGCGTAGCTACGGAGTTTGTAGATGTCTCCTCGCCCTTAAGGTGCTTGTAGTAGTGGCGCTGAACAGTGCCGTGTGCCGCCTCATACTCATATACGCCGTCGGGAGAAACGAGAACTGACGTCATCATAGCAAGCGAGCCGTAGGCTGTAGCCACCATATCAGACATAACATCGCCGTCATAGTTCTTGCAAGCCCAGATATAGCCGCCCTCCGAGCGGATAACTCTTGCAACAGCATCATCTATAAGGGTGTAGAAATACTCAATGCCTGCCGCATCGAATTTTTCCTTGTACTCCTTCTCAAATATCTCTGCGAAGATATCCTTGAAGGTGTGGTCATATTTCTTTGAGATAGTGTCCTTTGTAGCGAACCATACGCTCTTTTTAGTGTCAAGCGCGTAGTTAAAGCAAGCACGCGCGAACGAGCCTATCGAGTCCTCTCTGTTGTGAAGACCCTGAATAATGCCTGCTGTGTCCTTGAAATCAAATATCTGCTCCTTGGAAACATTGCCGTTCTCGTCTGTAAGAACAAGCTCTGCCTTTGAGCCCTTGGGACAGTTCATCTCAACGTTTTTGTAAACATCGCCGTAAGCGTGACGAGCGATAGTTATAGGCTTAGTCCATGTAGGGATATAGGGGGTGATGCCCTTTACCAAAATAGGTGTACGGAAAACAGTTCCGTCAAGCATAGCCCTGATAGTGCCGTTAGGGGATTTCCACATTTCCTTAAGGTTATACTCGGGCATTCTTGCAGCATTCGGTGTGATAGTTGCGCACTTTACCGCAACGCCGTATTTCTTTGTAGCGTTAGCTGAGTCGATAGTTACCTGATCGTTAGTCTCATTTCTGTGAACAAGACCTAAATCATAATACTCGGTTTTCAGGTCGATATACGGGGTGAGAAGGATATCCTTTATCTCCTGCCAGATGATTCTGGTCATCTCATCTCCGTCCATCTCAACGAGCGGTGTTTTCATTTGAATTTTTGCCATTTATTTATCCTCCAATCAATAATTTACGCTAACAGGTCATTTATGCATATCGTAAGCTCATCGTTCCATATGCCTATGGGAACGGATTGGGTAAATGTGAATATGCGAGGCGCTGAATCGTCCTCAAAAAATCTGTACACCATTACCCTCTCAAACTTTGGATCGACTATCCAATATTCCCTTACGCCACTTTCTGAATACATATAAAGCTTTTTTAAGTAGTTTTCACTATCATTCTTATAGGGGTCACATATCTCAGCAATAAACAATGGTACTGACGTAACGTGATGAGTGTCTTTCGGTATTTTTTCATTTGCAATATAAATATCAGGCTGTGCCACATTATACTCATCAAAGGGAACATCAGAAGGCATTGTAAAAACGCTGTATTCGTGTTTTTGGTTTTTAATATAGTCACTAACGTATAAATACATTCCCATTTTTATATCATGATGAATACCACTTTGTGAGCCATATGTTATAATTTCTCCGTCTACAAGCTCAATATGAAGATTACTTTCGGGAGTCTTAAAATATTCTTCTGCCGTCATATTTTAATCCTCCTTACCCCATTACCTTGAACCTTATAAAAAGTATCACGCAGGCTATGATAAAGAAAAGTATACTAAGCCCGTCGGAAACAAAGACCGTTTTGCGCTTATTGTTATATTTCTTTTCAAGCCTTTTATATATCAGATTATAGTGCAGCACTATGCCGAGAACAAACCCGGCAAGCGCTATAAAAAAGGGCAGATAGATATGGTTTTTGTGAAGCTTTATCAGCTCCGGGAACACCAGCGCCACTAAAGCAAGCCCCGTGCCCGTGCCGGGCAGGTGGCGATCGTGAAACTCTTCATCATGGTCGTTGTAGTCTCTTATGTACATAATTAACAAGCCCTATCTGAAAATAAAATAAAATATCACCGCATCAGCTATCAGGATCACAGCATCTGCTCTTTTAAGTCTTAAGTAAAACAGCTTTCTATCAAGCTCCTCACGTTCGCCTGCAAGCTTTTTCGCTATAAGCCTTGTTAAAAGATCGCCCATGATAATGAGTATGCAGACATATGCCACAGCCACTATGATAACGGCAGAGGTGTGCAGTCTGTTCCCCGAGGTATCAAGCACCGATGAAAGCGCCTTGAATATATAGGGAAGGGTCAGATACCCTGCCCCCTCGGTCAGCAGCAGCGTGACCCCCGGGAACAAAAAAGCTTTCCTGTTTTTATTTGGCATTATTTTAAGCTCTCTCTTGTGTAATCAAGCAATCCGCCTGCAAGGATAATATCCTTTGTTCTGCCTGTAAGCTCGCAGAGAACAGGGATCTTTGCGCCCTTTGTCTTGTCTATAAGTGTAAGCTCGGTCTTGCCTGCCTCGATATCGGCACGAACGTTTTCAAGAGCTATCTCATCGCCCTGATCGATCTTGTCATAGTCTGCCTCATTTACAAATGTAAGCGGCAAGATGCCTGCATTTATAAGGTTTGCTCTGTGTATTCTCGCAAAGCTCTTAACCACTACCGCCTTGATGCCCAGGTAAAGCGGTGCAAGCGCTGCGTGTTCACGGGAGCTGCCCTGACCGTAGTTTGAACCGCCGACTATTATCGACTTGCCCAGATTCTTGGCGCGTCTTGGGAATTCCTCATCGCATACAGTAAAGCAGTGCTGCGAGATAGCAGGGATATTTGACCTCAGCGGCAGAATCTTAGCGCCTGCGGGCATGATGTGGTCTGTTGTTATATTGTCGCCCACTTTGAGAGATACCTTGCACTCGATATTGTCAACGAGCGGAGCAGTTTCCGGATAAGGCTTGATGTTGGGGCCGCGGAGTATCTCGACAGAGTCCATATCAGCCTCGGGTGCAGGGGGCTCTACCATATTGTCATTTATTGTAAACTGACGGGGCATCTCAAATTTCGGCATATCGCCAAGCTCTCTCGGGTCTGTCAGATAGCCCGTAAGTGCGGATACAGCTGCCATTTCGGGGGAAACGAGGTATATCTGTCCGTCCTTAGTGCCCGATCTGCCCTCAAAGTTACGGTTGAATGTTCTAAGCGAAACACCGCCCGAGTTCGGTGACTGACCCATACCTATACACGGGCCGCAGGCAGATTCAAGAATTCTTGCGCCTGCATCTATCATAGTTGCAAGTGCGCCGTTTGATGCGATCATGTTAAGAACCTGCTTAGAGCCGGGAGCGATAGCAAGCGACACGCTCGGGTCAACAGTCTTGCCCTTTAAGATGTATGCTACCTTCATCATATCCATAAATGAAGAGTTTGTGCAGGAGCCGATACATACCTGATCAACCTTAAGCTTGCCTATCTCCTCAACAGTCTTTACATTGTCGGGTGAGTGAGGGCAGGCTGCCATAGGCACGATAGCCGAGAGGTCGATATTTATCTCCTCATCATAAACAGCGTCGTCATCAGCCTTTAGCTCTGTCCACGCATCGGCTCTGTCCTGAGCCTTTAAAAATTCAAGAGTTGTTTCATCTGAGGGGAATATAGATGTTGTAGCGCCAAGCTCAGCACCCATATTTGTTATAGTTGCCCTCTCGGGAACGGTAAGTGTCTTTACACCCTCGCCGCAGTATTCTATCACCTTGCCGACACCGCCCTTGACGGACATTCTCTTAAGCACCTCAAGGATAACGTCCTTAGCCGCTACCCACGGGGAAAGCTTGCCCGTAAGGTTTACCTTAACTATCTTAGGATAAGTGATATAGTAAGCGCCGCCGCCCATTGCAACTGCAACATCAAGGCCGCCTGCACCTATAGCTATCATACCGATACCGCCGCCGGTGGGGGTGTGGCTGTCAGAGCCTATAAGAGTCTTGCCGGGGATACCGAATCTCTCTAAATGCACCTGATGGCAGATACCGTTACCGGGACGGGAGAAATAAATGCCGTGCTTTTTGGCAACAGAGCCTATAAAGCGGTGGTCATCAGCATTCTCAAAGCCCGACTGTAAAGTGTTATGGTCTATGTAAGCGACAGAACGCTCTGTCTTGACTCTCGGCACGCCTATAGCCTCAAATTCGAGGTAAGCCATTGTGCCCGTAGCGTCCTGAGTAAGTGTCTGGTCGATCTTGATACCTATCTCATTGCCCTTGACGAATTCACCGTCAACAACGTGAGCCTTAAGTATCTTCTCGGTCAAAGTAAGTCCCATAATATAAACATCCTTCCGTAATCAATATATAATATTATTATATAATATTTATAGGGTTTTGTCAAGGAAGAATTATGATACCCACGGAAATCAGTTTTTACACACCGAGCCCGAAAAGCAAGACGCAAGAAACAGAACTCTCACATTTTAAAACAATGCTTTGGCATAACATTCCATTGACCTTTCCCTGCTAATATGCTATAATACCCTCGGAGGCGAACATTATGGGCAAGAACACATTTGAGCTTATCTATGATGTTGTAAGGCTGATACCAAAAGGCAAAGTCGCAAGCTACGGGCAGGTAGCGATGCTTGCAGGCAATCCGCGCTGGGCGCGCGTTGTGGGGTATGCTTTACACGTCAATCCCGACCCCGACAGCATTCCCTGCTACAGAGTAGTCACAAAGGACGGGCGGCTCTCTCCTGCGTTTGCATTCGGCGGCGAGAACCGTCAGCGCGAGCTTTTAGAGCGCGAGGGCATTGAATTTGACAAAGACGGCAATGTAATAATGGAAAAATACAGGATATAAAAACGGCTGATGCGGCAAGGCATCAGCCGTTTTTTATATTGATAAATTGGAATTTGGCGAAGGGGTCTGAGAGCGTTTGCTTACTTCGTGAGCAGGCAAAGCCCCCGAAAAAAGCGCGAACTTAGCTTTGACATAAGAATAGCTTTGTTCGTGCTTTAAGTTTCTATGATTGACTTACGCTCAGAGCTAAGTTGAGGACAAAGCAAGCCTCGCGCCCTTTTTTGGGGGGCTTTGCGGTCGCCCCCCAAGCCCCCTTCGCATTGCCCCCTTCGCCCTCACAAACTCCGGTTTATTATATCAGGCAAAATAATGCCCCGAAGCATTTAAAAATGCTCCGGGGTGATATTGTTTTAATTCGCCGTGCTGTAATAGCTTTCAAGCTTTGGCCGTGCGGCAATGTAGTAGGGTTCGAGCCGCTTGTCAAAGTGCTTGCCCATGCCCTCGGTGATTATCTTGTCAGCCTGCTCAAAGCTCATCTTCTCCTTGTAAACGCGCTTGCTCACAAGTGCATCATAAACATCGGCTATCGCCATAATGCGAGCCTCTAAGGGTATCTGCTCGCCCTTTAAGCCCTCGGGGTAGCCCGAGCCGTCAATGCGCTCGTGGTGGTAGTGCGCTACGTTTTCAGCTATTACCCTGAAACGCTCGTCATCAGTACCTTTGAGTATCTCGTGAACTATCCTTGCGCCCTCGGCAGCGTGGGT
The DNA here is from genome assembly GCA_017634275.1 of Ruminococcus sp. Lineage (GTDB taxonomy): Bacteria > Bacillota > Clostridia > Oscillospirales > Ruminococcaceae > NK3A76. The sequence goes on along the minus strand of JAGBNQ010000074.1, from coordinate 9,541 downwards.
CTTCATAATAGCATATTCCTCGTCATTAAAGCGCCCGGGCTTTCTCAGTATCGCATCATCAACAGCAATTTTGCCCAGGTCGTGCATAGGTGCTGCCTTAATTATGTTCTTGCAGAATTCATCGTCAAGCTCAAAGTCGCTGCCCTTTCTTATCTCGTCAATAAGAATACGCACGCCCTCGCTCGTTCTTCTGATGTGGCCGCCCGTTGAATTGTCACGGCTTTCAACCATTGTCGCCATTGAGAGGATAAGGTTATCATGCATCTCAATTATGTGCTGAGTTTTCTCGGCGACCTCCTGCTTAAGCTCGGTATTAAAGCTGTCAAGCAGGGCGATGTACTGCTGATTTTTGGTATCATCGGTAATGTAAAGCTGATAGCCCCTCTTGTGGTTCCCGTCAGAAAGGAAATTTACATCAACAAGATAAGTCTTGTCATCAGTTTTGTAGTAGAATTTATCGTTTTGATTATTATTTTTAAACTCGGAGAGCCACTCATTCACATTTCGGCTTAGCTGCTCGCTTGCGGAAATATCCTTGTCAACTGTAAGCGTGCTAAGCTCGGGGAATATCTTTTTTGCGGTTTCGTTGCTGCCTAAGTATCTGTATTTAAAATCAAATGATATAAAGCCCGTTTCACCCTTCTGCACCACCGAGTCGATAACGGTGTCCGAAATATCGTACAGCACAAGTCTGTGGACTATGATAAGGTAAACTATCATTGCTATATCATATGCAAGTGGGATAAGCTCAACATCTGGCAGAAAATCAAATGTCTTGGTCAGCTTTCTGCCGATAAAGAAACTGAATACCGCAAGCACCTCGGGAAGAGCTAAAAGATAGATAAACCTTCTTGACACCTGATTTTTCTTGAAATATGAGTAGCCAATGGCTATGATGCCCATTGCAAAATACACAAGCACCATTATGTAGAAATACTTGTGCAGAGGCCCGTATTCCTTTATAAGCGTAGTTCCTCCGTCAACGCGGACAAGTTTGACGCTCTTGTAATAAAGCTCATTCTCGCCTATCTGAAGAGTGAAGAAGAACACCGTTGTCGAAATAAGGTAGAGTAACAGCCTTATATATTTGTTAAGCTTAATATCACAAAGCGAGAAAACAACGAGTGTTATCATCAGTATCGAATAGCAGGCGCTTATATAAATGAACTTATTCGCAAGCAAGGCAAGCTCGACGTCCTTAGAGCGGCAAAGGAAAAGCTGCCCGAAATTATTTATCGGGATAAGCACAAATAAGAGCGTTATATGAACATCAAAGTGCTTGTGATACGCAAAGGCATAAATAAGCACGAAAACTATCGAAAGAAAAGCGGTGACAGCATAAAAGGTCTCCGCCATGAAAACACCCCCTTACTATTACTTACTATATAATAGTATACCCTAAATAGTAAAAAAAGTCAACAATAAGTTTCCCTGCCGGGGCGATATACTCACCACCGACAGGGAAATGGAGAAAAGAAACAGGCTTATTGATTTTGGTCATTATCCTCGTCATTAAAGCTTACGTCATTGTAATAATCGTTTGACCCGTTATAAAGGTCATGCTTTTCGGGGAGGATAATTGCCGCGACGATATAGGCAATAACACCGCTGCCGCAGGCAAATGCTATAAGCACCATAACTATCCTTACTATGCTCACATCAACGTTTAAGTATTCCGCAAGCCCTGCGCATACGCCGCATATCATTTTCTGTTCCGATATCTTGTAAAGCTTTTTCTGTTCGTTCATATTTCTCGCTCCTTTTTTCTTTTTTATTCAAAATATATGTCGCAGTCGCCTAAGCCGCTGCTTATTTTAAGGTCATAATCTCCGCCGTTTGACTTTCCGTCACCGTGGATATCCGCATCGTCCTCATCAATGTCATAATCACTCTCGCTGCCTAAGATAGTAAGCTTTACATTTCCCGTTCCGCAGCTTACCTTTGTATCTCCAACAAACCCTCGCAGGTCAATATTTCCTATCCCTGCCGAAAGATCAAAGTCATCAAAGGAAACATTGTCGCCCTTGATATTGCCAACCCCTGCCGACAGTTTTGCAGTTTTAGCCTTGAGCCCGTCTATCGAGAGGTTTCCGACCCCTGCCGATATTTTAAGCTCCTTGCTGTTTGAATTGCCCTTGATGCTTGTGTTGCCTATACCGCAGCCGATCTTAACATCATCATAATCCTTTGCAGGAAGGGTTATGCATACCTCGCCGTCACCCTCATCGAAAAGCTTTCCGATATCCGAGAATGAGCTTATATCCGCAAGCCTTGAAAAATCAAGGTTGAAGAAATGGAACTTGAAAGGCCCGAAGTCTAAAATCGTGTTCTCATTCGTTCTGTATTCAAATGTGTCGCCATCGACCGAAACAGAGGCCGAGTTTTCATATATCCCCTTGCTGTCAACGGTTATCTTGTCTGTATTCTCATCAAAAATGACCGTGTAGTTATTTGTGCCGAATTCTATCTTTATATCCTTGACATTGTCAGCGTTATAGGTCTGTACCGAGTCTGTCTTCTTGATGCCCGATGTTTTTTTGTACTTTGACATATCCGTGTTGTTTACCGCGATTATGCCTATCACCAGCACTATTATACCCATTATAAGGAAGGTAAGCCCCGTAATATTTCTCTTTTTGTGTTCCATTTTTTATTCCCTCCTGTTAAGCCTGCTGTTTTTTTGCGATCATGCCGCGGATAGTGTCTACAGCCCACTTGATAAACTTTATCAAAAGCCCTACCGACCATTTTAAAAGCGGGAAGATTATCAGAATATCAAGTGCTATAACTATAAGCCCTACGCCCAATATGCAAAGCCCTATCGGGGGAACCTTAAAGAGGTAGACTATTCCGCTTATCACAAGCCCTACACCGCCTGCCGTAAATGCGATAACAAGCCCGAAGATTATACCCATCAGCCCGAAGATAAGCCCTAAGATACCGCTTAAGATACCGCCCCATACGGGTGAGGTGACTATCAAAAGTGCAATTATCAGCAGTATTTTAGTGTTTCTGTTCATTCTGCCAAAGTCTTCCTTAAACTGGTCTACCGTGCTTTTCGGTGGGGGAGGGTTGCTGCCGCTCTGATTTGGTGTTATCACATCATCTATCATAAACTGCGGCCTGCCGTCGGGGTCAATGCCGTTGTCGGCAAGGATCTGCCTTGCTATAGTGTCGGGGTCATCAAGGTCATTAAGTATCTTTGTTTCATCAATAGGGCCTGCCTCGTCAAAAAGCTCATCGTAATATCTCAGTGCGTCCTCTCTGTCCTCATCGCTCAGAGGGCTTAAGCGTTTTTCAAGGGCGCTCATAAATTCTGTCCTGTTCATATCTTTTCTCCTCCATGAAGTTTACTTTTCAAGAATGCTGTCTATCATTTCCTTGTGATGCTGCCACTGCGCGCGGTAGTCATCAAGCGCCGTTATTCCCTTAGCGGTTACTCTGTAATATCTTCTGTTCCTTCCCATATACTCCCTGTCATACGTTTCAAGCAGCATATTCTTCTGCAATCGCCTGAGTACAGGGTATAGGGTCGATTCGCTGACATCTGCTACCTCTCTTAGGTTTCTTGTTATCTCATAGCCGTAGGTATCTTCCTTTTCGACTATCGCAAGAACCATTGAGTCAAGCAGCGCTGCACTTATTGGAAAGCCCATAACCAAACCTCCGTTTCCTTTGCAAGCTTTTTCTTTTGTTCTCTTTAGACAACACCGCGATCTTTGTGCGGTATTGCTTATAGTATTTTATCTTCAACAGTATTGCTCCGTCGATAATATTATACGACATATAATATTATTTGTCAATACAATATCCTGATTTTTATAATATTCAGCGTTTTATAAAATTTTGCCTCTCGGATCATTGTATCTGATATACATATTGCACAATAAGCTGTGATCGAATATAATCAAAAAAGAGAATTATTTGTAAAAAAGCCTATAAATTTGACAAAGTAATGAATATGTGCTATAATAAATTCGTGTTTAAATTTATTGTCATTATTGGAGGGACAAGCTATGGAAATGAAAAAGAGAATAGTTTCACTGGCAGCAGCTTTGGTGCTTTCACTTTCGGCTGCACCCGTTGGCGAGGTCTTTGAGGGGGTAGATACCTCAATTTCGGCAAGCGCTGCCGAAACTACTGCCACACCTGCTCAGGTAACTGTAAAGGATTATACCGCAAACGCATCTTCGGTAACTATCAGCTGGACAAAGGTAAAGGGCGCTACGGGCTACAGGATATACCGCCTTATCGACGGCAGCTATAAAAAGGTAGCTACTATCAAGAAGAATGTCGGCTCTTATAAGGTAGAGGGGCTTGAGGCGGCGACAGAATATACCTTTAAAGTAAGGGCTTATACAAAGGGCACCGAGGGCAACGTGTGGGGCAAGTCAAGCAAGGCTTTAGCGGCTGTTACCGCACCGAAGGGCTCAAAGACTGCCTATAAGGTAACTAAGGTATCAAGCAAGGCTGATGACAGTCAGGTAACTGTAAAGTGGGGGACTACTAAGTGTTCGGGCTATCTTATCTATCTTTACGATCAGGTGAATGAAAAATGGGTAAGGGTAGCAAATGTCAAGGGGCAGGATAATAACTCCATTACCCTTAAAATGTATGAAAAGGCTCAGTGGCAGACAAAATATCTCTATCAGCTTATATGCGGCGGCCTCTTCGGCTACCGTTTCGGTATCAGGCCTTACACTAAGGACAGTACGGGAACTCACACATTCTATGCCAAGACCTACAAGGCTGATGAGGCTTACTACAATATCTCCTCTATAGAGAATGTGCTGAGCAGCGAGTATGAGCTTTTAAGCAAGCAGCTCCCAAAGGCAAAGGCTGATAATGCACCCGACTACTATTATACATATATAACCAGCAAGGACGAAAAGACGGGCGCTATATCCTCTACAAAGACAAAGACCTATGTAAGTGAGGCGAGCAGAAAGGCTTATGCTGATTTTGCTAAAAAGCACTTTGGCAAGAACTGGACAGATGCTCAGAAGATAACCTATACACTTAACTGGATAAATAAGAACAATGTTTACGATACAAAGTATGTTGCCAATGCAGGCGGCTATTTTGCTAACGTAACAGTACAGAAATTAGGACAGTGCAACAGCTATAACGGCGCTATCGCGGAAATGCTCACTATCCTCGGCTATAAGGGGCACTATTTACAGTGCATGACCCCGAGCGTAAGGGAATGGCAGCATTTCAGAACAGAAATGAAGATAGGCAAGACTACCTACAGCTTTGAATCGGGCGAGCCCGGCTGGATGTGGCTGTTTGAAAAGTATGACGAAGTACCGCTTTCAAAGAAAGCAGAAAAGAAATAATTTTTTCCCCCGAAAGTGATATGCTTTCGGGGTTTTTGCTGATATAATGCAGCTTTTTGCAAAGAATAACAACCATACATTGTGCATTGTGCATTGATCATGTCACTTTTTCGGTCTTTTTAACGTCTGTATTATATGAAACGTTTCAAAGTGAGGTATCAATATATGAGCGATAAGGAGCTTATAGCCCTGCTTGCGCGCTCACCCGAGGAGGGGCTTAGGCAGGTAATAAAGCGCTACAGCGCATATGTCTATAAAATAGCGCTCAGCAAGCTCTCCTCTCATTGCCCTAAGGAGGATATCGAGGAGGCTGTCAGCGATATATTCCTAAAATTCTTTTACTTTGCTAAGGGCGAGGGCAGCAGCCTGCGCTCGGTAGCTGCGCCGCTTTGTGTTATAGCAAAGAGGGTGTGCGCCGATATTTTAAGGGCAAGGGCAAGGCGGCAGGAAACTTTAGCGCTTGATGAGATAGACGAGCCTGCTGTAAATGATATCTACGCTGAGCCGAGTGAGCTTTTAGAGTTTATAAAGCGCCTGGGCGAGCCTGATACTACTATTATGATAAGGCGATACTATTTAGGCTTTAGCGCAAAGGAGATAGGCTCATCGCTCAATATGAAACCGAACACAGTAAATAAACGGATATCCCGGGCGCTTGATAAGCTTCGGGAATGGCTTAAGGAGGGAGAAAAATGAAAATAACGCTTGATAAGCTTTCACAAAGCGCCGAAATGGACTCCGCTCAGCTTATATCAAGTGAGCTTGAAAAAATAGCGGATAGTGAAAGCGAAGGCTTTGAGCTTACAGACAAGCTCCTCTCCAAGACTTTAAGAAAGGCAGGGTTTGCTATGAATGAAACTAAAAGACCGATAAAGTCACGCAAAAGGGTAGCTTTTATAGCGGCAATAGCTGCGGCAGCAGCACTTTCCGTTACGGCAGGGGCGGTGATAGCCCGTAATAATATGATGACCAAAGAGGAGCATCAGGAGAAGATAGTCGAGCGCTACGGCGAGGAGGGCGCAAGCAAGCTCGATGAAAAGGGCTTTACCTCCGATAACGCAGCCTTTTCCGACCATTTCAAGATAACCGAGGAGGTAAACGCATCAAACGGCTATAATACCCTTTCTTTGATTACTCTTGAGCCGATCGACGAGGTGGGGGAGCAGTTCCTTGAAAATAACCCGAACGTTGATTTTGATGCCGAGCTGATAAATGGTGCCCCAAAGGAGCTTGAAAGCTGGGGAATGGGTGTAAGCTGGCTCAGAGAGGACGAAAAGGGCAGGTCTTACTATCTTGATTTCAATAGAAACACAAATGATGACAAGCAGATAAAAATATCGCTTTTTGAACTTGATGTTCCTCAGGACGAGCGCCCCGCAGAAAGAGGAGAGCTTTACGGCGAGATAGTAATTGATGCAAAGCCAAACTCAAAGGGCTATGATCTTAAGAACGCAAACGGCGATACTTTAAGCGTATATGACTTTATCATAACTCTTGATAAGGAGATCTCACTTGACAGCCCCGAGGTAGATGAGGCTATCAGAAACGGCGAAGATATAACCTTTACCGATGAGGAACAGAAGGCTTATAACAGCGAGGTCGTCATGACCCTTACCATGAAGGACGGCTCTGTAAAGGAATTAACAAGAGATATGCTTGCAGGCCGCGGCGGTTCGCGTGAGGGGCTGTCCTATTATTACCTTAATAACATTCTCATTGACCCCGAGAAGATCGTAAGCGCAGAGCTTATGGGTGATATTTACAAATAAAAACCCCTTGATTTAGTGTGTTTTGATTACACCGCCCAAACCTTAGAGTTTTGGCGGTGTTTTCCTTTTATAAAGGTTTCTCTTTTGTACTTGTCAACAAAACTCTTGACAATCTGCTCTTTGCGTGATATAATTATTTTGATATCAGGGAGTAGTCAGCGAAAGGTTTTTTCTTTTCGTCTCACCGTTCGTCAGCACGCTCGTTTTACGAGCCGGGCGGTGTGGGTGTTTTGTAAACATTGACGAGACTTTTACCGCATTGGTTTTGCGCCCTTTGGCGCAGTGCAGTAAAGGTCTTTTATTATGCCCTTACTGCAAAGGTTTGGGAAAGGAATGGTAAAATTTTATGATGTATCTTCTTTTGATCGTCGGGTTCGTGCTGCTTATCAAGGGGGCGGATTTCTTTGTTGACGGGGCATCCTCCGTCGCAGGAATACTTAAAGTCCCGTCGGTGATAGTCGGGCTCACTATCGTGTCTATCGGCACAAGCTGCCCTGAGGCGGCTGTAAGTATCTCGGCAGGCCTTTCGGGAAATGCCGATATCTCGCTCGGTAACGTCATCGGCTCAAATCTCTTTAACCTGCTTATGGTTATAGGTATCTGCGCTATCGTCAAGCCCGTGCCGAGCCCTAAGGATATCTTAAAGCGCGATATGTTCTGGAATATAGCTGTTTCGGTGCTGATGCTCGTCTTTATGATAGGCCTGACCGTTGCAAGGTATGAGGGTATTATCCTGCTTGCCGGCATAGTTACCTATATTGCCGTTTTAGTCAGGAGCGCCCTTAAAAATAACGTTGAGGACGAGGGGCTTAAGATAATCCCGATATGGCTCAGCATCATCTACATCATAGGCGGCGCGGCGGCTATAATCTTCGGCGGCGACCTTGTTGTTGACAACGCATCAAAGATAGCCGAGGCATTCGGTATGAGCAAGACGCTCGTAGGCCTTACGATAGTTGCTATAGGAACATCGCTCCCCGAGCTTGTAACATCTATCGTTGCGGCAAGAAAGGGCAATTCGGGCATAGCTATCGGAAACGCGGTCGGCTCGTCGATCTTCAATATCCTCTTTATTCTGGGTATCGCATCATCGCTTTCGCCTATAAAGGTCGATAAGGATCTTTTAGTCGATGCGGCAATTCTGATAGGCGTATCGGTCATCACCTACATCTTTGCAAAAACGGGTGAAAAGACCTCGCGCTTTGAGGGCGGCATAATGGTTGCCTGCTACTGCGCGTATACCGCATTTATCATTGCAAGAAACTATATGTAAATAAGATCAGGCGCCTGAGCAGAGATACTCGGGCGCTTTTGTATTTAGGGCATCACCGTATCCTGACACACAATAGCCCGGCGGCATTGCCTTAATATGGCAGGTGATAAGCCCCACGGCATTTTTTACAAACGCTGTGGGGCTTTTTTGTATTTCCATTTTTTCACATAAATATCACATTTGTTTTAAGTTCATTTAAGTTAAAGGTAATATAATTTAATCATTGAAGGAAACCACCAAAGGCTTAAGGAGTTGATTTTTATGAAAGCAAGAATAAGAAGAACCATTTCGGCAATGACAGCGGCGGCAATGCTCTCAGCATCAGCAGTATGGAGCGCGCTTGCGTATGAAAGCGAGGATATCACCAACAGCTTTACCTTTACCGACACGGGCATCACAGCCCTTACAGACGAGGGCGGCTATACAATAGAGGGAACAGACCTTACTATCAAAGCATCGGGCACATATGTCATAAGCGGCGAGTGCGTCGAGGGAACTATCAAGGTGAAAAAGGGCACTACAGATGTTGTGCTTATTCTTGACAGCCTTACACTTACCTCATCAACATCTGCACCTATATCTATCAACAAAACGGCAGAGGCAATTATCATTTTAGAGGGCGAAAGCACTATCACCGATAAGGAAGACCCTGCAAATGAAACATCTACAGATGAAACAGTCGCAGACGCTTTTGAGGGGGCTGCGATAAAGGTCAAGGCAGGCGCATCGCTTACGATAATAGGCAGCGGCACGCTGAATGCTGACGGAAGTGCCTGCAAAAACGGCATAAAGGGCGGCGAGACTTCTACAATTACAGTCGGCTCTGAGACGGACAACCCTACGCTTAACATAACCGCCGCAAATACAGGCCTTGCCGCAGACGGCGAGCTTAATATAGTAAACGGCAGCATCACGGTCAAGGCGGATAATGACGGCATAAAGGCCGCCCCCGATGAGGACGATACCGAGAGCAAGGGCGTGCTTAATATCTCAGGCGGAACTATTGATGTCACCTCGGGCGATGACGGCATCAAGGGGCAGAATGAGGCTAACATCACGGGCGGCAAGATAACCGTATCGGCGGCCGATGACGGAATAAAGAGCGATTATACGCTTAATATCGGCACAAAGGACAGCACCACGGGGCCTGATATCACTAT
>JAGBNQ010000013.1 GCA_017634275.1 Ruminococcus sp. | reverse complement strand
TTTGCAAAACTTAGCTGTCAGCTTTGCTGACAAGCCCCATATCGGGCTTATATGGGTAGCCAAAATGCTAATTATAGGCGATATCGTGGGGGTGAAAGGCCGAATGGCCATATCATCGCCGAAGGCGATACAATAATTGTACATTGTGCATTGTGCATTGTGCATTGGATTGCCAAACTCCGGTTTGCATTTCTATTATACCATATTTTTTTATAATTTCAAATACTTTTAGTGCTTTTTTTGATTTTTGTAGCATTATATAAAAAGGAAGAAAATGTTTGCGTTTTCATTGGGCGAATTATTTAATGCGCGAAAACGCGAGAAAACGCGAGATATTATGTGAAATATAAAGATATACGGAGATATATTGAAAAACTGCACCAAACCATTCAAAAGGTTCTGAAATTCATACTTGCGGTTCATATGAACTTGTGGTATAATCATTACAACGTCAGGAAAAGAAATTTGAACGCTTAAGGAGGCGAGTTGAAATGAATAGTCACGTTCCGGGAACAGTCCTTCCGCTGACAGATTGGGCGAGGGACAGAATAAGGCAGGGGCAGGCGTTTGATGCGCTTATCTCCCCGATACTTTCCGCAACAGGCGGTGTTACACTTTCGCAGCTTGCGAGGTTTACGGGGCTTGAGGGCTCAACTATACAAAACTGGATAAAGCGCGGCTGGGTGGCATCTAACAAGAATAAAAAGTATACCGAAAAGCAGGTCGCGAGGATACTTCTTATAAACGTCCTGCGCGCGGCAATGAAACTTGAGGATATCGTAAGCCTTATGACTTATATAAACGGCGAGGTCGAGGACGAAAGCGATGATATACTTCACGATAAGGATCTGTTTGATCTGCTTTGCAGTACAGTCTTAAAGCTTGATGATACCGAGGGCGTAAGGCTTGACGGTGAGAATGTCAAGAAGATATCCGATTCAATGATACCCGAAAGCTTTGAGGGCGAGGTAAGAGTAAAGCTTTGCAGTGTGCTTGCGATAATGCTGCTTGCATACCGCTCGGCGATACTAAAAAACGAGGCCTATAGGCTCTATGCCGAAATTGACGGCAAATAAAAAGCGAAGATAGAAAAAAGCTGTGAAGAACAAAAGATATCTTGATTTTTGAAAGGATGTGTCAAAAATGCCAAAGCGTATCAGAAAATACATATCCTCGCCGGGGTCGGCGCAGAGAAAAGGGGAGAGGGCGGTTTTAGTGCTGTCTGTCCTCGGGCTGATAGTAGCGATCATAAGACTGTGCCTTGTGATCAAGCTTGCAGAAAACGAAGAATAAGGAGAAATAACTATGAATGGAAATGTAGTGGATATCAAGGAAAAAAGCAAAAAGACAGGAAGGATCATTGCAGGCGCAGTTGTCGGCGTGATAGCGCTTGTGATAGTTGCATCATCTGCGGCGGTAGTTCCTACCGGCTCAACGGGCGTTATAACTACCTTTGGCAAGGTAAGTGAGGACACCTACAGCGAGGGCTTTCACCTGAAAATACCGATAGCTCAGGAAATGGTGATAATCTCAAACAAGATACAGGTCTATGAAACAGACGCCTCCGCAGTTTCGAGCGATTTGCAGACAGTCAACTCAAAGATAGCTATAAACTATCGGGTAAAGGCTGACAGCTCGGCATCAATCTATAAGAATATCGGCCCTGATTATCAGTCGGTGATTCTCACCCCTGCGGCGCAGGAGAGCATGAAGAGCGTTACCGCAAGGTATACGGCCGAGCATCTTATTACCCAGCGCAACATGGTCGGTGAGGAGATAAAGGAAATGCTTGAAAGCAAGGTGAGCGAGTACGGCATACAGATAGAGAAATTCAACATCATAAACTTTGACTTTTCAAGCGAGTTCAATGCCGCTATCGAGCAAAAGCAGGTGGCCGAGCAGAACAAGCTCAGGGCGGAGACAGAAAAAGAGCAGAAGATAATCGAGGCAGAGGCCGAGGCTGAAAAGGTAAAGCTCGCAGCAGAGGCACAGGCTGAGAGCATCAAGACCAAAGCCGAGGCTCAGGCAGAGGCTAACGAAACAATATCAAAGAGCCTTAGTGATGAGCTTATCAAGTATCAGACGATTGAAAAATGGGACGGCGTAATGCCTAAGGTAGCCTCCTCGGCAAACCCTCTGCTGACGCTTGATGTTGACGACAGCGCCGAAAAGGGCGGCGAAAGCTAATGCATGACAGCAACAAAAATGCTTTGAGCAATTAGATATAAGAGGCAAGAAGAAAGAGGCAAGAGCAGCCTTTATTAAGACCCGACCTCTTACATCTAACATATAAATCCTAAAGGGGAGAAGTCAAGGGGTAAAAATCATTCGCGATTTTTGTTCTACACCCCCTTGACTTGACACCCCGGGAGCTTAACAATTGCCGTGTCTGAAACGCGGACATAAAACAAAAGAGATATCCCTCAAAAAGAGAAAAAATTATAGGCGAAAGAACCCCTGCTCGGTATGAGTCGGGGGTTCTTTTGATTGTAGGGGGAATTGGAGTTTGGCGCTCCGTTGTAGAGGGGCGATGCG
>JAGBNQ010000073.1 GCA_017634275.1 Ruminococcus sp. | reverse complement strand
GCCAAAGGCGGACACCTCAATTGTGCATTGTGCATTGTGCATTAATTATCAGATATCAATAATATCATTTCTCTCTGACTTGTCGGCGCGCTCGGCTTGCTTTTCTATTTCCTTAAGCTTTGAGCGTGCGGTAAAGCTTGAAAACAGATTGCTCGCACCCGAGATTATAAGGCATATGCCTAAAACTATCATCGCCGCTTTAACGGGGAGCATCGGGTTTATAAGCATAACAAAGCCCAAAACAAATGTGACCGCTGCCGAAATCATCGTAAACTGCCACTCACTGTCGCCATAGCGCTTTATCTCTGTGGCGTTTGTAAGGCCGATAACGCCGTTTACAAGCATATATATGCCGAACGCTGTTGATATCATTCTCGGGATAAAATCAGGCCTGATAAAGAGGAAAATGCCGATAACTGCAAGAATAAGCCCCTTTATCATCAAAAAGACCATTCCCTCGTGGTCGCCTAAAAAATACATAACTATATTATATATCCCAAAGCCGAGCGAAACACCGCCTAAGATATAGCTTACAAGCTTAGTTAAAAAGGTCGGCTCGATAACAAGGGCTACTCCTAAGGCTATGCTTAAAATGCAGACAACGAGGTAGTTTTTGAACATTTTTCTGAGTGTCTGAGCCATTTTCATTCCTCCTGCTGAGCTGCCCTGCTCTTTCTGAGCTTTGCTGACTTTATTACCTTCATTCGTGAAAATTCTTCTCTTTCCTTTTCTTCAAGTGCCGCGGAGATAAACCGAACCTGCTCCTGATATTTGGGGATCATTATATTTTTAAGGGCGTTTGCGCGCCTGCCTGCTTTTCTGATACCCACACTAAGGCGGTAGATATTATTTTCCGTTTCGGCGAGCTTTACGGTAAGCTCCTTGACGTTATTGAACTTTATAAAAGCCTCGTCAAGCCTTGAATCCGTCTGCGAAAGGCCGTAGTAGAGCTTATTTTCCTTATGAGCAAGCTCACAGCCGACAAGCTCTGTTCCCATAACGCTGCGTGTAGAGAGGGTAAGCCCCTTATCTATCGGCACGCACTTAGCAAACCCCGAGATAACGCCGAGAGAGATATTAGCCGCCCTGAGCGCATCGTATGCCTCCTTAAACGCCGAGTCAATACTGCCCTTTAGCTCGTTTGCCTCATTTGTCAGCAGCATTATCTCGCGGATAAGGATATTTCTTTTCCTGTCAAGAAGATCATACCCGAGCTGTGCTAAAGCAAGGCTTTTCTTTGATGCTATTAAATTGCCTTTAGTAGGAAAGACCTGCTGTGCCATACGGGAAATCTCCTTTCATAGTGGTTGAATATATATACTTAATCACCGATATTTTCTTTCGCATTTACATATGTGATCTCTTCATCATTCAGATAAACATCACCAAAATGTGCTAAATACTTATTATCTGATATCAATTCTTCACCATATAGGTTAAAATGTATAATATCATTTTCACTAAGCTTTTTTATATCAAACTTTATACCGTCCTTACGAAGTAAAAACCTTGTTCCCTTGTCAAACGCTCTAAAGCCGAGTGCATCATTGCCGTCTATATCTTCATCAGTATAGCAGATGAGTTCATCTTCAGATATCGTTTCGATTTTTGCTTTGATCTCTTGCACAGCACCGGGACCTGCTGTTTCACCGGGCTTGTCTAAAAACAAATCAATTACAACAAATAAGATAACAAAAACTATAACACCTATTGCAAGCAGATAAGGAAAAATCGTTCTTATTCTGTTTAACATTAGCAATATTCCCTCTTAATAATGAAAAACTATATCCCACACCATAAACGTCACAAAAATCCACATCAGTATAATTAATATATTTTATTGTTATATACTTGACGCACCACATTTTTGCAAGCAAATAGGGTTTGCTATAAAACGGCTTGCTCGGGAGGCTTTGCGGACGCCCCCCGAACCCCTTCGCATCGGCGCACCTCAATAGTGCATTGTGCATTGTGCATTGTGCATTGAAACAGACTCCGAATTACCTATCAATCATACCCCAGCGCCACGAGCGCGCCCGGGTCATAGAATTTGTTTAAATGCTCCTCGTCAACGCGGTCAAGCTCCTCGCGCGGGAGCTGTGACAAAAGCGCCCAGCCGAGATCAAGGGTCTGCTCGATACTTCTGTTCTCGTTGAAATCCTGACCCAGAAAATGCTTTTCAAACAGCCTGCCGAAATTAAGGAATGCCTTATCGCTTGCGGAAAGCTCCTCCTCACCGATGACCGATGCAAGTGCCTTAGCGTCCTGAACGCGCGCGTATGCCGCAAAAAGCTGATTGGCGCAGGTCTGATGATCTTCTCTTGTAAAGCCCTCACCTATGCCGTCCTTCATAAGACGGGAAAGTGACGGCAGTATAGAAACGGCAGGGTAAACGCCCTCCTGCTCTAAGGTCCTGTCCAGAACTATCTGCCCCTCGGTGATGTAGCCCGTAAGGTCGGGGACGGGGTGTGTGATATCGTCATTGGGCATGGTAAGGATAGGTATCTGTGTAACAGAGCCCTCAGCGCCCTTTACAATGCCTGCTCTTTCATAGATAGACGCAAGGTCGGAATAGAGGTAGCCGGGGTAGCCTTTTCTTCCGGGTATCTCGCCCTTTGAGGAGGAAAATTCTCTTACCGCCTCAGCGTAGGATGTCATATCCGTCAGGATACAGAGAATATGCATATTCTTTTCAAATGCGAGATATTCCGCACAGGTAAGCGCACAGCGCGGTGTAAGTATACGCTCGATTATCGGGTCGTTTGAAAGGTTTAAAAACATAACGACTCTTGACAGAACACCCGTTTCCTCAAATGAGCGCTTAAAGTAATCGGCAACGTCATTCTTAACACCCATAGCGCCGAAAACTACCGCAAAGCCTTTTCCCGATTCGTCTGCTATCTTAGCCTGCCTTACTATCTGAACGGCGAGCTTGTTATGCGAAAGACCCGAGCCCGAGAAGATAGGCAGCTTTTGCCCTCTGATAAGGGTAGTAAGCGCGTCTATCGACGAAATGCCCGTGTTTATATAGTTTTGCGGATATACTCTTGATACGGGGTTTATCGGCGCGCCGTTGATATCAGCGCTTTTCTCGGGGAATATCTCACCGAGACCGTCGATAGGCCTGCCTGCGCCGTTAAATATCCGCCCTACCATTTCAGGGGCAAGCGGCAGCTCCATAGGCCTGCCCTCAAACTCGGTAACGGTGTTTTCAAGCGACAAGCCCCTTGTTCCCTCAAAAACCTGAAGTATAGCCTTATCCTCGCTTACCTCAACAACTCTTGCAAGGCGCTTTGTGCCGTCAGAGAGCTTTATCTGCGCCATTTCATCATACCCTATGCCCTTAACGCCTTCAAGCGCCACGAGCGGGCCGTTTATCTCACTAAGACCTATATATTTCAGGCTCACTCTTCCTGCGCCTCCAATCCGTCAAGCTGTGTGGTAAGCTCTAAGCTGAATTCATCAAACATTTCGGGCTTATCGTTCGGTATATCATATTTCATCTTGATAAGGCGCTCAAACCAGCCTGTTTCCCTGATACTGCTCACGGAAACACCTCTGCCTGCCGCCTCATTTGCCTTATCAAACAGAAGAAGGATTATCTTCATCATTCTGTACTGCTTATCAAGGTCAACATATGTATCGTCCTTATGGAAAGCGTTCTGCTGCAAAAAGCCTACTCTTATTACCCTTGCCGTTTCGATAAGAACCTTCTGGTCATCGGGCAGAACATCTGCGCCCATAAGCTTTACTATCTCCATAAGCTCATTTTCCTTTGAGAGGATAGAGCTTATACGCTGCCTTGTCTGCATATAGTCCTCTGCCACGTTTTCCTTGAAATAGTCGGCTATCTCGTCGATATATTCCGAATAGGAATCATTCCAGTTGATAGCAGGGTAATGCCTTGCATAAGCCAAATTCTTATCAAGTGCCAAAAAGCACCTTACAAAGCGCTTTGTATTCTGCGTTACCGGCTCGGAGAAGTCAGAGCCCTGCGGAGATACCGCACCTATGATAGTAACAGAGCCCTCATTGCCGCCAAGCGTTTTTACATAGCCTGCGCGCTCATAGAAATCAGCAATACGCGAGGGAAGATAAGCAGGAAAGCCCTCCTCGGCAGGCATTTCCTCAAGTCTTCCCGATATCTCACGCAAAGCCTCAGCCCAGCGCGAGGTAGAGTCTGCCATGATAGCGATATGATAGCCCATATCACGGTAATACTCAGCTATGGTTATGCCCGTATAAATGCTCGCCTCACGCGCCGCAACAGGCATATTTGAGGTGTTTGCTATAAGCATAGTTCTGTCAGTCAGCGGCTTGCCCGTTCTCGGGTCGATAAGCTCGGAGAACTCGGTAAGCACCTGCGTCATCTCATTTCCGCGCTCACCGCAGCCGATATATATTATAATATCCGCATCACACCACTTTGCAAGCTGGTGCTGCGTCATAGTCTTACCCGTTCCGAAACCGCCCGGGATAGCCGCAGTTCCGCCCTTAGCTATAGGCGAGATAGTATCGATCACCCTCTGCCCCGTGATAAGCGGCCGTGAGATAGGAAGTCTTTCCTTGCAGGGGCGCGGTGTTCTTATAGGCCATTTCTGCATCATTGTATATGATGTTTCTTTACCCGTTTCGTCCTTTACCCTTATTATCTCATCAGTTATCTTATGCTCGCCGTTTTCGGCCGTCCATGTGACCTCGCCGCCCTTAGACAGCGGAGGGAGCATACACTTATGTATAACTACAGCCGACTCGGGGCAGGTGCAGTAGCAAACGCCTGCCGATACCCTATCGCCCACCTTTACGGTCACGGTAGTATCATAGGTCTTTTCGGTATCAAGCAGCTCAACATTTGCGCCGTCTGCAATAAACGCGCCGCTTATTTCCTCAAGCTTGTTAAGAGGGCGCTCGATTCCGTCAAAGATATTTGTGATTATTCCCGGTGCGAGCGTTACCGACATTGGTGCGCCCGTACCCTCTACAGGCTCTCCCGGGAGAAGGCCTGTTGTGCCCTCATATACCTGAATGGTAGTAAAATCAGCCGCAACGCCTATTACCTCAGCAATAAGGCGCTTTTTACCGACATACACCATTTCCTGCATAGAAAAGCTTTTTGTGCCCTTGACCTTAACGACAGGGCCGTTTACCGAATATATAACGTCCATATTACACCCCGTTATATCTAATTAATAATGAATAATGAATAATTAAGGTATCGGCGCTAAGCGCCGATAAATGCCCATTCGGGCGGCTTATACGCTAATAGAGCTGTTATTCCCGGCAAAATCTGCCCTTTGCTTATCAAGGGCGGAGTTTACGGAATTATCTATCAAAATGCCCAGCCTGTCAAACCTTACCATTACTCCGCCGAGGGTAAGGGAATCATCGCTTTTGCATTCATAGCCGAAATCGCTCTTTATCTTATCAGCGTATGACATATGCGCAGGGGAAAGAAGGCAGATGCCGTTTTCGCCCTTATACTGCGCGCTTATCCTTTTTAGGCAGGAGAAGACATAATTCTCATGCTCGGGCGATGCCGCCTTTTTCAAAAGGATAGCCTGCGCCTTATCAAAGACCTCGCCTATAAGCTCTTCTCTGTAGGAGAGGACCGCTCTTTTGACGCTAAGCTCCTGCCCTGCGCTCTCACGCTGGAGCCGCAGGCTCACCTCGTTTTCTATTTCCGCCTTCTGCCTTGCAAAGGAAACGGTTTCCTCATCGGTCAGAGCTTTGAGATAAGCGTCCGCCTCACTTTGGGCTGAGTCGGTTATAGCCTGAGCCTTTTGCCTGCTGTTTTCAAGCACAGCCGCGCGGAAGGCCTCAAGTCTTTTATTTTCATCCATAGTAAAACTCCTTAAATCGTAACGCACTTATCAATAACCGCGCGCCTTATCAGACGCCCACCGCCTCTTTAAGATATCTGCTGATAGATTCGGTAACGTTACTGTTTCCATGTCTGTCGGGTATCTCGATAATAAGCGGCGTAGCGCGTTCAAGCTTATACTTTCTCACAAGCTCCTCACACTTTTGTATAGCCTTGGGGGTCATAAGGATAATGCCTACATCATCGCGCTCCATAGCCGCATCAAGTGCGGCACCCGTTTCCTCCTCGCCGTGAACAACTACACCGTCAACACCTGCAAGGCGAAACCCCATCTGCGTATCCATATTATCGCTTATAAGATACATCTTCATATCAAAGACCTATTGCAGAGCCGACATTGGAGATGATAAGGATAGCGATAAGAAGGCCGTAAAGAGCGATACCTTCACCGAGAACAACGAAGATAAGCGACTTAACGAAGGCATCGGGGTTCTCGCTCGTAGCACCTATAGCCGCAGACGCACCTGCCGAAACCGCGATACCCGAGCCAACGCAGGCAAGTCCAACTGCTAAAGCCGCACCAAGGTAGCCCATACCTGCGCCGGTAGAAAGAACTGTAGAAACGCTGCCCGTTTCCTCAGCTGCGAAAACTATCTTGCCTATCGGGAAAAGGAGTGCAAGACCCATTGTGCCGAAGAATGTACAAAGGTTTCCGATAAATGCCTTTTTAGGGCTGCCGCCGTTTTTTATCCTCTTAGCATAAATGAGAAACGGCACCATAAGCAGCACAACTACGATAAGCGGTAAAATGAATATCAACATAACAAATTCCTCCAAAAACTAATTTTCTTCTTTTGCAAGCTCGGCTGTCACGGGAACATATTCCTTGCCGCCGCTTAAATAGAAACGGGAGAATATCTCGTAAAATTCGAGCCTGATTATCTGAATGGCAACTATCATGCCCTCCATAGCCATAACGAAAAGGTTGCCTATTACGAAAACTATAGGCTGACCTACCTTGCTCATGCCCTCCATAAGCGTCATTACCACGAGCATCATACCTGCGTGGCTCATTACAAAGCCGCCGACACGAAGGAAGGACATTGTATTTGAGATATAGGAAAGCACAAACTCAAACATCTCAAAGAAATTCTCAACTATAAAGCCGCCGAGCGTCATCTTCTCGTCCGTATCCGAGAATTTCCACTTTTTATACTTTACAAGTATCGCAAAGGGCACGCGGCAGAAAATGCAAAGCGCAGGTATCACTATAAGGAAGATAACAAACGGTGCGCTCATCACCTTCATATCAAGCATCATAGTTGCAACGACTGCGAAAACTATCGAGCCGTAGAAGACGAGTCCGCAGATACCGTTGCAGCCGAACACGGCACTTTCTATATCCCGTCGCTTAAACGATGTGAAAATATTTATAAGCATCGAAACGACTATCAGGAATATTCCAATGCCTACAGCCGTAAAGAGGATAAAGTTCGTACTCTCAAACGCCCTGAGCGGCAGGAAATCGATCCCTATATTCTCATACACGGGGTCAAGCAGATCCTCAATGCCGAATACCGAGCCGTAAAGAGTTCCGAATATCATCGAGCATATTCCGCACCTGAGCATCATGCCGCCCATATCGCGGCTGAGCTTTCTTGCCACGGGGATCGACAAAAGCGCTATCAGAAAGCCCTGCCCGAGGTCACCGAACATTATACCGAACAAAAGCGAATAGGTAAGTGCCACAAACGCAGTCGGGTCAAAGCCGCCGTAGGTCGGCAAGCCGTACATTCCGACAAGCATTTTGAACGGCCGTGTTAAAATGCCGTTTTTAAGTATCGTCGGGGGCTTACAGCCGGGGTCGCTGTCCGGGGGAAGGAAGGTAAGCTCAAGCTCATCATGGCCTTTGAAAGCCGATTCAAGCTCCGCCCTATCCTTTGAGGGAATAAAGCCCTTTATCAGGAATTTATCCTTAAGCACGCCTGCTTTTCGCCTCAGCGTAAACGCGCCCTTTAGGTATCTTAGCTTTTCGCAGGCATTTTTAAGCTCGTCCTTATACTTTTCGGAAAGCTCGCTTATCTGCTCCTCGGTAAGCTTAAGGTCTTTTTTCCCCTGCTCTATCTCGCTTTGCAGGGTGGAGTATGCCGCTGATGCACTTCCCGATACAAAATCGGGTATCCTTGTGCGCTCAAAGTAAAGCGTTTTGAATATCTCATCTATCTCCTCCTTCTCACCCTTCGGGCAGACGTACATTCCGTAGGTATACGTCATATCCTCATCAAACGGGAAGAAGAAGAAATTCCTGTCAAAGTATTCAAGCTTTTTTGCGTTATCGCTCGGCAGCTTACCAAAGCGAATGCTTATATATTCAAGATTAAAAAGCCTTGTAAGGTCTTCATTCATGCCCTTAAGGTGCGCCGTTTGCAGGCTCGCCTCATTTCTCAGGGCTATGTCCTTATCAAGCGATGCTTTTTTGCTTTCAAGCTCGCTGTAGTGGCTGTAAATATTCTGATACAGCTCATCAAATTCCTCGTAGGTGGAGGCTTTGCATTTATCCTTGTCGCCCCCCTCGCTCTCGCAGTCAAGCCCCGTACAAAGAGTAAGGTATTTCTTTAACAGCAAGGCGTAAGGATTTTTCTCATTAAGCGGCTTATAGCCCGAGCCCGACGAGTGGGAAAAGCCCTCCTCCATATGAAAGCTCCCGCTTTTGAGCAGAGCCTCAATTGCCTCGTCAAGTCTGTCAAGTTTGCCGTTTATATTTACAAGCTCCATTTTCTCGGTAGCCAAATAAACACCCCTTTTCAGTTAACAGATAA
The DNA here is from genome assembly GCA_017634275.1 of Ruminococcus sp. Taxonomy (GTDB): domain Bacteria; phylum Bacillota; class Clostridia; order Oscillospirales; family Ruminococcaceae; genus NK3A76. Next base: position 33,841 of record JAGBNQ010000073.1, on the reverse strand, counting down.
CAGATAACAGTTAACAGGTATTGTTTCGCCTTACGGCGAGGTTTTACATTTATATACTCGGTGCAGCCGACACCATAATTATTAATTATTAATTATTATACCGCCAGCTGTGATTCGATCTCGGAAAGGTCGGCTTTATATCTGATGCCCTCGATTATATGGGTTATATTTGCCGCCTCGATATCGCATATCATCATATATGCAAACAGCGCCGCCGCTGATGATGAGGTAAGCTCGATAACGTGCCTTACCGCCTTTAGCCGCGCTTTTGCGTTTCGCGATTCTATCGTCTGGTCGGGGTCATCGTTTCTGTAGACCGTCCTGTCCATAAGATGCTCCATATCCTCCGTTTCATCGCAGGCGTAAAGCTCGCTCATCTTTGCTTTTCCTATCCTTGAAAAGGGCAGCGAACGCTTTTCTATCTGCTCCTTATCAAGTGAAAAATACTTTTTCATTCGGTAGGCGTTTGTGTAGTTTATAAGGTCGGCATCTGTTCCAACAAGCTTTGCTATCTCCTTATACTCTTCCTCGGAAAGCTCCGCCTTAGCGCTTTCCAAAACGTGCTTATAATAATGCACTCTCAGAGCCCTCTCGGCCTTTGCAAGCTCGGGCTCGCCGCCGTCCTTCGGCATTATTTTTTTGAGCGGCTTGTAATACTCCGTCTTTCTGAGTGTCTTAAGTATCTGCTCAAAGCTGTGGCAGGCCGCAAGCTCAAAAAGCCCCAGCTTTGAATACTCAGTCATATACCCGGGGACAGATGCGAGGTATTCCTCATTCAGCCCTGCCTCATACATATGCAGAAAGCTTATAAGCTGCACCGTTTCCGCCTTTTTGATATAGAATTTATAAAACTCCCCCCTGTCAAGCTGCTGGAATTTTACAAGCCGCCTGTAGGTAAGAAAGTTTTCCTTTTTGATAAGCTGTTCAAGATAGCCTCTGTGGACAGTTGCAGGCTCAACATCTCTCAGAGCCTCCTCATAGCGCTTGTGCGTTTTGAGGTAATCACAAAGCTCCGTGATATTCTGCCTATTGGTCATCTCGTGATAATCGGCCGCAGTAAGAGCACGGCCGAATACAGTTCTTATTTTTGCGACTGTGGCATTTCCGCCCATACAGCACCGCCTTCCTTTAGTTGCTTAGTGAGGCAAGAGTTCCCTTGCGCTTAATGCTCAGCTGCCTCTGCATATATCTCATCGGCAATTCTTTGCGCAAGACTATCGGCATTCGCCCCGAAATACTTATCAAGCTCTGCCTTTTTTTCGTCCTCATAGCGGCTGCCTGCTGCCCTTGCGTCATCAACGGCATCCTGCTGCGCCTTAATGCTCTGAGCTTTAAGCTCTTCAAGCTTTTTAGCGTTTTCCGCCTTCAGCGTTTCTACCTGCTCTCTTGCTTTCAGCTTAAGGCTGTCAGCCTGCTCCTTTGCATCATTTACAAGCTTTTTTGCCTCATCATCAAGCCTTATCATCTCGCTTATGAGCTCCATAGTATTCACCCCTCGGTAAAAGGATAAATTTGCTTATTATCAATGATTTTCTTTGCAAATTTTACTTAATAGTAATACAAAAACATTAACACAATATGAACATTGATAGTTTATTTTTGAAACAATGCAGAATGCATAAATAACAGCATGATATTTATGTAATTGTGCATAAAAACATGGGGTTCTTCATTAAAAGTTTACCTATTATGCCACCCCCTGCGCCCTTGACAAATAGACAAAAAAGTGGTATAGTTGTATTTGTCATAAATACATCTGTTTTCGGGAGGTGGACTAATGGCGGCAGAAAAGGCGGCAGAGAAAAGCAGCGGAAGGCTTGTTCTGGTAAGCACCGATGTGCTGCCCGATATAGTGCTCAAGGTGCTTGATGCAAAGAGCATGAGGGCAAGGGGCGAGGTAGGCTCGTCAGCCGAGGCTTGCAGGGCTGTCGGCATTTCAAGGAGCGCATACTATAAATATAAGGACTGCGTATGGAGCTATGAGGAGCAGCTTACAAACCGTATCATCTCGATATACCTTGTTTTAAAGGACGAGAAGGGCGTGCTGTCATCTATCATCAAGGGGCTGTATGAGCTCGGGATGAACATACTCACGATAAACCAGAATATCCCCGTTGACTCGGTAGCAAGCGTGACTGTTTCGTGCAGGTTTGAAAAGGGAACGCTTGAAACGGGCGCACTTAAAGCGGCGCTTAAGGGTATTGACGGTGTTGTAGATGTAAAAATAATATCAGGAGAATAGAAAGGGTTTTAACAAATGTCAAATGGTAATGTAGCGGTAATAGGTTATGGAGTTGTAGGCTCGGGAACGGTAGAGCTTTTTGAGAAAAATCTTGACTCTATCAGGAAAAAGATAGGAAGGGATACCGATATAAAGTATATCCTCGATCTTCGTGATTTCCCCGATTCACCATATGCCGACAGAATGGTAAAGGATTTTGAGGTCATCTTAAATGACCCCGACATAGAGGTAGTGGCCGAGGTAGTAGGCGGAAAGACATTTGCTTACGACTACACAAAAAGGCTTTTAGAGGCAGGCAAGAGCGTTGTTACATCAAACAAGGAGCTTGTTGCGGCAAAGGGTGCAGAGCTTTTGAAGATAGCCGCAGAGCATAACTGCAACTATCTTTTTGAGGCATCTGTAGGCGGCGGTATACCGATAATCAGGCCTTTGAACAAGTGCCTTGCAGGAAATGATATCTTGCAGGTATGCGGCATTTTAAACGGCACTACAAACTTTATCCTCACAAAGATGATAAGGGAGCAGATGCCCTTTGACGAGGCACTTAAACTGGCACAGGAAAACGGCTATGCCGAGGCTGACCCGACTGCCGATATAGAGGGAATAGACGCACAGAGAAAGATATGCATTTTAGGCTCACTGGTTTACGGGCAGCATATATACCCCGAAATGGTACATCACTCGGGTATTTCGGGCATAACGCTCGATGACGTTGAGTATGCCGAGAATGCAGGCTTTGGCATAAAGCTGATAGGCTCGGTCAAAAAGCTTGAAAACGGCAAGCTCGGGTGCATGGTATGCCCGAGGCTCGTTCCTAAGTCGAACCTGCTTTCAAGCGTTGATGATGTTTATAATGCTATATCAGTTACGGGCGACGGTGTGGGCGATGTTCTCTTCTACGGCAGGGGCGCAGGCAAGCTGCCGACAGCATCGGCTGTTGTAGGCGATATTATCGACTGCTTAAAGCACCGCCACACAGTTCTCATGCTGAGCTGGGAGGACAGCAAAAACGCCGACTTCATCGAGCATTACAAGCAGGTAGAAACATCAATGTACGTCCGCATAAAGGCTGATAATGCAGAGCAGCTAAAGCCTGCTGTATCGGAGATGTTCGGCAAGCTCATATATATCGAAAGGGCATCGCGCCCCGATAACGAGCTGGCATTCATCACCCCCTCAATGAAAGAGGCTGATATTGATGCAAACCTCACTATCCTCTCCCACTCGGCAGAGATAGCAAGCAAGATAAGGCTTTTATGACTTAATTATCAAAAGCACTCGCAGTAAGCGAGAAAGCGGTAAGGAAGTTTTATTAAGCTATGTGCGCCACCGCTAAAATAACAATTAATAAATAATAGTTAAGGTATCAGCATTATCTGCATTAGGCAGAAAACGCGCGCGATTTATTTTAAATCTATCGGCGCAGCCGATACCTCTATTATTATTTATTCTTTATTCTTTCTTTATTTCTTATTTTAGAGGGCGCGCGGAAGGCTTTATGATAAATAGTACTTCTTTAACGCGCCCTCGCTTAAAGTGAGTGCTTTTGATTTTTTTAACAAGATCTATACCTTCAATTTGTGAAAGTCTACAGTTTTTATTTTCAGATGTCACATATTTTCACTTTCGGACGTCTTTATTATAAAAGGCATAGTTTACCACTCAGGGAGGAATAGATATGTTAAGGAAAATGACAGGGATAATGACCGCCGCGGCACTTGCTCTGGCGCTCGCAGGCTGCTCGTCAAAGAATGATGACAGCAAAAAAACAGTCAGCTATGACACAGATTTTAAAACCTCAGACAGCTTTGTGCTGCCGACCGCGCCGCCGATGAGCGAATACACCTACAAGGTGATGAATGCCGACACCGCGAAGATAAACGACCTCACCGAGGTAGTCTACGGCAGCGGAGCTTACGGCAAGGGAAAGGAATCAACTAATAATATGGCAGTCGAAGGGCATGACGATTTGCCGAGCGTTGACTGGTACAACGAGGCCGAGCAGATATCCTCACACCTTGATGCTTTTGGCAGCTTTTCCTTCTTTAAAGGAAAATATTCGCTGAAATACAATGAAAACGAGGAGCTGACCCCGACACTGTCAAGAATAGTTTATGCTGAGGATTTTGACAAAAAGGTAACGCTTGACGGCAAGAGTGTCGCCTACTCGACGCTGACCTTAGATGCACAGGAAAAGATATATGACTGCTTTGAGGCGATAGGCGCAAGCCTTGAGGTAACACCTCTCAGCGCAAGGGATTATTCCGACGAAAACGGAAATGTTATCTACACGGCGATCGACTACTCGGTAAAGTTCGGCACTGGCGTTATGACTACCGAGTCATTTTACGATACGGGCGACAGCGCCTTTGGTGCGAGCTTTGCAGCCATTGCCTACCCCGAAATACACGCTTACTATTACAATGCTGATGACATTCAGGGCATATGGGCGCAAAACTGCCTTATAGACAGCGTAGAGCAGGGCGAAACTATCCCGCAGGCCATGGAGCCCGAGGCTGCACTCAAAGCAATAGAGAGCGAAGTCGAGGGCAAGCCGTCAGACTACACGCTAAACCACTGCCAGCTTGAATACCGCCCCGTTTCGGAGAATGGCGACAAAATAACCGCGCAGCCCTGCTGGGCATTCTACGGCACCGACAAAAACGGCGAGGAAATGATAATCGCCATAAACGTAAAAACAGGCAAGACGGCAAGCCACAGGCTTGACTGAAAAAAAACCGATACAGCTTATCTGCTTGCTGTATCGGTTTTTGATTTTATTACTGATTAACTATAAAGAACCCGGGACCGTATGCCCAGCCTATCGTGCCGTTATAATCAAGGTAGAGCCAGTCATTCTCGTCCTTCTGAACATCAACAACTGCACCCTGAGGGATAACGAGCAGGTTCTCACTGTCAGCCGAGGGCTGAGGGTGGAGGTAGACTGCACTAACGCACCTGTACTGCGTTGTACCCGTAAGCTTGCTTGTGGTAGTTCCCTGGCCGTCATCATTATCCTTAGCGTTAGGCGATGCGGTGCGCTTTTTCTTGCCTGAGGAATCCTCCTCAGCCGCGGTAGTGCCGCCGCCCTCGTAAACGGTAGGCTGAGTTGATGTGACGATACCCGTAGGAACGTCCTCGTGATACTCATTGCCCTGCAAGATAAACATACTGCGCGCCGTGAACATAAGCACGATGACCACGCACATAAATGTTATCATAACAGCGATAACGCCCTTTACGGTAGTCGCAAAGTTCTTGTCATCCTCTTCATCATCATATTCATCCTCATACTGAACGCGCACGGGCTTTGACGATGCCTTTTTTGCCGTGCCCTTTTTCTTCTGAGCCATTTATATATCATTCCTTCCCTAAGACACTTATATATATCAATTATACTAAAAAATCTCACAAATGTCAATGAATAATTGGTTACAGATAGAAAATCGGCAGCCGGGAATGGTCGCATTGATGCGATACCTCACAAAAAAGCAGGCCGCACATCTAAGCGCAGCCTGCCATACTTACTTTTTTAGGTATCAGAGGTCAACCTTGCCCTCTACCTTGCCGTTAACAACGTAGTAAGCAGCATTGTCCTCAGGCTTGATATAAACCTGAACAGTTCTTACTGTACCCTTGTTGTTAGCCTTGAAATCAGCCTTAACAGCCTCTAAAACGTCCTTAGCAGCTACCTGCTTGCCTGCGTACTCTACGAATACTGCCTGCTTATCCTCTGCGACCTTCTTAGCAGCTGTCTTAGCCTTAGCAGCAGTCTTTTCAGCTGTAGCCTTAGCCTTTGTAGCTGTCTTCTTAGCTGTAGCCTTAGCCTTAGCAGCACCCTTATCAGCAGCTGTCTTAGCCTTTGCAGCAGTCTTCTTAGCAGCTGTCTTTGTTTCCTTAACAGCCTTTTCTACCTTCTCAGCAGCAGCTGTCTTTACCTCAACAGCTACTTCCTTTACATTCTTTGTATCAGCCATTGTAAATGATCTCCCTTCACACTTTTGTGTAAATTTAATTACTTCTTATCTACAGCGTCCTTAAGGGCTCTGCCTGCCTTGAATGCAGGAACCTTCTTAGCAGGAACCTCGATAGGCTGCTTTGTAGCGGGGTTAATGGACTTCTTAGCAGCCCTGTCTCTAACCTCGAATGTACCAAAGCCTACGAGAGAAACCTTCTCGCCCTTTTCGAGTGACTGTGAAATAGCGTCTATTACTGTGCCGAGAGCCTTGTTAGCCTCTGTCTTTGTGTAGCCGCCTTTTTCAGCGATAAGTGCAACCAATTCTGACTTTTTCATAAGTTAACGACCTCCGTTTTTTAATTTCTGTTTGTATTATAGCCGATTTTACGCCGTTTGTCAAATATTTGCGCCTTATTTTCGGCATTTTCCTAAATATTTGTAACTTTACATAAAATATACTTGACATTTAGGCGAGTTATTTGTATTTATTAACATAATATATATTAGCATTAGCTAACTTATTATATTTAACTTTATCAAATCGCGCAGATATGCGTTTTTAGGGTTCTGTACGTTTTTTTACTCCGAAAATAAATATTTACAAAAAGTTTATATATCACTGGCGAAGATTTGAGTAATATGCTATAGCGTGAACGCTCTCGCCGCTGCTGTCAGTTCCCTTGATATCGACACCGTTGCCGCTCATAAGTGTTGCCATAACAGCGCCCGAGGTATTTACCCTGAGCGCCTGCGAGCCGTTGCAGACTATGATTATCTCATCGTCCTTAACAGATATAGCCCCCTGACGCCCGAGGATAGTTTCCTCGCCGCCCTGCCGCTTTACGACGTAAGATATAGCCTTTTTATCGTATTTCTTAAGCTCTGACAAGGGGCTGCCCTTATCCTTTTTCGATTTTGAGAAAAGCCCCATATCAGCGCCCCTCCGTATTAAGAAAGGCCTCTAAAAGAAGTGTAAGCTCCTCAACGGGCAGCCCCACAACGTTAGAATAGCTCCCCTGCTCGATATACACCTCTCCCTTTTCAAAGTCCTGAATACCGTAAGCGCCTGCCTTGTCAAACGGCGAGCCCGTTTCGATATAGGCATCTATAGTCTTGCTGTCAAGCTTTTTAAAGCCCACCGCCGTCACATCAGATGCACTTTTCGTTTTACCCCTGCACGAAACGGCGATGCCGCTGATAACGCTGTGCTGCCTTCCCGAAAGCAATGAGAGCATACGCCTTGCATCTTCATTATCCACGGGCTTTCCGAGTATCTCATCATCAGCCACAACGGTAGTATCAGCACCTATGACAAGTGCCTCGGGGTACTGCCTTGCAACTGCTAAGCATTTTTCCCTTGCAAGGTATTCGCTTGCCATTCTTGCAGGGATATACTCGGGCAGCGTTTCATCCGTCTGCGCAGGAATGACCTTAAAGCCCTCCGCCATACAAGCAAGCAGCTCCTTCCTCCTCGGTGATGCCGAGGCGAGGATAACCTCCCTGCCTGCAAGACGGGCTTTCAGCCGTGATGCGCGTTCAAGTGTCAGTTTATCGGTTTTGATAAGGTCTTGCATATGTGAACATTCCTTTTACTTAAAACTACGGCAGCACTCGTTAAATAAATGCTGCCGTTATGTATTATTTATTCTAATACAGCGCCGCATTCCGAGCAGAACCTTGTTCCTGCCACCTCTTTGTTTCCGCAGCTCGTGCAGAAGATAAACTGCGGCGCATTTGCAGCAGCAGGCACGGGCGCAGGAGCAGGTGCAGGCTCAGGCTTTACAGTCTCGGGGATAGGTGCAGGCTCGGGTATAGCCATAGGCTCGGGAAGAGGTTTCATCTCGGGCGGCTGATACTCGGGAATAGGCGGCAGCTCGTTTGAGGGCTGCTCGGTTTCTGTCGGTGCAGCTGTCTGCTCGGGTTCTTCTGTCGGTTCAGGAGCAGCCTCTTTAGCAGGTGCGGGAGCAGGCGCAGGAACAGGCTCGGGCTGCACCATCGGAGGAACAGCATCGGGCATCGGCTGCATCATAGGCGGCACGGGAGCAAAGCCCTGCGGCGGCATAGGCGGCACAGGGGCAGGCTGCGGCGGAGCCCACGGGCTCGGCTGCTGGGGCTGCATAGGCTGCTGCATCATCGGCTGCATAGGCGGCACGGGCGGCACGGGCTGAGCAGGCTGAGCCGCAACGGGCTGCTTAGTTCCGCAGTTAGGGCAGAATGCAACATTCATTCCTATCTGCATATGGCAGCCAGCGCACTCTCTCAAGCCCTTAAGCTCGTTTATCTGCTTTGTCATATTCTGAAGTGCTGCAAGCATAGAATCTATCTCGCCTGCAAGCCTTTTAACATCGGGGTCATCAAACTTATCGAGATACTTAAGCTTTGTGATACGCCCTATCTCGGTATACTTATTGTTGATATCCGCAAGGTTCTGGTTGATCTGGCGGTTCAGCTGGTTTATCTGTCCTGCGTTGGGGTTTGAGTTGAAAAATGCCATTGTATTTCTCCTCCTGATTATATAAATTATAAGTAATGATCATACTATCTGATCGGTACTCTCCGTAGGCTCGCCCTCGGGCATCAGCTCGCTGTCGGGGCTAAGCTCTTCATCAGAGCCCATATCCTCGCCCTCATATTTCGGCTCGGCGCTTTCATCGCTATTGCTGCTCTCATTATCGGCAGCGCTCTCCTGCGGCTCTGTCTGCTCGGCCTGCTCTGTCTGCTCGCCCTGAGTTTCGGCAGGCTGCTGTGCTGTTTCATCAGCTTGTGCAGGCTGCTCGTTCTCTGCCGCAGGCTTAGCTGTCTGCGACTCGTTAGTTTCGTTATCAAGCTCCTCCTGCGTCATATTTGCTCTTGATGCCGCTTTGGAGTTAACGTCTGAAACGCTGACTGTCGTGCCAACGTAGTAGTGTCTTAATATCTGGTCATAGCTATAGCCTGCCTGCGCGTAGTAGCAAGCGCCCCACTGGCTCATACCAACGCCGTGCCCCCAGCCGTAGGTCTTGAAGGTAAACACGCCGTTATCATAGGAAATATCAAACGCGGTGGATTTAAGGTTTGAAGTGCCTAAGATCGTACTCCTCATCAAAGCACCCGTGACCCTCTGCATACTGCCGTTTACGGATATATACTCCTTGCCGTCAAGTTTCATAAGGTCGATATACTTACCGCTGAAAACGCTTTGTATCTCAAACCAGTTCCTCGGGTTATCAGAAAGCTTGATACCCGTATTCTTTTCGATTATCGACTTAAGGCCTTCCTTTGTAAAGGTCTTTACAACGCCGTAGTTTGGGTCTTTACTGTCATAAACGCTCTCAACAGCCCTGAGGTAAGGGTAAGCGCCGCCCCATATCTTCTCGCTCGGTGCAGACGCGCCTGCACTTGATGCGGAGTATACAGCATCTATCAGGCTGCCGTTATAATATATCCCCTGCCCCTCGACAGCGGAGATACATCTCTCTATTTTCGCCGAATAGTTAGCCCTTAAGCCGACCTGTGGGATATACCCATGCTCATCGTTATACCTAACATAGGAATACGCCGCAACAGCCTGTGCCTTGATAGCCTCCTCGCCCCAGGAATCGCTTATCTCGCTGAAAACTATCCTGCACAAAAGCTCGTGGCCGTTAAGGGTGACATAACCGCCCGATATCTCGTCATAAACGGTATATGTTTCACCTGCGATGCTCCTTGTTCCGGGGTTGCTCGAAGGCCCCTTTTCGGGCTTAAGAATAGTAGACTTATCCTCGGGGAGCTTTACTGTAAAATGGGTATCGCTATCAAGCTCCTCGGCCTTTTTCTCGCTCTCCTTATTTTTGCCTGCGGAAACAAGCACGGAATCGACCGAAGAAACGTCCATATCATACTCCTCGATGCCTGCCTTTTTAAAGCTTACAACGCCCTCTAAAACGTCGATATCCCCGACAGTTTCCGCCGCAGGCACAGCCTCCTTTACAGCCGCAGGGGCAGCACTCTGAACGACCTTCTGAACAGCCTTAAGCTCCTCATTGCTTTTTCTGATGTTCTCGACAGCCGCAGCGCTGATACCAACGCTTGACACAGCCGCCGCACAGACAAGCACGAGCCCCTTGTTCCTCATCAGCTTTAAGCCGCTAAGTTTCATATTTGATTACCACCTTATAAATCCAAATAAAAACACACTTACTCTATTTTATTTTACCATACGCACAAAAAAAGTCAAGACATACAAATAATACGTCCTGACTTTTCGTAAATTTTCACAAATTATTCACACAGCTTTTGTGCAGATTAATCACTTGAAATATCTCTGGCCGTCAATTTCAAGGCAGAATGTAAGTGACTCAAACCAAGCTGCCGTAGCGCCGCCGCAGTACTGCGGAGCGTAGTAATAAACAGCGCCGTTTGAATTATCCTCACCGTTCAATGCTCTTAAAGCGCAATCTCTCGTGTTCTGTGAGGGCACCTTAGAGCCGTCATAGTAGCCATAAATAGCCGTAAACTGATTGGGGGCTGTAAGTACCTCCTTGATACTGCTGCCGAAATAGGGGCTCTTTACTCTGTTGATAACAACATTTGCAACAGCTATCTTGCTTGCCTCGGAGCAATTGCCGACCTCGCCCTGAAGAACGTAGCAAAGCATCTCAAACTCCTCATCGGTATAGCTTATAGTGCCCGAATTAGTTGCAGCAGGGGCAGCTGTTGTTGTTTTCTTTGCAGTTGCTGCGGCGGTAGTTGTAGTTGTCTTTGCAGCCTTAGCAGCTGTTGTTGTAGCAGCCTTAGCCGAGGGCTCAGTCTTTGTAAAATACTCAGCGTAAACATAGCCCGTCTTATCGCCGTACTTTATTCTATACCAGCCGCTTGAGGTCTTGCCCGTAACGCTTACGCCCGTATCGGGAGCAAGAGTGCCGAGCTTTTCGCTTGATGTATCAGCATCAGACCTTACATTTACGGCAGCTGTTGCATACACCTTAAGGCCGCTTATCTCCTCGACTGTTGTTTTCTTAGCTGTAGTTTTCTTAGTGGTTTTTGCAGCTGCGGTTGTTGTTGTTACAGTCTTGCTTTCCTTTGCAGCCGCGGTAGTTTTCTTAGTGGTCGCCGCTGTTGTTTCTGCCTGAGTCACCTCAGCGAAATCATAGTCCTCAACGCCCGCCTTCCACCAGGTAACTGTTTCGGAGTATTCAACGTCCTCTTCCTTATCAGCCTCGGGAGCAGCTGTTGTAACTGAGGAGGCTGTTGTTGCAACTGCCTCTACCGCATCTGTAGTTTCAAGCCTGTTGCTCCTCGAAACGCCGTAGATAGCTACTGCGCCGATAGCCGCTGCCGTAAGCACAAGTCCGAATGCGGCGAAAACCTTCTTAGCAGAAACGGTTTTCACCTGCGCCTTGACGCCCTCCGAAGAATTTGTCTGATTCATTTTGATCCCTTTGCCTTTCTGTACAAAGCCTTAGCCTTGTACCACCCCTTAAGCCTTAGCTTTAAGGGAATTTACGAACCCACGATAACTTTTCTGTTGCCGTAGGTATCTCTCCACGCCCTGAAGAAGTAGATATCCTTATCCGCCTTGTCCTTATAGGACTCGACTATCTCATCAAGGCTGTCCTTTGCTGTTAATTTCTTTGCTACCACTACCCACCTTACCGTTCTGTATGAGCCAAGCTCATAGGTGCAGGTGGAAAGTGTAAGAAAATCGTCATCCTCATTGAAATCGACCGAGCTTTCTATCCACGAATACTTTAAAATATTCGTTTTCCAGGTATCAAAGCTGTAATGCCCCTCAGCCGCGAAATCGCGGTAGTTCCAATAATCGAAGGCCTTGCCCTCGCCGCCGTCCTGATCCTCGGCATCTATCCCGATGAATGTGGCGATTATAACATACTTCTGATTTTTTTCATATATCGTATTGAAATCTATCAGAGGATTTTTCCTTATAAAATCTGCGCCCTTCTTGAATTTCTGCAAGCCTGCAAACTGCGTTCCTGCCATCATATTATGGCCGTAAAGCGTTATATTGTCAGCCTGCCCTTCAAGCGTTACGGGCACCACGCAGTCAGCAAAAATACTTCCCGACTCAGTCTGTGCGCCGTCGATATTGTGGTGCAGATAATAATCATTACTCGATTCGTGCTGCAAAACGGGGTAGTTTATGATAACTTCGCCGTTAGAATCCTTAATTGCAGGTATCTTCAGCCACCCTATCACATCGTCATTTCTTTCAAGCAGCGGCAGCGCCCATTCCTGCAGTTCTCTCGGCTCAACCGTTATGACGGGGTTTTCTATCTTTGTTATCTTACCCTCGTTAGCTGTGGTATCTATCTCATCGCCGCTGCCCTTTGAGGAGCTGTCATCGCCGAAATCAGGCTCAAGCGAGCGTATCTCTTCAAAATAGCTAAGCTCCTGCTCATCAGCCCTCAGATAATCGGCAAGCGAATCGAGCGACACGGCAAACACCGCGATAGAGGCGATAAACATCAGCTTTCTGAATATTTCAGAAAAGCCGTCGCCCTTCCACGGGATAAAGTACCTTGCAGCCCTTACGAAGAAGTTTGTATTATCCTTAACGTGTGTTGTGTTTATTTCTTCTGCCATAGACATTTTCTTAGCCCTCATCCTTCATCATCAAATCAAGCAGCATTTCAAGCGACCTTGTTGCCGCAAGATAACGGACTGTATTTCTGTCTAATTTTTCATATTCTTTATAAAGTGCGAGGTCTTTGACCTGCTCGCGGTCTTTGTACCTTACGCTGACATACACCGTGCCGACGGGCTTTTGCTCAGTTCCGCCGTCAGGCCCTGCGATGCCCGTGATGCCTATCGCGGCATCCGTTTTCATAAGGCGCATAACGCCCTCACTCATTTCAGACGCCGTCTGCTCGGAGTACACGCTGTATTTTTCAAGCGTTTGCTCACTCACGCCGAGCACGCTCATCTTTATCTCCTCGCTGTAGGAGCAAACGCCGCCCTTATACACGGCCGACGCCCCCGACACCGAAGTGACGCTCGCTGACACAAGGCCGCCCGTACAGCTCTCCGCCGCAGACAGAGTCAGCCCCTTGTCTTTCATATATTTTACTACACGTTGTGTAACTATGTCAAGGGTTTTTGTTACCACTTTGTAAGGGTCAGCAAATTCGCACACCTAAAAAAGCCCCTTTCAAGCAATTTTGCACATAAAAATTACCCCGTTTTTGTACGGATTGTTAACTCGACAGATTGTGCAAACTTATTTTTTATCAAATTTCGAGCCGCTCTATTTACAAAACTGTTACGGCTGTAAACCGTTTGTATTCAAATCTATGTAACATTTTGCAAACAGCGTCTTAATATTGCCGTCTGGCAAAAGCCCGATAAACTCGGGCTTTCACACATTTATCATTTCAAAGACAAGTACATTTTTTTACTCTTTGCAAGTGTTTTACGGTTTATTTTCGGTTACATTGTAACCTTTCCGTAACCGTTTTACAGTACAAAAATCATCTCAGTAAGTTTTTATATAGTAGGATCTCGTATCATTCACGGCAGTTTCCACCATTTCGGTAAAATCAAAACGGTTCTGCTCTGATTCAACATCTGCAAGTGTCGGGCGCGTCTTGGGGTGCTTGGGGGTGAACACCGTGCAGCAGTCCTCATACGGCTCGATAGACGTTTCAAAGGTATCTATCCTTCGGGAAATCTCGACTATCTCGCTTTTATCCATACCTATGCACGGCCTGAATACGGGCAGCGTGCTTACAGCATCGGTACAAACCATAGCATACATCGTCTGGCTTGCCACCTGCCCTAAACTTTCGCCCGTAACAAGGCACTGGCAGTCCTCCTTGTGCGCTATCTTTACAGCTATTTCCATCATAAGGCGGCGCATGATTATTGTAAAGTATTCTTCTTTACAGTTATCCCTTATCGCCTCCTGTATTTTTGTAAAGGGAACGCAGTGGAATTTTATATCGCCGCAGTAGGCGGACATTTTCTCGGCAAGCTTTTCGACCTTCTGCCTTGCACGCTCGGAGGTGTATGGCGGTGCCTCAAAGTGAACGGCCTGGATAGTCGCCCCCCTCTTTGCTATCATACAGCCTGCAACGGGTGAATCAATTCCGCCCGAGAGCAAAAGCAGAGCCTTGCCGCTCGTTCCTATCGGTATTCCGCCTGCGCCGTCGATAGCGCCTGCGTGAACATAAGCGCTCGTTTCCCTTATCTCGACAATTACGGTAACATCAGGGTCATGCACATCAACGGTAAGGTGCGGAAAGCGCTCGCCGATAACGTGACCCATTTCTCTGCATATCTCGGGGGATTTCAAAGGGAAATGCTTATCACTCCTTTTAGCGTTGACCTTGAAGGTCTTAGCATTTTCAAGCGCCTCACGAAGATAGTCGGTAGTTTCCTCAGACAAAACAGCCTCCATGCTTTTCTCGACCTTTTTAGCACGGCAGAGCTTTACTATCCCGTAGACCTTTGAAAGTCTGTCTATGACCTCGTCGATATCTACGTCCTCATCGGGCTCGACGTAAAGCGTTGACTGCGAGCGGCTGTATTCAATGTTGCCAAGCTCTTTAAGTCTGTGCTTTATGTTTTTCTGCATTACCGCCTCAAAGGTGTTGCGGTTGAGCCCCTTAAGTGCTATTTCGCCGTATTTGCAAAGTATCATTTCTTTCATTGTGGTTTTCCTTTCCGTCATTTTTCGACTTATATATATTATATATAGTACAAAACAAATTTTCGATTATTTATCTTATCTTGGCAAGACTTGCCTGCCCTTCAAGGAGGGCTGACACAAAAGCGTCGATATCCCCCTCGGTATTTTCCGCGCAGAGGGAAACTCTTATAGTTGAGTCAAGGTATTTCTCGGGAATTTTCAGCTCCTTTAAGACCGAGCTTTTCTTGCCCTTTGAGCAGGCCGAGCCCGAGGAAACATAGATATCCCTGCTCTCCAAAAAATGGAGCATCGTTTCGCTTTTTATCCTCTCGACCGACACGCTTATAACATATGGCGAGCAGTCATCGCCCGAGTTTACGGCTATCCCCTCTTTGCCCGAGAGGGCGGCTATAAGCCTTTTCTTAAGCGATAAAACAGTTTCATATCTTTGCATAACTGTGGGCTCCAGCTTTTTCACTGCCGCCGCAAAGGAATTAATAAGTGCGACATTTTCCGTACCCGAACGAAATCCGCTTTCCTGCCCGCCGCCGAGCATCAGCGGCAGTATCCTCACACCGCTTTTAACATACAAAGCCCCTACCCCTTTGGGCGCGTGGAGCTTGTGGCCGCTAAGAGAAATGCAGTCAGCGCCGATATCCTTTGCCTTGAAAGGGAGTTTCATAAAGCTCTGCACGCAGTCGCAATGGCAGACGGTATCGGGGTTTGCGCGCTTGACACCCTTAAAGATCTCCTTAACGGGGAGAATATAGCCCGTTTCGTTATTGACATACATCACGCTGACGAGCAGAGTGTTCTTATCCACCAGAGAAATAATGCTCTCGGGGGTTATCCTGCCGTTTTCGTCGGGCGAAACGCGCACGACCTCAAAGCCCTGCTCTTCAAGCTCGTTTATCGGTGCAGCCACCGAGGGGTGTTCTATCGTTGTAGTGATTATCTTTTTGCGCCTTTTGCCGCAAGCCTTAGCCGCACCGAAGATAACGGTATTGCTGCTCTCGGTAGCACAGGAGGTAAAGAATATCTCCTTATCCTTAACACCGAGGCTGCCTGCGAGGGTCTTTCGCGCGTTATTTAATATCTCCTCCGAAACAACACCCAAATGGTGCAGCGAGGACGGGTTGCCGAAGGCCTCAAGCCCCTCCATTACCGCCGCTTTTGCCTCATCGCACACCTTAGTTGTTGCCGCATTATCAAGATAAATCATCATTTTCCTCTCCCAAAATACATAATTATTTTTATTATAACACACTTTTATGAATTTTTCAAACATCTGCGCGTATTTTTTAGAAATTTGCGGAAACAATAGTAAAAACGAGTACCGATAAATGTACTATTCTATATATTTATACATTATTTTGTACTAAAAGGAGATTAGCTACTATGGATATTTCAAAACGTTTAGCAGTAAGGGTAATAGCCTTTTCCACGGCGATAATTTCGGTTTTGGGAATTAAGGCAGGGCTATACCGCAGCCGCGCGCTTGACAGCGAGGAGGCGCTGAGATACAGCTATATCCGCGCCGTTGAGGACTTATCACAATCGACCGACAGCATAAATTCCACCCTTGAAAAGGAGCTTTACGCAGGCACGCCGCTTATGCACTCAAAGCTTTCGGCGCAGCTGATGAACTACGCATCAAATGCAAAGGCAACGCTGACGCAGCTGCCCGTTGAGGGAATGGGGCTGTCAAACACCTACAAATTCCTCTCGCAGGTCGGCAGCTTTTCGCAGGCGATGAGCGAAAAGCTCGCGCGCGGTGAAAAGCTGACCGACAAGGAATACAAAAGCCTTAAGGCGCTGCATGATTACTCGCAGTCGATGTCGGACATGATGTGGGAGCTAAATGACAAGGTAAGCACGGGCGAGGTGCTGACGATCCCCGATGAGGAAAAGAAAAATGCCGAGCTGATAGGTGACAGCAAAAGCTGGGGCGATTTTGAAAACAGCTTTGAAAACTACCCCAAGCTCATCTACGACGGCCCGTTTTCCGACAACATCTTAGACAAGGAGCCGCGGCTTTTAAAGGGGCTCAAAGAGGTCGATGAGGACACGGCTTTGCAAAAATGCATATTAACGCTCGGCATTGACATCAAAGATGTTCCGAACGTAAGTGAGGAGTACGGAAAAATGCCCTCTTACAGATTTTATGATGACAACGGCGGTATCTGCTGCGCCGTTACAAAGCAGGGCGGCTTGGTTTCATATTTTCTTAAAGCAAGGAGAGTAAACTCTACCGATATCACAAACGAGCAGGCGATAGACTATGCCGAAAAATTTCTTGACAAGCTTGGAATGATCGAAATGGAATCGACCTACTACGAGGTCTACGACAACGTATGCACGATAAACTTTGCCGCGACAAGGGAAAACATTATCATGTACACCGACCTTGTAAAGGTGCAGGTGGATATGTCAAACGGCGACATTGTCGGCTATGACGCGCGCGGCTATATCGTCAACCACACCGAGCGCAAAAAGGGCGAAAACGTAATTTCGGCAAAGCGCGCAGTAAAGGAAGTAAGCCCCGTGCTTGACGTAAGATCAAACCGCCTTTGCTTTATCCCGACGCAGGGCGGCAGAGAGGTGCTTTGCTATGAATTTTACTGCCTTTCCGACACGGGGCGCAAGGTATTGGTATATATAAACGCCAAAACCGCCGCCGAGGAGCAGATACTCATGCTCACCGAAAACGAGAGCGGAGTGCTGACAATTTAGCATAACAAATTGGAGTTTGGCGAGGTGTTGGGAGGGGGCATACCGAAGGGGTTTGGGGGCGACCGGAAAGCCCCCAACAAGCCGCCCGAAGGCGGCTTGCCCCCTCGGAGCGCTGAACAAAGCCTTAGCTTAGTGCTCGTGATACAAGTTTTTTGCTTGTTTCACGCTCAAAGCTAAGTCAAAGGTCAAAGCAAGTCTCACGCACTTTTTCGGGGGCTTTGCGGTCGCCCCCGAACCCCTTCGCATTGCCCCCTTCGCCAACCTCCCATTTACCAAAAGACGAGCGGCGTACCTGTGTGTGGGGTGCGCCGCTCGCTTTGTGGAAATATAGGGAAGTATGTAGGGATAAAGCTTAGTTGTTTCCTCGCATTCTGCCGCCGCCCATGCCGCCGCCAAAGCCGCCGTTCGACGTTGAATTTGAGGTGTTTATGCTGTCAAGCGTTACAGTCTCCGACTGCTCGCCCGCAGTTATCGTGTATGTTTCGCCCTGCTTAAGAGCGCTGCTTGTGAATACAAGGCTCTGCCATGATTTTGCAGGGGTGTAGGTGGCTATCACTTCGCCCGAGCTGTCCTTGACCGTTACCTCTGTACCGGCTGCAACTGTTGATGAGAAGTTGTGCAGAAATCCTGCCTGCGTGGAATCCTCGGTAAAGCCCTCCTCCATGCCTGTTGCGCCAAAGGCTGCAAGCGTTCCGCCCGTGACCTTGAGCGAGTAGTTCCCGTCGCCCTTGTCAAGCGCGCCGTTGCCGCCGTTTGTCGGGCCGTCAACCGTTATATCGCCGCCCTCTATGAGCATAGAGCCGTTTGAATCAAGGCCGTCACCGTTGGCGTTTACATATACCTTGCCGCCCGATATTTTAAGGTAGGGGCTGTCAGATGTGTCAGCGTTTTGCTGCATTCCGCCTTTGCCGCCCATGCCGCCGAAGTTTTCTCCCGAGCCGTCCGATGCGTTAAAGCCGTCATCAGATGCGTTTACCGTGATATCGCCGCCGCTTATATTAATATACTTAGCCTCAACGCCCTCGTAGGACTTTGTAAGCTCGACATTTCCTGCCGAGACCTCGATTATCTCATCAGCGTGTATTCCGTCATCGCCTGCTGTAAGGGTGAGCTTGCCGCCGCTTATCACGACATTCGCGTTTGAATGGATAGTATCGTCTGCCGAATCTATGCTAAATGTTCCGCCCGAGATAGCTATGCCCTTTCCTGCCTTTAAGCCTTTCATGCTTTCAGAGCCCGTGTTGTCGGCATCTGTAAAGCCCTGTGCGGAATTGTCGTTTGCTGTCGTTTGGGTCATAGCCGAAAGCTCGGTGGCTGTGTTTTCCGTAGGTACAGCTGCGTCATCAAAGCCGCGCATCTGCTGCCCTCTGCCGCCAAAGCCGCCGCCCTGCATATCGGGGCGCTGCCCGTCCTGCGGCATCTCGCTGCTTGGCATTTCGGGGGGCGTCTGCCCTTCCTGCATCTGCGGCATATCTGCATTGCCCTGCTGCATCTGCTCCTTATTAAAGCCGCCGCGGTCGCCGCCCATGCCCTTGCCGCCGAAGTCATTGCCCTGCTTTTGCTGAGCGTTTGCCGAGCCGCCGCCCGTTACCATATTAAACTCGCCGTCAGTAACGGTAAGTATACTCTCTGCCTGAATGCCGTCAGTAGCGGCAGTGATATCAAAGCTGCCGCCCTCGATATACACATAGCCCTTGCTCTCGTCCTCATCATTTGAGGAAACTATACCGTTTGTGCCTGCATTTATCTTGAATGTGCCGTCTGCTATCTTTACAGAATCCTTACCCTCGATAGCTGTTTTAGCACTTGTTATCTCAAACTCGCCGCCTGCTATAACAAGGTCGTCCTTAGAAACTATGCCGTGCTTATAGCTTGCATCAATTATCAGCTTGCCGCTGCCGTTAACGGTAAGGTCTTCCTTTGAGAAGATGACCGCATCGGGGCTTATATCGCCGTCTGCCGCATATTCATCAGCCGTATCGGTAAGGCCGTTTGTCGAGCCGTCAGCAAGGGTGATAAAGACCTTTTCGGCGCTCTTTATATAGATAGGCGCGCCCGTCTTGCAGGTGATATACGCATTATCTAAAACAAGCTGTATCTTATCCTCCTTGCCTGCCTCTACCTTTATCTGCCCGTCACTTATCGTGCCGCTGATAATATAGCAGCCTGCCGAGGTTATCGTTACGTTTCTCTCACTTATCTCAGCGCCCTCGCCTGATACCGTCGGAGTATCCGCCTCATAGATTATCCTTGTAGCCGATGATTCGTCATACCCCACATCAAGGTCATTAGCCGTAAAATCAAGGTCAAGCTGCGAGATAGTATCGTCTATATCTGTTTCCTTTGAGCTTATCTGAACCTTTGAGCTGCTCTCCTCACCGCCTGATGAGCTGTCCGTCTTTGAACAGCCTGCAAAGCTCATCACAGCTACAGACAGAGCCAGCGCGTAAGCCATTATCTTTTTGTAGCTCATAGTTTTCTCCCTTTCTTTTCAAAGAGGAGCTTTATCAAAGCTCCTCTTTAACACCATACTGCTTTCTTAAAATGGATATCTCAAGATTTCCGTTTCTTGTTCTTATCTCATCAATAAGCTTTCTTTCGTCCTCAGCGCTCTTGGCCTTGATAGAGTAATCGAGCTTGAAGAGGCTGCCCATATTTGTTGTCTTTACGCTGTCAAGCGAAACATCTGTTAAATACTTTTCAAAAAGGTCGTCAAATATACTTGTGTAGTCAAGCCCCTCGGGGATAGTTACCTTAAGTGTCTTTTCATCATCGTCCTTGCCGCCGAAGGGGATATATGTGTAGAGGATATTCAGCAAACAGATAAGTATAGTGAATACAAATGCTACCGCTATAAAGCCCGTTGCTGCTGCAAGGCCTGCTGCCATTGCTATGAATATCGCGCATATATCCTTAGCCGAGCCGGGGATAGAGCGAAAACGAACAAGTGAGAATGCACCCATTACCGCAACGCCCGTGCCGAGGTTGCCGTTTACTAAGGTTATAACAAGCGCTACCGCCGCAGGAAGAAGTGCAAGCGTTACCGCAAAGCCCTTTGTCATCTTATGCTTAAACCTGAACGAGAAGGCTATCAAAAGCCCCAGCGCCACCGCCGTATGCATACATATAATAAAATCTCCGCCAGTCAGGCTTACTGTTCCGTCTGCTGCCACATCAAAAATTGATTTATATAAATTATCAAGCACAATAATACACCTTACCTTTCTCTATTGCCTGTGTAAAAACCTTTGTATATGCTTTGCCGTACTTTGAAAAGCTTGTCGGGAATATCCTGAGCCTTGTAAGCTCCTTTGAAAGCCACAGCGGCATAACTCCGGGTATCTTTATTTCCATAAGGGTCTGCCCCGGCTCTAAAAGCTGCTCGCCGTAAGAGCCCTTGTCAAGCCTTAAATCGGTCTGTCTGTAGCGTATACTCGTATCAAATGTTATACGCAGGTCTTTGTTTTCAAGGCCGAACATTGCTATTCTGTCATAGCCTATATACATTGCAGGGGCTATTCCCTCATAAAAATTCATGAAATACTGTATCTCGTTTTCTATCTGCGGGCTCTTGCCTGGCTTTGTTTCGCAGGATAAAAAGCTGTCGCTGTCCCTGAGTTTCATGCTCGTTCTTCTCTTGTAAACTACGCCCTTATACTTTTTCTTAAGCTCGATGAAGACCTTAGTATCCTCGTCCGCCCTGCCGTAGGAGCGAACTCTCAGCTTTTCCTTGTAGACGGGCTTTTCAAGCGAGCGCCTGATAAGCAGATCATCGGGGGTATCGTAGTAGATGTTGTTGATAGTCGTCTTACCGTAATTATCTATCTGAAACCTTCCCTTAAGGACTTTTTGCAGCTCTGTATATTGATACTCATCAAGCAAGTATTTCTTTTCAACTCTTTCAAATATCTGTCCTGCCATAACGGTCACTTCCTTTTCTCTCTTTGCTATGGTTTTATTATAACTTCCAAACCTAAAATGAACCTTAAATCCTACTTAAAGTTTACCTAAAGTTTTTTAAAAATCTGATTTATCCCGAAAATACGCCGTTTGCGCACAAAATTTATTTTTATTTCCCCGGAAATATTCTATTTTTAATTAAACTTAAGCTAAAGGCGCTATAATTTTTTTAAGGAATACCGCGCCGTGTTAATTAAATATTAACATATATATGGTATAATATGCAAAAAGGTGATACCCCCTTCCCTTATAAAAGAGAAGAGGGCAGCAAAAAAATTGTGCATTGTGCATTATGCATTGTGCATTGAAAAAGGGGTGACTTTATGTTTAATAAACTTCGCCGCAAGTTCGTGCTGATAGTTGTGCTGTCGCTTTTCACGGTAGAGCTTGTAATTATCGGGATAATTAGCGGCATAAACTTCTATAACCTCAACGAGCGAGCCGACGCGCTTTTGCAGATGATCTCCGACGGCGGCGGCAAATTTGATACCGAGCATTTAAAAAGGTATGACTCAAAGGACAGCGCCCCGGGTGATGACAGCTCACACCCCGAGCCGCCCGAGGTAGAAAAGCGAAAGAGAAACCTCTCAAACCTCATAGGTGCAGGCGATGTTGATATAGAAACGCGCTATGCGACAAGATATTTCTATGTCAGGACAGACCTTGAAAACAAGATCAAGATAATAAACACAAGCCACATCGCGGCACTAAGCTCAAAGGAATCGCGCGCATTCGCCGCGGAGATACTTGAAAGCGGCAAGGAAACGGGGTATATCGACGGGTATAAGTTTTTAGTCACAACATCGGATAAGGACAAGCTCGTGGTCGTTATCGACTTTAATTCCGACATAAACACGGCGACGAATTTCTTCCTTATCTCCTGCCTTGTGGGCTTTAGCTCGCTTATTGTGGTGACGGTCTTAGTCGCACTGTTGTCAAAGCGCGCAATAAAGCCTATGGTTGAGAATATGGAGCGGCAAAAGCGCTTTATAACCGATGCAGGGCATGAGATAAAGACCCCCCTTGCGATAATCTCCGCAAATACCGAGGTAATTGAAATGCTTGAGGGCGAGAATGAATGGACGCAGAGCATTCGCCACCAGACAAAGCGCCTGTCAGAGCTTGTGCAGATGCTGCTTAAGCTTGCAAAAATGGAGGACGAGGTAAGGCAGGAAATGGTAATCACCGAGTTTAATATTTCAGATGCGGTGATAGATGTAGCAGAGCCGTTTATCACCCTTGCTAAGTCAAAAAATAAAGACTTAACGCTCGATGTTGCCGAGGGGCTTATGTTCACGGGCGACGAGGCGCAGATAAGGGAGCTTACCTCGATACTTACCGAAAACGCGGTAAAATATGCCGAGGAAAACACCACTATAAAGCTAAGCCTTTCAAGGCAGGGCAAGGAAACAAAGCTTTGCGTTTTCAATAAAGGCGAGCCGATAGCCGAGGAAAGCCTGCCAAAGCTGTTCGACAGATTTTACAGAGAGGACTCATCGCGCACCCGTGAAACGGGCGGCAGCGGTATAGGCCTTTCGATAGCAAAAGCGATAGTCACCTCGCACAAGGGCGAGATCACCGCAAAGAACACAGACGGCGGAATTCTGTTTACTGCCACGCTTATAAAGGGCAAGGCAGGAAAGGATAACAAGACAGAAAGCAAAAAACAGGATAAAAATAAATAGGAAGATAAAACCCCCGAATGCTCATGACAGCACTCGGGGGTATATGTTATATAGGGAATATATATTTTCCAAAGATAAGCCTGATAAGATCAATAACCATAAAAAGCCAGCCCAGGCACATACACGCAACAACCAAAAAAACACCAAATGCAAGAGGCAGCATCATAACAACAAATACCGGCGGAATAAAAATCATGTACCACACACTTAGAGCTGATGCAAGCGAGCCGAATATAAGCCCGTTGACTGTATCATCCTTTAAGGCGTGTACAACGCCGAGCGGTGCGCCTGCAAAAAATGCACTAAAAAAAAGATTTTTCGTTTCATTATCAACAAAATCACCCATAAGCTTTTTTGATAAAAGAAGAACGAAAAAGCCCACCCATGTAAGTATCACGAAAGTTATTTCACCAACAGAGTTATATTTCCTGCTGCTCGATGCCTTGACCTTTGGCTTTTCTTTTAATACGGGGCTCTTTTTAATTGCCTTCTGTATTTTTTTGATATTTATCGGCTTTATCAAAAGGCACTGTAAATTATCATAAACGCCTGCCTCTGCAAAGCGAATGCTGCTTTTCAAGGCTGAGAATATATCATAAAACTCGCTTATGCTGTATTCTGCCTCACTGCTGCCAAGAGCGCCTGCCTTAGTAGTTTCTGCCATTTCATCGGCCTTTTTGTCAAACTGCTCCAAAGCAGCATCAAAACGCGAAAACAGCTCATTTATATTCTTATTGTCAAGCCCTGCATATTCATCGGCTATTCTCTCACATTCCTTTATCTTTTTTGCATCCAGAGAAACAACCGAGATAAAGTTTTGTTTTGCCTGAATCAGAAGTTTTCTGTCAGACCTTTTAAATTTTCTTACCTTAGCATCACGAATTGCCAGGATAAAAATCTCTTTTGTCGAGTCGATCTCTTCCTTTATATCAGCAAAAAACGCTTTGACTGCGTCATTGACATTGCCGTACACAACTCTGTTTTGCGGCAAAACGTCCTTTAACGATATTTCCTCGGGCTGTTTTTGCTCATTATTCTCCCTTTGCAATTCTACGGCAGCACCGCAGCTATAGCAAAACCTTACATGATCCTCAAGTTCACATCCACAGCTTGTGCAAAGCATTTATTCTCCTCCTTAATGCTTAGTCTAACGGCTTTTTCTGTATAAATTTCACCGTGTCGAGAATTGCGAAGAACCAGCCTGTGAAAAACACAAGTGCGATCGACAGCCCCAGAAATACGCACGTTCCGATAATAAAGCCCATAACGGGAACAATATACAGCTTGCTGACGATAGATGAATAAATCTGCTTAAGCTTAGGGGCAAGGTGTCCTATACCGGCAGCAAGACCGCCATACATGATTGCAACGATCGGCACCTGATACAAATATGTAATATCAAAATCACCCGTTGCAATAGATGCTACCCACATTACAACAAACACTACAGCTGCTATTCCCCAGCTGATAAACAAACATTTTTTCTTCATGATCATTCCTCCCATATGAATATTACATAGAAAGTATACCACTTATTTCGCCTAAGTTCAATAAAAAAGGATAAAATATATGTATATTTCTACATTGCATACAAATACATCTTTTAATATGTGCATAGTTTTTGTATAATATGTAAATGGATACATATATTATACAGAGGAGAATTGATATGAGAGGAAAGATAGTTCTGACACTTGATGATTTCAGAAAAGAAAAGGGCGTATCAAAATACAAGCTATGCCGTGAGTGCAACCTTCAGCAAACACAGCTAAACGCATATTGCAACAACTCACTGCAAAGGGTAGACCTTGATGTGCTGACACGCATATGTGATTATCTTGAATGTGATCTGTATGATATATTAAAGTACTACCCACCCGAGAAGGAAAAATCAAAGGACGACAGATAAAGGCAAACGGCTGATGAAATTATCCATCAGCCGTTTTTATATACCGTATTTAGTTTTAATTCTTTCAAGCTTAACACCAAAGGGCTTGAAAAGAAAGAACAGAAACAGCACATTTGAAAATACATATGATGCCGTGTAGGGAATTGCAGAAACTATAGCCCCTGCGTAAAGCCCCCACGAAAAGCCTCTGTTATACCAAAGCACCGTCCATATATCCATAATAAAAGAATAAAGCACACCGCAAAGCGCGCCGTAGATAAGTAGGAAAACCGTATTGCTCTTAAGCGGCTTTGATAATGCGCCTGCAAAAAAGCCTATCAGCCCCCATGCAAGCATCTGAAAGACCGTCCACGGCCCCTGCCCGAAATAAAAGTTAGAAAGCAGCGCCGAAAGCGAGCCTACCAGAAAGCCTGCCTCGCTGCCCATATAAATGCCCGTGATGATAGCCATAGCGGTTATGGGGTTTAAAAAGGGGATAAACCGCCCTGCGAATGCAAGCGCTGTCATGACAGCACAGATGACCATTCGGCGCGTGCCTATCTTTTTCTTGTCAAAGCCTGCTGCAAAGAGCAAAAGCGCAAGCGCCGCCGCTATGAGCGACACAAGCAGATGCCTGCTCTCATCAAGTACCAAAGCCCCCAGCACGGCAAGACACGGCACAAGCACAAAAGGCACGCTGTAGCGCACTGCCGCCGAGAGCCTGTCGTTTTTTATCATCAGCATCAGCGCGCCACCTTCTTTTCATTCTTTAGGCAGAGGGCGGCAAGGTCATCTACCGTAACAACGCCCTCATACTGCCCCCTTGCAATGCGGCTTGCGGCGGTGGTGTAAAAGCTGCCCTTGTCAAAAAACTCGTACGGCGGCAGAACGCTCACCGCCTCGCCCCCGAAAAACATAGCGCATCTGTCAGCGCAAAGGGCGGCAAATTCGATATCGTGAGTGACTACCAAAAGGGTAACTCCATTGCTCTTTAGCTCTTTGAGTATCTCGGCGGTCTTTAGTTTGAGCTGCGCGTCCATTCCCTTTGTGGCCTCGTCTAAAATAAGCAGCCTCGGCTTGCTGCCAAGTGCCTTTGCAAGCGCTAAAAGCTGCTGCTCGCCGCCCGAGAGGTCATAGGGGTGCTTATTAAGCACCTCGCTCATATCAAACGGCAGCTCATCGGGGGAAATGCCTGCCTCATCAAGCTCCTCCCTTACAGTAGTGTATAAAAAACAGGTCTGTACGTCCTGCGGCACAAGAGTAAGACAGTTTGTGTAAAGCGTGCGGTTTTTGTATTCCTTAAGCCTTTTGCCAAATACCTTTATACTGCCGCTGTAGGGCTTTAATAGTGCTGATATGCATTTTGCCGCAGTCGATTTTCCGCTGCCGTTAGCACCAAGCACGCAGAATATCTCGCCCTTGTAAACGTCAAGCGTCAGCCCCTTTAAAATGTCGGGCGAGTTTCTCTCAAAGCGAAAATATACGTCCTTAAGCTCCAGCGCCTTTTCTCCCGAATGGGTATACCTCTTTCTTTGCAGCGTACTAATTTTGTTATCATACCTTGCTGCAAGCTGCCGCCCCTTTGATACGGTAAGGGGCAGCTCCCCCACCGCGCCGAGTGCCTTGTAAAGCCTTGCGGCGGCAGGCATCGCCTTTGCTATGGGGCTTTTGTCATCAAGCCTTGATATGACCTCGGCAGGCGCGCCGCTGTGGATAAGCCTGCCCTTTTCCATAATAAACAGCTTGTCGCAAAGGGGGATAAGCTCATCAAGCCTATGCTCGGCTATAAGGACAGTCAGCCCCAGCTCGTCACAGAGCTTTTTTACCGTGTGGATAAACTCCGATGCGGCTATCGGGTCAAGCTGCGCTGTCGGCTCATCAAGGATAAGCAGCTGCGGCTCGCACATCATGACCGATGCAAGGTTCAAAAGCTGCTTTTGGCCGCCCGAAAGTGAGGCGGTATCCCTCTCATACCAGCTGTCAATGCCGAAATAGCTTGCTGTTTCCGCCGCGCGAAAAGCGATAAAGCCCTTGTCCTTCCCAAGGCTTTCAAGCACAAACACAAGCTCGTGCCACACCTTGTCGCACACTATCTGCGCATCGACACTTTGCATTACAAAGCCTATCCTGCTGACAGAGTCCTTGTCAGAAAGCTCGCAAAGCCTGACACCGTCAAAGAATATCTCGCCGCGCATATCCCCAAGCGGTGCAAGCTCGCGCTTTAAAAGCCGCAGCAGCGTGGATTTTCCGCACCC
Source organism: Ruminococcus sp. (assembly GCA_017634275.1). Taxonomy (GTDB): domain Bacteria; phylum Bacillota; class Clostridia; order Oscillospirales; family Ruminococcaceae; genus NK3A76. Next base: position 6,512 of record JAGBNQ010000073.1, on the reverse strand, counting down.
CGTCGAGCCTGCAAGCACGTTAAAGCTGCCGCGCTCTATCGTCAGCTCTATATCTGCTATCGCAGGGCTTTCACATTCGGGGTAGGTAAATGTCAGACCCTCTGTTTTAACAAGTGCCATCTAAGGCTCACCTCCGCTTTTAAGATCACGGGCAAAAAGGCAAGCAGCGCAAAGCTTAAAAGCGCTGCTGTGTCCTTGATGCCGTTAAAGGAAATGCTAAGCCTCGGGTAAAAGCTGTGGCTCATTCCCCCAAAAAGCCTGCCTGCAAGCGTTATGCCAAAAAGCGCGCTCATAAGAATTATAAGCATGATATCAAATATATCTATCCGCTTTTGGCGCATACAGCTCCTTTTTCCGAGCGAAAAGCCGCGCGCCTCCATGCTGTCTGCCGCCGTTATCCCGTTTTCGAGCGCCCATGTTATAAGGATAGAGAATACCCTTATATTTGAGCGGATATCGTCAACTATACTGTCATCATTATAAAGCCCCATTGCAAGCTGAGTTTCCTTTATTTTCTTTCTCTGCCTGCCAAACATCGGCACAAACCTTACCGACATTGAAATTATCAGCGAGAGATTTTTTGATAAAAATGATGTAAGGTAGATAAGCTTATCACTTGTCAGCACTACAGTTAAAGTTCTGAACCAGTAAAGTGCCGAAACTATCATTGCAGAGCTGTTAAGCCCGAAATAAAAGCTTTCAAGGGTAATGGGGCGGTTATTTATAAAAAGCAGGATAGTTTCGCCCTTGTGTGAAATAAGCGGATTTGCTGCGGACAGCACTAAAAACAGCACCCACACAAACACAGTAAAGCTCCCCTTTTTAGGGGCAGGCGAGCTGTAATAATAAGCCATTGCCCCGAAAAGCGAGATAATTATCAGAAACGGAAACGAGATAAACATAGAAAGGGCTGTAACATACAAAAAGAAGAAAAACAAAACTATCGGGTTTGAGCTTTCAAGCGTTTTCATATGTTCACCTCTTTCTTCATGCGCCGCCGCACGGGCATTGCCTTTATTCTATATCGTGCCCTATTTCCTTAGTGTAGCGCCACTCTACCTTGTCGCCGTCCTTTAGGATATACTGCGAGCTGTTGACTGACGGCGCTTTGCCGTTTACATAATACATCCACCCCGAAAGCTCACCAAAGTCAAATTCATATATCCCCGATATACCTGCGACATATATCATCTCATCGCTCCCCTTGATGTCAAGGATAATGCCGTTTTGCTTTGCAAGGCGGTTTAAAAGGTCAAATGCCGTTTCGCCCTCGGCTATGTCGGCGGTTGTCTGCGCTAAGATATATCCGTCATCAGGCAGATCCTCGCTCTCGCCTAAGATAGTCAGGCAGTCAATGCTCACCGTTACCTTGCCTGCGCTTTCGCTCTTTGCTATACTGCTGTCCTCGGAATAGTGCTGCTCCTTTGTTTCAATATCAATAAATGCCGTGACAGCACAAAGCGCCCCTGCAACAGCTATAACAAAAATATAGCTCTTGATATTCCTCTTGCCCTTTACTATCAAAACCGCGCACCCTGCCAGAGCAGCCGCACCGACAGCAATATAGATATAAAGCTTTATGCTCCTTTTTTCACTGCTTTGCTCGGTTTTCTTTTCGGTCAGGGTAGTCTGCAAGGCGGTGACGCTCTCGCTTGATGCTATAGTTTCAGCGCCCTGCGTGCTTTCGCCGCCCTGCTCGCTTTGAAGGGTAGTTGTTATCGCGGCGGCGGTATCATCGGTCTGCTTTTCGCTCTTTGTTTCCGAGCCTGCCTTGCTTGCAGATGTGCTTATGTCAGCCGTGCCCGAAGTGCTTTTGCCCGAAGTGGTAGGCGCTTTTGCAGTCTCGCTTTTTGTTATGATCTCGCCTGCGGCAGTTACGCTTTTTTGGGTGGTCTGCGCCTTTGTGCCGCCGTTTTGGGGTGCAGTGCTTTTAGTTGATTTAGCCGTCGCTTTGCTTTGGGTCTGCTTTGGTGCAGTTTCACTTTGCTTTGTCACCGTCACCTTTTGTGTTGCGGCAGGCTTGTCCTCTGAAGGCCTTTTTGCAGTCTCGGGGCTTTTGTTGTCAAATATGAAAAATGGACCTTTCCCCTCAAGCAAGCGCTCATAGCCCACAAGCGTGTAAAGCGCCTGCATAGTTGCACTTTCGTTGACCCCCTCGCCCTTTGCGTGTTCAAAGCCGCCGTTATCAAGCGCAAAGCCCTTAAGCGCATCAAAAAGGCTATTGCCGTTTTTGATAAAGCGGCTGTCCTTTTCGGGGTCAATGCCCAAAGAGCAAAGCGCGAGCATCACCTGCGCCGTGCTTTCGCAGTTCTCCTGCCCAAAGCTTTTAAATGCACCGCTTGATTGCTGGATAGATGATAAAAATTCGGTCGCCCTGCCCAAAGCGTTTTTTACCTTGCTGTCGCTCTTATAATAAGGCGCTAAGGCACTGATAGTCATAGCCGTGCAGTCGGGGTCGCCTTTATCCCCTATTATCGCAAAGCCGCCGTCCTGCTTTTGAAGTGCAAGGATATCAGCGATTATCCCCTTTGCGGTAATGCCGCTTACAGTATAGCCGTTATTAACAATATGCAGCCCGAAGATAAGGCTCATAAGCCCCTGCCCCCCGACCGAATCGGAAAGCGTTTTTAAGATATATTCATCATTACTGCCGATGCTTATAAGTGCAAGTGCATATTTTTGCCGCGATGTCGCGGAGGCGACCTTGTTTTTCTCTAAATACCCCAGCAAAGCCCCTTCATACGCGGAAAAATCATATTTCCCCGACTGCGCGAGCGCCATGATATACCACTCGCTCATAGAGCCTGCCTTTTGCGTCAGCTCGCCGTTTATCCACCCCTGAATATCGCCGCCTGCTTTATAAACACAAATACCGCCTTGCAACTGCGCGGCGGTATCAGCGTCCTTCCCCAAAGCTTCGACGGGGAAAGCAAAACAGCTTATCATCATAAGCAAAGCGGCAATAAATGCAGCTTTTTTATTTTTCATTATTTATTCCTGCGCTTTGAAACGAGCATTCCTGCTAAACCTAACGATGCAATGCCGAAAGCGAGCGTGCCGCAGCTTGATGTCTTAGGGTTTGTAGTTGCAGTTGCCTTAGGTGTTTGTGCTGCGGGCTTTTCCTCCTTAGAGGGGGTCTCCTCTGTCTCCTCGGGCTCTTCCTCGGTCTCCTCAGGCTCTTTCTCGGTCTCCTCGGGCTCTTTCTCAGTTTCACCCTCGGGGAGCTTTTCTTCTGCCCCTTCGACCGCAAGGTCGCAGGCAGGCGGAACAAGTATCATGGAATCCGAAACAGCGCTTACACGGAACACGCCATCCTGATCGACTGTTATCGTTACATTACCGTTTTCATCGGTAACAAAGTCTGTCCTCTCACCGTCTATAGTTATAACCGCGTCCTTCAGAGGGAGGGTAACGGTGTTCCAGTCAGCATCATAGCCCACATAGCTGAGGTTAAGCTCAAATGTACTCGTCTCAGAAAGGTCAAGCTCTACACTTCTCTTGTCAAAGAAGGTGTATGCGTCAGAATAGCCTGTTGTATCCTTATAGGCAAAAGCGTCAAGATAATCACCCTCAGCAAGCGGATCCGACAACGACATAGCAGCCTTGTTATTTACATAATACCCATAGCTACCGCCGTTTTCAACGCCCCACAGCTTTGTGAGCGACAAGCCCCACTGAGTTTCGGCAGTAGCATAGCCGTTTTCAACGCCCTCATTATACCCTGCATCGTGTGCAGCATAAAGTGCCTCATCAATAGTGATAGTGCCGTCCTTATCAATATCAGTAACGTAAACAGAGCTGTTGAACATTTTTGCCTCGCCCTCAACGGAAACATTTACAACTACAGTGATAGGCTCTGCCTCGCTCACCTGTGCTGCTGCCGTATCATTTACGGCCTCGGCATCAGCGTTCTCCTCTGCCATTGCAGTCATTGCCATCGTGCTGATACTGAGCATAAATGCCGCCGTAACAGCCGAGATCTTCTTCATTTTCTTCATTTTTACCATCCTTTCCTAAGGTATCTCACCGCAAAAACAAAGCTCTTTTAAAAGCCACAGCCTTTAAAAGAGCGCACCGATAAAAGACCCTTGCCGTTTCCTTTTTAAAAAGAAACACCAAAAGCCGATATTTACGGTCACGCCTTTCATTGCCCAAAAGCGGCGGGAATTACCCCAAAACCTGCAAACCCCGACGAGCGATCCGACTATAACGGTAGTGGCTGCTGCGGCAGATTTTCACTGCACTTCTCTCCTGCTTTGACGTAAGCTCACGTCAATTCTTCGGGGCGCAATACATATTATGGTTATATTATAGCACTTTGATAGAATTTTGTCAATAGATGATATCACAAAATCGAAGGTCGGCAAATGGCTCGGGGGCGCTTATCTGCTGTGTGAACAGAGAAAGCCCCCCGCAGCCTCGGTATTTAGGCAGCACCGCAAAGCTCTCAGGCGGTCTTTGTGCGGTGTTGCCTTTATTTCATCAGCTCGTCCATTTGCTCTATCAGCTCGCCGAAAAGCTTAAGGGCATCGTTTATCGGCTTTGCACTTGCCATATCAACGCCTGCGCCGCGCAGGAGGGAAATGGGGTCTTTTGAGCAGCCGCCCGAAAGGAAACCGATATAATCCTTGACAGCGCTCTCGCCCTCGTTGAGAATGCGCGTAGAAAGCGCAATAGCTGCACTATAGCCCGTAGCGTACTGATAAACGTAGTAGTTATAGTAAAAATGCGGTATGCGCGCCCATTCCAAAGCTATCTCGGGGTCATAGGTCATGCCCTCGCCGAAATAGAGCTTGTTGAGCTCCATATAGATATTGTTAAGCATATCAGCAGTAAGGCTCTCGCCTGCGGCAACAAGCTCGTTTATCTTAAGCTCGAACTCCGCAAACATCGTCTGGCGGTAGAGCGTTGTGCGGAACTGCTCTAAGAAGTAATTTATAAGGTAAGCCTTCTGGCGCTTATCGTCGGTGGTCTTTAAGAGATACTGCATTAAAAGCGCCTCGTTGCAGGTCGATGCTACCTCGGCCACGAAAATAACATAATCGCTGTAGGCAACGGGCTGGTTTTTGTTAGAAAGGTAGGAATGTATCGCGTGACCCATTTCGTGTGCCAATGTAAACATACAATTGAGCGTATCCTTGTGATTTAGCATTACAAACGGGTGAACTCTTGCGCCTGCTGAATATGCGCCGCTCGTTTTGCCCTCGTTTTCATAAACGTCTATCCAGCGGTTATTAAAGCCCTCGCGCATGATGTTCAGGTAATCCTCGCCCATAGGCGCAAGCGCTTTGAGAACTGTTTCCTTAGCCTCCTCAAAGGTTATCTTCATCTCAACGTCAGAAACTATGTGGGAGTAGAGGTCATAAAAATGCAGCTCGTCAAGCCCCATAAGCTTTTTCCTCAGGGCAACGTAGTCATACATATAGTGCATATTCTGATGAACGGCCTCAATAAGATTTGTGTAGACCTCTACGGGAACCTCGTGAGCCTCAAGAGATGCCTCAAGCGAGGAGTTATACTTTCTTGCCTTTGAATAGAACTGCACGCTTTTTATCTGCGCAGAAAGGGTCGATGCCATAGTGTTTTTGAACTTGTCATAGGTGTGATACATCGACTCAAAGGCGCTCTTTCTAAGCACCCTGTCAGACTGCTGCATAAGGGGTGTATAGCTGCCGTGAGTTACCTGATGAGCGACCCCGTCCTTATCAAGAGCATCGGGGAACTTAAGGTCGGCATCGGAAAACATCGAGAAGATATTCTCTGGGGTGCTTAGTGCATCGCCTGCAAGCGCAAGTATCTTTTCCTCGTTTTCCGAGAGGACGTGGGCTTTTTTGCGCCTTACTCTGTCAAGGTTGAGCCTGTAGAGTTCAAGCTCGGGCTGCTCTTTGTAAAGCTTTGCCATTCTCTCATCGGAAATTGCGATAAGCTCGGGCGTTTCAAAGCTGCCTGCAGAGTTTATCTCAACATAGCAGCTCATAAGCTGCCCCGTCATAGCCTGATATTTGGAAACAGCGGTATCCTCATCGCTCTTTCTCTGCGCGTAATTTGCAAGGCTGTCCACCAGCACGGAGATCTCATCGGAAAGCCTTAAAAATTCAAGCAAGGTATCTCCGCTTTCCGACAGCCTTCCCTTGAATGCAGCTATCCTTTCGGGCATAGCCTTAAGCCTCACAAGGTCATCAGCCCATGCCTCATCAGTCGGGTAAATATCCTCTATCGCCCAGGTAAATTCCTTATCTATCTCATTTCTTTTAGGTATTCTTTTTTCAGCCATAAATTTCTTCCTTTCTAAAGATGCTATAATGATATTATACACCATTTTGGTAAAGTTATCAAGAGGGAAAGGAAAATTGGAGTTTGTTGGGGCTTTGCCGATGCGAACCCGAAGGGGGTACGGGGGGCGAACGGAAACCCCCCCGAACCCCCTTCGGTATGTGCCTTTACAAGCCCGAATGGGCATCTGTCCGCCAAAGGCGGACACATCTTTTATTATTTATTCTTTATTCTTTTTT